>QUBZ01000167.1 GCA_014338005.1 Chloroflexota bacterium | reverse complement strand
GCTGCTGAAGGCCAGCAGCACCGTTTCGGCGTCTCCGGCAGCAGCGGCAGCACTCCAAGCGACAACTTCCTCCGGCTGGAGCGCCCAGACCGGTTTATCCGGCGACTGCCGCACCAGCAGGTAAACGTAGCGCCCGGCGCGCGGCGTTTCGTCGCGGGCGGATACCTGCCGCACACGATCAACGGGATGTTCTTCGGTATGGGGCTTCTCGCCGCGCATCAAAACCCCGGTAGGCGCGGGGGTTTCGACCGCTGCTTCGACCAGAATACGGGTGTACCCCGCCGATTCCAGCGCCCGCACCAGCGCCTCGCCGGGGCGGCCCGCCAGGCTGGCGATAATCAGCCGCCCGCCGGGCCGCAGCGCATTGAGGGCGGCGCGCAGCAGGGCAGCGTCCGGCGCGCAGTCATAGGCCGTCACCGCATCAGCGCAGCCCGGCTCGACCATCCAGCCGGCAGGATCGCCAACCGGCACGATGTCCAGGTCACCGCGCAGCTCGGCCAGCGCCGCTGCCCGGCCATGCAGGTCAAGCAGGCGCAAAGTCGCCCCACCGGGCGGCAGATGTTTGACCATCGCCTCCATCATTTGGGGCTTCAGCGGCGAATCGACCATCAGCGGCGGTTAGCCAGCTCGTCGCGGGCGGATTGAATCAAAGCGGCGAATTCCTGCCAGTCGTCCGGCAAAAAGTTCAGCGTGGCCTGCGCCAGTTCAAGGTAATAAAAATCATCGTCGTCGCCGGCTTCCAGCGTCGAAATCGCCATATTTTCGCTTTCCAGCGGCGCTGCCGGGTCGCCGTCGAATTTCGCCATCAGCGCCAGCAGTTCGTCCCATTCCTCGCGGAACAGGTGCGCCGTCACCTGTCCCAATTCAATATGAAAGCCGGTTTCCCCGTCCGGCTCGTGCGAAATCCAGATGATGTAGTTTTCGGTAGCGACCAGTTCTTCGGTATGCACTTCGTCAGGCATGATCTTCGTGTCTCCTTAACCAGGCGCGGATATGGGTGGTAAAACCACGAAACGGCGCGCCCCGGAAAAATTGCCTCGATGATTGTTCTTTACGGGCGCGAAGATGCACTCCGCGAAAAATGCGCCGCTTGCGCCAGCCGCTCAAACGCTCCGACTGCCAGATGCGGCGCGCCTCGGAGGCTGCCCATTGGCCCGCCGCCCGTCCCCGCCGCACCAGAGCCGAGTCCACCAGCGATGGATAGACCGGGCGCGATTTCGGCGGCGGGAAGGGGTCCTGATCGAGCAGCTTCCCGTACATATATTGCCCCATAACCCGCAGGCTGGCAACCGCCGGCGCGGCCAGGATGACACCCAGCGCCCCGGCCAGGCTGGCGCCGATGATGACGGCGACGATGACGACGAAGGGGTGCAGGTTCAGGCTGCCGCCCATGATACGCGGCACCAGGACGATGGCCTCGATATTCTGCAAGATGGCCCAAACGATAATCACGACGACGGCGAACACCGCGCCTTCCAGGAATGGCAGGGTAGCCGAGCGCGACGACAGCGCCAGCAGCGCCGCCGGGAAAATCGCCAGCCCCGACCCGATGCTGGGGATGAACTCCAGCAGGCCGGAAATGACGCCCAGGGTGATCGGGCTTGGCACACCCAACAGCGTCGCCACCAGAAAAACAGTCGTACCCATCACCAGGCTGAGGGTAAGCTGGCCGCGCAGGTAAGCATTCCACACCTGTCCTAGTTCGTACAGGATACGGCGCAGATCGTTGCGGTAGCTGCGCGGTGTGGCCTCCACCAGATGCCCGATAAAAACCGCGCCGTCGCGGATGAGGTAAAACATCATCGAAAACATGAAGATGAGGTTAACAATCGCGGTCAGCGCGCCGCCCAAAAAGCTGAAAGCCGGAAGCGTGAGCGTGCTGATGAAAGACCGTGTGGCCTCGACCAGATTCAGGTCTTCCAGCCGCAGGACTTCTTCATTACCCGGCGTGCCGGTGATTTGGCGCAGGCTGTTTAATGGGATGAACGGCTCGCCGTTGATGATGATCGGCTCGCCGTTGAAGGTCAGCGGCTGGTTGAGCGCCTCCTCCAGCGTCTCGCCCAGGTTTTCCAGCAGGGGCGGAATGCGGCTACCGAATTCCTCGAACTGGTTGGCGATGGCCGGCACGACAACCAGGATTAAAACGATAATCACCGCAATCACAACCGCGAATGTCAGCAGCACCGACAGGCTGCGATGGGGGCCGCGCGCCAGCAGGCCGATTTTTACCATCCGCGCATCAATGCCCTGCGCCAGCGGGGTGAACAGATAGGCCAGGACGACGGCCACGATGACCATAGGGATGGTTTCGCTGAAGCGCAGCAGCGCCAGACCGATGAGGATGGCGAGCGAAAAAGCGATGATTCGTTTGGTGCGCCCCGTCCAGGCCGGGGAATTGACCGGAGGCGGAAAAGAATTCACGGCCTTTATATCCCCATATCAACCACACTTAAAATCAGTCCATAAACCGGCGTAACCAATCGGCCTGGGCGGTGAGTTTAAAAGCAAGACAAACAGCTATTATATATTACACAACGACAGCGCGTTGGTTGCGTGACTTGATCGAATTTTAACATATCTCTTACACAGGCGCTATCAAAAGATCGGGGAGGGATGCAGCCGCGCCGGTAAGCGGCTTAACACGCCGAAAACACGCCCGGTTGTTTTTAATTTTTGATTCTTACAGACGGCGCGTTAATATTTTTATCATGATGCGAAAATTTGGAGAAGGGTGGCGCGGATGGCAGACCCAAAGGGGCCGATCAAACACGAAGTATTGACCTGGGCGGACGTGGATCGTCTGGTGGACGTGCTGCTGCCGCCGCTGAAGATCGTCGGCGCGTTTGACGCGATGGTTCTCATCACCCGCGGGGGGATTATCCCCGGCGGCCTGCTGGCCGAGGCGCTGGACATCCGGCACGTGCTGACGGCAGCCGTTGATTTTCCGTCCACCGAGACCGCCGGCTTGATGGCCTGGCCGTCGTTTTTACAGTTCCCCAGCGAAGATTTGCTCAAAGGGCGGCGCACGCTGATCGTGGATGATGTGTGGGGCAGCGGGCGAACCAGCACCGCCGTGAAGGGGCGCGTCCAGGTTTCCGGCGGCATTCCGTATACCTGCGTGCTGCATTACAACCCCTACCGCTCGCTGTTCGACAAAGCCGAGCCGGATTTTTACGGCGCGATCACCGATTCCTTCATCGTGTATCCCTGGGAGTTAGATCGCGGGTTGAAAGGCATCAAACTGGGCGCGCCGGATGTTAATTAAATTCTCTATACCCGGTCTTTAATTTTCTGCTATAATTCAATGTGGTTAGTAATTTATAACGGCGCGGCGGTTCGTTATAACATTCATACCACTATTAAACCGACCTATACCTTGTTATAGCATATCTCGTAGGGATATACTTTGTTTTATCGTTGTCTAAATTATCCTGAGAGTTATGCTACACCGATACCTGATCCTGGGGCTGCTGATGGATGGCCCGATGTCGGGCTATGATATTAAAAAACAGGTTCACTCCGCGCTGGGCATCATCACCAATGCCAGTTACGGGACGTTGTATCCTACGCTGCACAAACTGCTGGCGGAAGATGCGGTTCAGATGCGGGAGGTGGCGCAGACCGGGCGACCATCGAAAAAAGTGTACCGGATTACGGATCAGGGACAGCGGGAGTTTCTTGAGTGGCTGAAACGCCCGGCTGCCGCCGACCAGGTGCGCCGGGAGTTTTTGCTCAAGCTGTATCTTGCCAGAAATCTATCGGCGGAAGATTTGCTGGCGCTGGTGATGGCGCGGCGCGAGGAACTCGAAGCGACTCGAAAATCGCTCGTTAACGAGCGGGATGAAACGGCCAACTTGCAGGAAGCCTGGGTGGTAGATTATGCTCTGGCGGTTTGCCAGGCCGAGGCCGAATGGTTAAAGCAGGTTGAAACCCATATCATCCAGCGGAAAGAGTTTGAAGTCCGCCGGTAGCGTTGACTAACGGGTTTGGGTGTTCCCGTACAAAATACCACATTCACGAGCAGGAGATTTGAATGAGTTTACCTACGAACCACAGTCAACCGGATAATATGTCAGAGTTTGAGCGTTTACTGGAATCTTCGGAGTTTATGTATACGCCGCCTCGTCGGGGCGAGATTCGAAATGCGGTTATCCTGCAAATTGATCCGCGCGAGATCATTGTGGATATGGGCGCGAAGCAGGACGGCATCGTGCCTTCCCAGGACATCGAACGGCTTGATCCCGAAGTTCGGAACGGCTTGCGCGTGGGCGCCGAAGTGCCGGTCTACGTCCTCAATCCCCGCGATCAGGACGATAACCTGATCGTTTCGATCAACATGGGTTTGCAGCAGTACGACTGGGAAAAAGCGCGCCAGCTGCTTCAATCCGAGGAAGTGGTCGAGGTCAGCGTGACCGGCCACAACCGGGGCGGCATCCTGGTGCGCTGGAACCGCCTGGAAGGTTTCATCCCCAGTTCGCATCTGGTGTCCGTGAATATGTCCAACGAGCGCCGCGACGTGTGGACCGAACTGCAAGGCCGGCAGTTGGGCGTTAAGGTCATCGAAGTAGACCAGGACCGCCGCCGCCTGATCTTCAGCGAGCGCGAAGCCCAGAAAGAATGGCGCGCCCACCAGAAGGCTCGCCTGCTGGCAGAACTCAAAGAGGGCGACATCGTAAAAGGCACCGTCACCGGCTTGCGAGACTTTGGCGCGTTCGTCAACCTGGGCGGCGCGGACGGCCTCATTCACGTCAGCGAACTGGCCTGGCATCGCGTAGATCACCCCCGCGATGTGCTGAAGGTGGGCGACGAAATTGATGTCTACGTGCTGAACCTCGACCGCGAGTCCAATCGCATCGCGCTCAGCCGCAAGCGCCTGTTAAGCGACCCCTGGGAAGATACCGACAAACGCTATCACGAAGGCCAGCTGGTGGAGGGTGTCGTCACGAACGTGGTGGACTTCGGGGCATTTATCGCCCTGGACGACGGCCTGGAAGGGCTGCTGCACCTCAGCGAAATGGGTGACGGTTCGTTAAAAGAGCCGTATTCCTACGTCAAAAAAGGCGACCGTCTCAGCCTGCGTATCAGCCACCTGGAACCGGAGAAGCGCCGGGTGGGCTTTACGCAGCGTTGGGGGACGGATGTCGCGGCTGAGGGCGAAGCTGCCGCCGTCAGCGCCGAAGCTGAGCCGCAGGACGCGCCGCAAGATGCGCTGCCCGATCTGCCCGAATCGCCGGAAGAAATGCCCCCTGCCGAGCCAGACGCGCAAGAAGGCGATGACAAAACTACCTTGTAACGGATGGCGCGGGGGACTGGCAGTGGATTTGCTGACAGTGGGCTTAAGCCCACTGTCTCGCCCACTATCGGAGCGCCCTTGTAGCCTACTGTCTCGCCCTCACCCGACGCCTATATAAACAATTCGCCAGACGTGGCCGTAGATAAAATCGGCCACCACCAGCGCGCCATCAGGCGACAGCGCCACGTCCACCGGGCGGATTAACCCGGTCACGAACGGCTCCGGCGTGTAATCCTCGCGCCCCAGCCGCCAGTCGTTCGGGTCAATGCGGACGATGCGCTGGGCGGTTGGCGTGCCGTTCCACAGCGCCACAAACAGATGGCCGAACAGGTTGGCCGGGAACTGCGTCCCGGTGTAGGCCACCAGCCCGCGCGGCAGCGTAAAATCCGGGAAGCTGTACAGGTCAGGCGCGATCACCTCGGCGGCGCGCGGGGGGCAGTCCTCGCAGCCGCGCATCCGGTAATACGGCCAGCCGTAAAAAGCCTCCGGGCTGACGGCCAGCAGCCGGTCGCCCGGCCCGGCCAGGATGCCGGTATCGGTGGCGTACATCTGCCCATCGGGGCCGAAGGTCAGGTCATACGGGTTGCGGATTCCCCTGGCATAGACGGAAATTTCGCCGGTGTGCGGCTGGATGCGTAAAATGGCCGCTTCGTCGGGGCGCACGTCGGCGAAGGGTTTCGATTCCGGCTGCGTCGATTCGCCGTGATCGGTCAGGCTGCCGATGCCCATGTACAGGTAGCCGTCCGGCCCGAATACGATGCCGTTGGGCTGGTTATCAATGATCGAAAAACAGCATGGTAAATCATCCAGCACAAGCTCGGTCGCGCCGCCCGGCTGCACGCGCCATAGGCCGCCGCCTTGCAGCGGCGTCACCCGCGCTGTGACGTATAACACGTCCGTCCCCGGCTGGAAGGCCAGCCCTACCGGCGAGATTAAATCGCCGCTGTACCGCGCGGCGCTGCCGTCCGGGTTGAGGGCATAAACCGCGCCGTTCCGCGTGCCGTTTTCCAGTACCGTACCGTACAGGCGGCCATCCGGCCCGTAGGTGATCTGCATCGGCTGGCCGGGGAATTTGCCCGCCGGTTCGACTCTGTAACCCGCCGGGACGCGAATCCGCTGCAAAAAGCCGGCGATGTCATCCTCGCAGGGGAAATCCTCACAGCTCCACCCGGCGGTAGGGGCAAAATCCGCCGGCTGGTGCTGGAAAGGCGGCGCACCGGCGTTCGTGACCGGCGTCAGCGTCCACAGCGGCGGCGTGGGGGTGGGCGTGAGTGTGGCCGTCGGGGAAAGCGTGGGTGTCGGCGTCAGCGTGGGCGTGAGCGTAGGCGTGAAGGTGGCGGTGAGCGTTGGTGTGGGCGTCAGCGTGGGCGTCAATG
>QUBZ01000023.1 GCA_014338005.1 Chloroflexota bacterium | reverse complement strand
GCGCGCATCGCCTACCTGGAAGATTTGCTGGCGTCACCCGCCAAAATACGCGATCTGATTCGCGCCGATATTCTGGAAATGGCTGAACGATACGGCGACGAGCGGCGGACGCAAATCCTGCGCGGCGTGAACACTGAATTCGATGAGGCCGACCTGGTGCGTGATGAGCAGGTTATCATCTCGCTCAGCACGCGGGGGTATATCAAACGAGTCCCGGCGACCGCTTACCGGGCGCAGCGGCGGGGCGGCAAGGGCGTCATCGGGATGACGACCAAAGAAGAAGATGTGCTGTTTGAAATTTTCACCGCCAACAATCACGATACGATTCTGTTCTTCAGCGATAAGGGAAAGGTCTATTCGGAGCGGGCGTTCCGCATTATGGAAACGGGGCGCGCGAACCGAGGGACGCTGATTCACACGGTTTTGAATCTGTCGCCAGACGAGTATATCACTGCCGTGCTGCCGGTAGAATCGTTCGACCATGACGGTTATTTTGTCATGGCGACGGTGCAGGGGCGTATCAAGCGGGTGGCGCTGAAGGAATTCGCGGCGGTGCGGCCAAGCGGCCTGATTGCTATGACGCTGGACAGCGACGATTACCTGGGATGGGTGAAATTTACCGACGGCGATCAGGATGTCATTCTGGTGACGCAGAATGGGCAAAGCATCCGCTTCCACGAGTCCGAAGTGCGGATGATGGGACGCCCGGCAGCCGGCGTTAATGCCATCCGGCTGGAAGCTGGCGACTGGGTGGCGGGCATGGACGTGGTGTGCGCCGACCATACGCATATGCTGGTGGTGACGCGCAACGGCTTTGGCAAACGCACACTCCTGGAAGATTACCGGTCGCAGGGGCGGTACGGCGTCGGTATTCGCACGCTGGCGCGGAATGACAAAACCGGGCCAATTGTCGCCATGCGCTGTATCAACCCGGATGATGATATTATGCTGATGACCAAGTTTGGCGTGGTGCTGCGGACAAAACTGGCGGAAATCCGCGAAACCGGGCGTAATGCTCAGGGTGTGGTGGTGATGCATCTGGCCGAAGGTGATGAAGTGGTCAGTTTGACGGTCATGGACAACGGCGGAAGCGACCATGACAACGGCGCGTAGATAAACCGCTGCCAGAAATAAAACAGGGGCGCACCGCACGCCCCTGTAAAGATGTTAATGTGATGAGTGAGGAAATTATTCCTCGTCTTCCTCGACTTTGCCCTTCTGAATAATCTCGACTTCGGCAGGCGTAACCACTTCTTCGGCTTCTTCTTCTTCAAGCGCGCGGGCGGCTGCCGTCTGGCTGATCCGCACGATCATTTCATCCGGGTCGTTTACAACCGTCACGTCCGGGCCGAGTTTCAGGTCGCGGACATAAACGGCATCACCGACGGCGGTCAGGCCGGAAATGTCAACTTCAATCTGGCTTAACAGTTTGCTCGGCAGCGTTTCGACAGTAAGGGTGGTGGGGCCGGTCATCAACACCCCCAGGCGCGCTTCCACCGCCGGGCTTTCGTTGACGAAATGAATCGGCACTTCCACGCGGATTTTAGTCGCCTCATCCACGGCGAAAAAGTCCACATGCAGGATGTCGCTGCGTAAGACATCCCGCTGAACTTCGCGGGCCAGGACGGTATAAACGCCGCCATCCACCTGAATATCAATCAGATGTGTGCCGCCGGCTTTCATCAGGGTCACTTCCAGTGGGCGGTAGGGTATCTGGATATTGACAGGTGCGATGTGCGCGCCATAAACGATGGCTGGAACCAACCCCTGGCGGCGCAGCTGGCTGACTTTTTTACCGGTGGTCGCGCGCGACTGCGCCTCCAAAACATATTTCTCGGCCACGATTAGGGACTCCTTCGGACAGCGTATGGCGCAGGCCGGGCTGCTGTCGCGTAATACTCGATATTTAAGTTCGGAATAGGGTCATTCTAGCGGCGGGGTTGGGGTTCGTCAATGGGGAGCTGACCGGGCTTACACGCTGCCGTCGCAATTTTAACGATTTGGCGCATTATAGAACAAGGGGCTTCAAGCCCCCTGTTCCGCAGCGGTTTGTTGGCAGTGTATCAGTTTTTCTCCGGCGGGCGGGAACGCGGGCCGAGCTGAGACAGGATGCCGGCGATGGGGCGCAGGTCAAGCCACCACTGGTTTTTGGGGCGCTGGTGGGTTTCGTCAATCATTTTGGGGAACTCCTCAATCGAGAGGATTTGAATTCCGCCCGCGCCCAGGCCGATGAAGGCGCTGGCGGGGACATGCGCCAGCGCATTTTCGATCAAAAACTCCACGCAGCGGGCTGCCAGCCGGGTGGCCTGAATCCGGTCGAAGGGAGAGGGATCGCCCCCCTGCTGTAAGTGTCCCAGAATGGTCTGGCGCACGTCGAACAGTGCGCCGCCTTCTTCCTCGAACAGCGCCGCCATGAAGTCCGAAGTGTAAACGGGGTTGGCGTTTTCGTTGCGGATAATCAGCCCCAGCCGCTTGCCGTGTTTGAAGCCTGCGACGATCTGGTTTAAGTCCTCCTGCAAATCGCGCAGAGTGACCCCTTCCTCATGCAGGTAAACGCGCTCCGCGCCGGTTGCCAGGCCGCTCATCAAAGCCAGATAACCGCAGCGGCGGCCCATCACCTCCACGACAAAACAGCGTTCCTGGGCGATGGCCGATTGTTTGATGCGATCAACCGCCCAGGCGATGTTGTTGAGCGCGGTATCCGCGCCGACGCTTAACTCGGAGCCGGGCAGGTTGTTGTTGATGGAAGCAGGCAGGCAGATCATCGGAATGTTAAAAGCCGGGTAGTCGTCGCGGTGGTGGTACATCTCGTAAGCGCCTTTATAGGCCGTCCAGCCGCCGATGAGCAGAAGCCCTTGAATTTCATGTTTTTCGATGGTGCGGGCGATGCTGTACAGGTGGCGTCCGGTGGGCGTGATGCGGCTGGTGCCTAATTCCGCGCCGCCCACCGATGCCCAGCCGTTGACGCTCATCCAGTCCAGTTCGCGGATTTCACCGTCAATCAGCCCTTGAAAGCCGTTAGTGACGCCCAGCATAGTGTGGCCTTTGTCTAGGCCGATACGCACCGCCGCCCGGACGGCTGTATTCATGCCGGGGGCGGGCGCGCCGCAGTTCATAACTGCCAACCGCAGGCGTGTCTGCCCGGCGGTTGGGGCGTGGGGCAGGGAGCGGTTAAGCGTTCGCAGGGTGCGGAACGCCTGGGTGAAGCTGCCGCCGCGCAGTTCCATCGCGCGTTCGTAATCCTGGGCGTTGATCGCGTCGGCGACGGCGCGGGTTCGTTCCACGCATTCCATCAGCGGGGCGCGTTTGATGCGGTTGCCGCGCAGGCAGATCAACTGCGGCTCGGTTTCCGGCGTGGCGTCAAAAACAGCTTCGACGGCGGCATACCCCATCAACGTACCCAGGTTGCGGTCGAAGGCGCTGGGCATACCGCCGCGCTGAACGTGTCCCAGCACCGTCGCGCGGACTTCCTCGCCCAGACCTTCTTCCAGGGCTTTGACGACTTCGGTGCTGCCGATGGGGTTGCCGTGCCGGTCACGAGCGCCTTCGGCAATGACGACGATGCTTTCTCGCCGCCCGGCTTTACGCCCGGCTTTGAGGTCTGCGACCATTTTTTCCTGCCAGTTGTCCATTTCTGGCGGGCATTCCGGGATCAGCACCCATTCCGCGCCGGTGGCAAGGCAGGCCATCAGCGCCAGATAACCGCAGTGCCGCCCCATAACCTTGACGACGAACGTGCGCTGGTGGCTGGCGGCGGTGCTGCTAAGAGCGTCAATCGCTTCGGTGATGCGGTGCAGGGCGGTATCCGCGCCGATGGTCATATCGGTGCCGTGCATATCGTTGTCTATCGAGCCGACCAGACCGACAACCGCGAGAAAGGCGTGACGGTCGGCTGTTTTCTGGTCAATTTCGCCCCTTTCGACCAGCTCGCGCAACAGCATGGGCCATTCCTGGCGGAACAGGTTGGCGCCGGTCAGGCTGCCGTCCCCGCCGATCACCACCAGGCTGTCTATCTGGTGTTTAAGCAAATTGTGCGCGGCCTGGCGGCGTCCCTCATGCGTGCGAAACGCCTCGCAGCGCGCCGTTCCGATTACCGTTCCGCCTCGGTGCAGGATGCCGCCAACCGAGTCCCATGTCATTTTGCGGATTTGACTGCCGCCGTCAATCAAACCCTGATAACCTTCGTAAATTGCATAAACCTCGGCTCCCCAATCCAGGCCGGTGCGGACGACAGCCCGGATGGCGGCATTCATGCCCGGCGCGTCCCCTCCGCTGGTTAGAATGGCAAGGCGTTTTTTAGCCATGTTCGTCAAATTCCCCCTGATTCAGAGCAGGTTGTGTTACGGTTTGAGGGTAAATGTCAGTCTGGCGGCGCAAACTGGCCGCCGGCGTTATTTTGACGCGCACCGGTCATGAGCGCGCCTTTTTCATTCGCAGCCATTATTATAACACCGCCGCGCGATTTCGTGGCCGGCCAACAGTCGCAGTGGGTTAAGCGCGCGTTAAAGCCGCCGGTTGTGGACGAGCGGCGAATCGCTTTTTGTATGACGAATGATCGGGGTTTTATAACACAAAAGAAGCCCGGCGGGACTTTTTACATGCGCTTGAGTAAAAACACAATTACGACAATGCCGAGGACAATCCAGATTAACCAAGAAATGATTGACATGGGCAGATAGATCAGATGCGGGTTACTGCACAGCGCAATTGCCCCAACGATCGCCAAAAACGTAATGATAACCCCCAGCGGTGTCTTGAAAAAATTGTCTGACATGATACCCCCTTAACTGCATTTGTTTTGATTTTACACTATGCCAATGCCTGCCGGGCTAAAAACAGCACGTTTTTAGGATATTTTTTACACCCTGGGAAAATCACAGGACTCGAAGCCGCGACACAGCCCTTTCACACGGTTTTATCCGCGCGCGATTTACGGTATGCTAATAACAGCGCCGCTTGCGCACCGACCCGCAGCCGGAAGCGCGCGCCGCTGTTGACCGTGCCTTGGCGCTGCTGCGCCTGGACAGCAGGGTTGTTTAGGGGTTTCTCAAACCTCACCCCGACCCTCTCCAAAGGAGAGGGAGACTCCCCTTCGCCTATGGAGAAAGGGTTGGGGGATGAGGTGAGCCGGCAAATCCGCCTGCCGACCGGGGCGGAATGGGAGAAAGCGGCGCGGGGGACGAAGGGGTTGATCTACCCTTACGGGAATGAGTTCGACCCGGCGAAGGGCAATACGGACGAGACGGGCATCGGGCAGACCAGCGCGGTGGGATTGTTGCCGGACGGCGCGTCGCCGTATGGGGTGCTGGACATGAGCGGCAACGTATGGGAGTGGTGTTTGACGGCCTGGGCGGACGAATACCAGCACCCCGGCATGAATGACCCGGAAGGCGACGCGCGTCGGGTGTTGCGCGGGGGTTCGTGGAGCTTCGATCGGCACGATGCCCGTGCCGCCTACCGGTTCAGGAGCAACCCGTTCAATCGTTTCATCTACAGCGGTTTTCGGGTGGTTTTGGGTGGCGTCCCTTCTTAATTTCTTTTGGACTCTGGAACTCTGGTCTTCTGGAATCTGAGGGGGTGCAGTAGGGACGCGGAGGGCCAGAAGACCGATCCTACGGCGCGTCCGGTGGTGGCGGCGGCGCGCCTTGTTGACTGCCCTCCCCTGAATTCGGGGGAGGTGGCGCGGAGCGGCGCCGGAGGGGGTCAAGACGGGCGGGCGTGTCCGGTGGCGCGTGGACGGCCAGAAGGCCATCCCTACAGCTCTGTACAAAAACACCCCATGTTTCAGGGGCATTTTCGCATCTGAGCGGGTAATGGGACTCGAACCCACGACACCTTGCTTGGGAAGCAAGTGCTCTACCAACTGAGCTACACCCGCATAATTTGAAGATATTATAGGCCGGGCGGCGGGGGATGTCAAGCGCCGCAGAACACGGCAGCCGTCGGGCAGTCGTAAAAAACACCTCTTCTCAACCTCCGGCCTTAATGCTAAAGTGTGAGTTCAGAATATGAGGAAATTGTACCGCCGCGCCGTATAATAACAGGCGTTTTTGCGAAAGGCCGATTGTGAACCGCTGGCGTATCGGATTTTTGGGAGGAGTCGTCAGCCTCCTGGCAATTGTTTTTATCATGTCGCAGGTGGATGTGGCTGCGTTGGGGGCGGCGCTGGCGCGGGCGCGCTACGTCTATCTGCTGCCGACGGCAGGGCTGCTGCTGGTGGGGCTGGCGGCGCGGGCGATTCGCTGGCGTGGGCTGCTGAACGGCGCACTGCCGCTGCGGCGGGCGTTCAACATTATGAATGCAGCCTATCTGGTGAACGGTGTGCTGCCGCTGCGGATAGGCGAAGTGGCGCGGGTGTATCTGGCGACGCGCGCCGACCCGCCTGTGCCGGTTTTCCAGACGGCCAGTACGATTATCGTAGAGCGGCTGCTTGACCTGCTGGCGGTGGTTGTGCTGCTGGCGGCGGCGCTGGCTGCCGGCCCGGTGCCGGATGAACTGCGGACAGCGGCGGCAGCCGCCGGGCCGCTGGCACTGGCGGTTTTTCTGGGGATGGTGCTGCTCTCGCGGCGGCGAACGCTGGCGCTGCGCCTGCTGGCGGCGGTAGTCGGGCGGTTCGACCGTGCCGGGGTAGCGGAAAATTCTGGTTCAGGACTGTCGCGGCTGTCGGTGTGGTTCGTGCAGTTTCTCGATGGCCTGCTGCCGCTGGCACAGCCGCGCGCGCTGCTGCTGGCGCTGGGCTGGACGGCGGTCGCCTGGGGGCTTTCGGTCGCTGCCGGCTACGTGCTGATGTTCGCATTCTACGATACGGCGAGCTGGATGGCGACCAGCCTGTATATCGCGGCGGTGGCCTTCTCCATCGCTGTTCCGGCAGTGCCGGGCAATCTGGGTACGTATGAGTGGTCTATCCTGCTGGCGCTGGCGGCGACTGGATACGGCGAGCCGTTCGAGGTGGCTGCTGCCTTCGCGCTGGTGGTACATGGCGTTAACCTGACGGTACACGTCAGCACCGGCATGGTTGGGCTTATTCAAGAGGGCATTTCCCTGGGACAGCTTTCGCGGGGCGTCCAGGGAATGGGCCGGAGTAAGGTGGTTGTTCACGATGAGGTTTGAGGCAAACGCGGCAGATCAGATTGAAGCGCAGGCCGAAGGAGATGGTCGAAAGCTCAAAATTTTAATGTGTTTGCTGTATTACGTCCCCCATCGAACAGGGCTGACCATCCACGTGCAGCGCGTGGCGGAGGAACTGGCGCGGCGCGGCCACGAAGTCACGGTGCTGACGGCGCGTTACAAGCTGTCGCTGCCGCGTGACGACGAAATTTATAATGGGGTGCGGGTGGTGCGGCTGTGGGCGCCGCCGATTCCGATCAGCCGGGGCATGATTATGCCGGCCTATCCCTGGGCGGCCTACGCGCTGATGCTGCAACATGATGTGGTGAGCATCCACACGCCGATGCTGGAAACGGCGCTGATCGCGGTGCTGGCAAAACTGGCCGGGCGAAAGGTTGTCGTCACGCATCACGGCGATCTGGTGCTGCCGCCGGGATTGGCGAACAGCTTCATCAAAAACATCATGTTCGTCATGTATAAATTTATGGCGAAACGGGCGGCGCGCATCATCGCTTACAGCCGCGATTATGCCGAACATTCATATTATCTGCGCCCGTTTCTGGATAAAGTAACGCCGGTTTACCCGCCCAATCATATGCCGCTGCCCAACCCCGAACGGGTCAAAGCTTTACGAGCGCAGTGGTCACAGGATGGCGGGCCGGTGATCGGTTTTTCAGGACGTTTCGTGCAGGAAAAACGACCAGACCTGTTGATAAAGGCGCTGGAGGTGGTGAACCAGACCTATCCCCAGGCGCGGGTGGTGTTTGTGGGCGAGTACGATATCCCTTATGAAGATACCTGGGAGCGGCATCAGGCGTTGGTCAACCAGTACCGCGATCAGCTTGTTTTTGTCGGGCTGGTGGATGACATGCAGTATATGGCCGATTTTTACGCAGCCTGCGATGTGCTGGCACTGACCAGCGATACCGAGTGTTTCGCGCTGGTGCAGGTTGAGGCCATGTTAAGCGGAACGCCGGTGGTGATGACCGACACCCCCGGCGGGCGTGTGCCGGTGCAGGTTACGGGCATGGGCAAGCTGGCGAAAGCGGGCGACTGGCGTTCAATCGGGGAGGCGCTGGTCGAAGTCATCCGCAGCCGCGAACAGTACATCAAACCGCGTGAGGACATCGAACGCATCTTTTCGTTTAAAGAGACGGTGGACGGTTACGAGCGCATCCTGCGCCGGTACGCCGCCCCGGAACGGAAGCACAACTAATACATGGATGGGCTGTACCGGGAATTTTCTTTAAACATGACGATGGTAGACTTGGCGACGATTGAACATATGACGCGCAACGAGGCCGACATGGCTTTCAAAAAGCGCGTGCGGACGATTTTTGAGTGGATTAATCCCCAGGATGAGTCGTTTATCCTGGACTGCGCCTGCGGACGGGGCTTTTATCTCAATATGTTCCGGTACGTCAGCCAATGCCGGCTGGTGGGGCTGGAACTGGACTGGGAGATCATCCAGAAGGCCAGACAGAATATTGGGCATCTGCCGGGTATTCTGCTCAACAATGCCAACATTTATGCGCTGCCATACCCGGATAACACCTTCGACGGCGTGATTTTGTCGGAAATCCTGGAACACGTCGAACGCGATGTGGATGGCCTGAAGGAAGTTTACCGGGTGCTTAAACCGGGCGGGGTGGTCGCCATCACTGTGCCGAACGCCAACTATCCTTTCTGGTGGGACCCCATCAATAAAACGCTGGAGACGCTGTTTAACCGGCACATCGGACGCGGGCCGCTGGCGGGTATCTGGGCCAACCACGTGCGGCTGTACACGCCGGAACAACTGCGCGCGAGCGTGCTGGCGGCGGGCTTCATCATTGAGGAAGAACGCGCTTTCACGCATTACAGCTTCCCATTCATTCATAATCTGGTTTACGGACTGGGCAAGCCGCTGCTGGAGTCCGGCGCGCTGCCAAAAGCGATGGCGAATGCCGCCGACCGGACAGCCTTCGACAAAAATTCGGGCAGTCTGCTCAATCCCATCAATCTGGGACTCAAGGTGTTAAACTTCTTCGACCGCCCGAACGTGATGAACGAACCGCCGGGACGGTCTACGGTGAACCTGTGCATCAAGGGGCGCAAGGCCGAATGAATACACCGTTTGAGGATTGGGAGCAGAAATCCGCCGGGGAAGAAACCCCATCCCCCGGCGGTGAGACTGATTTGAAAGCCGATTCGGAAAAACCAACCGGCATCGAAGACTGGACGCTGGCGGAGCTGATCGGCCAGTTCTGGCGCGCGCCGGGCGTGACCTGGGCAGTTTTTCGGGAAGTTCTGCGGGCGACTGATGAAGATAAAGAACGTATGGCGCGTTTTGTTCGCCCGCCGGCCCAAAGGCGCGACCCCGCTATCTCCGGCGTCAGGCAGGATGTTTTAGCGCCGCTTCGGGCGTTTAAGTCGGTTTTTGAAGCGCCCGCCGCGCCGCTGACGCCGGAAGAAACACAAGCGCGGCAGCGCGAAGCGGCGGCGTTCGTACTGCGTATTGCTGCCCTGCTGGTCGGTCTATACGGAAGCAGCATCCTGGCCGCAGAGCGAGTGGAGCAGTACGGCCTGCACGTCGGCGCGCCATATCTGCTGGGCGGTTTTTTGCTGTGGCTGGCGAGCGAGATTTATCTTTCCTGGCCGTCGCTGCAAAAATGGTGGGCAGCGCGGGGCAGCCGCGCCGCTGCGCCCCCAACAGCGGATGAGACGTTTGACGTGCCGAGAGAAAACGGCGTCAATCTGCGCGTTCGACTGGTGCTGGGCGGGGCAGGGCTGGCGTTCAGCATCATGACCGGCGTCTTTACTTCCGACAACGTATTCCGGCTGGAAGGGGTGATGGCATGGTTTATCAGCATCGGGCTGTGGGTGGCAGCCTTCGCGCCTGCCGGTTGGGGATTTCAGCGGATTTGGGAGTGGGTTCGGCGCGTGCGGATTCGCTCGAATGCGACCTTTCTGGCGCTGGCTGCGATCATGCTGGTGGGGACATTTTTCCGCGTTAACGAATTGAGCCGCATCCCGCCGGAAATGACCAGCGATCATGTCGAAAAGCTGCTGGACGCGCAGCGAATCCTGAACGGCAATCCGCAGGTGTTTTTCCCGAACAACGGCGGGCGCGAGCCGTTCCAGATGTATGCGATGGCTTTGTTTTCCCGGCTGCCGGGGCTGGGCATGGACTTCGACTCGCTCAAGCTGCTGTCGGCGCTGGAAGGTGTGCTGACGCTGCCGGTGCTGTGGTGGATGGGGCGAGAGGTGATCGGGCGGGATAAGCCGAAACTGGGCAGCCTGGCCGGTCTGGCGCTGGCGGCGCTGGTGGCGGTAAGCTACTGGCATACCGCGCTCAGCCGCCTGGGGCTGCGAATCGTGCTGACGCCGCTGGTGGCGGCGCTGCTGATAATCTTCCTCAGCCGGGCGCTGCGGACGAACCGGCGCGGCGATTTTATCCTGGCCGGGCTGGTGCTGGGGTTCGGCCTGTACACTTACCAGGCGGCGCGGATGCTGCCGGTTGTGGTGGTATTGGGCGCGGCGCTGGCGGTGATTTTTAAAGCGCGGACGTGGGCCGAACGGCAGCGTTACGTGCAGCATCTGGCCGTGCTGGTGGTGGTGGCGGCAGTGGTGTTCGTGCCGCTGCTGACGTTCTGGATGCAGTTTCCCAACTCGTTCTGGATGCGGACCGAAGGCCGCCTGCTGGGCGACGATATAATCCTGGCCCGCGATGAAGCCGGGCAGCTGGTGGAACGACAGGCGACGCTGCAAGAACGATTGGATGCATTCCGGGCGAACCTGCCGGTGCTGATGGATAACATCCGCAGCGCGCTGCTGATGTACAACTGGAAAGGCGACGTGCTGTGGTTTAACGGCGTACCGAACCGGGCGGCGATGGATACGTTCACCGGCACGCTGCTCGTGGTCGGCCTGGCGGCATGGCTGGCGCGTATGGTTCGCCGGCGGGATGTGGTGGACTGGCTGCTGCCGCTGATGTTGTTTGTTATGCTGCTGCCATCGGCATTTTCGATTGCCTACCCGATTGAAAACCCCAGCGCCACCCGCACCAGCGGCACGCTGCCAGAGGCTTACCTGTTCGCGGCGCTGCCACTGGCGATGCTGGTTGGGTCGGCGGCGCGGCTGCTGCCCAAACGTGGGATGATCGTGGGCGGCGGGCTGGCGGCGCTGGTTTTGTTCGGGGCTGCCAGCAGCAACTACCGATCGTATTTTACCGATTATTACCTGGCCTATTTTGAATCGTCCCCCGCGCCGTACTCTGAAGCCGGGGCGTATCTGCGCGGCTTCGCGCAAAGCGGCGGCGGATTCGGCAATGCTTTCATGCTGGCCTATCCGTATTGGTGGGATCATCGGGCGGTCGGCATCGAAGCTGGGCTGCTGGACTGGCCGGGCGGCATTGTAGACCCGGACGGCGATGCCGGCGACCAATCGGCGGCGGACGGTGTGCCGCGTTTTCTGTACCTGCTGTCTCAGACCGGCGGGCGGTATCGTTTTGACCCGGACAAGGACATCCTGTTCTTTTATTCCATCGAGGACATCAAGTCGGAACGGCGGCTGCAAGAGCTGTTCCCGACTGGGTACTGGCAGATCGTTTACACCGCCAAACCGCGCGATGATTTTAAGGTTTTCCGCGTTCCGGCGCTGGGGCGAGAGGCATTTATAGATTTTGTGGTGCGGAATGGCGCTGCCGGTTGAGGAAAATCGCCGGCAGGTGTGTATGATATGGCGGTATGGAGGGGCGAAGACTCCTGAAGCCCTTCCGAATACATGGTACAGGTGAGTATGGCAGACGCGGTATCTGGCCCGTTCATCGTCAAAACACGCGCGTTTTACCTCACCCGCAGCGAAACGCTGGTCGGCGTGCTGCTGGCGCTGGTGCTGCTGGCCGGCGGGTATTTCCGGTTCGTCGGGTTGAACTGGGATGATTTCGTGCGTTTCCATCCCGACGAGCGTTTTTTGTCGGATGTGGTCGCCTCGATGAACGGGGCGCTGCGCGTGACCAACGATTTCCCGGACGAGATGTACCGGCGCTGCCTGGAACGCTACCCGGATACCGGCGGGCGGGGCGGATTTTTCGACGCCGAGTGTTCGCCACTGAACCCCAATAACGTTGGACATGGGCTGTACGTGTACGGCACGCTGCCGAGTTTTATGGTGCGCTGGACGGCTGATCTGGTCGTGCGGGTGACAGGCGACCCCATCTGGGGGACGTATACCGGCGCGCATCTGGTGGGGCGGGTGCTGTCTGCAACTGCCGAAATGGGCGTCATCCTGGCGGTGTTTTTCATTGGCGCGCAGCTTTACAGCCGGTGGGTGGGGCTGACGGCGGCGGCGCTGTATGCCTGCGCCGTTTTTTCGATCCAGCAGGCGCACTTCTGGACGACCGACCCGATCACTAACCTGTTCGTTATCCTGGCGATATGGGCGGCTATTCGCGTGCAGCGGCGCGGCGTGTTGAGCGATTATCTGGAGTTTGGCCTGTGGTGCGGCGCGGCGCTGGCGAGCCGCATCAACACCGCACCATTGATCGGCCTGCTGCTGGTGGCCGCCGGAGTGCAGGCGCTCCCGGCGCTGGATGGGCGGCTGGCCTGGCGCGAACGGCGGCGCATCTTCGGGCAGATTGCCGCCGGTTTGGTGGCTGCCGGTCTGCTGACGCTGCTGACGTTCCGCATCTTTAACCCCTATGCGTTTAACGGGCCGGGTTTCTTCGGCCTTTCGATCAATACACGCTGGCTGCAAGATATGGGCGAAGCGCAGTATCTCGTCAGCGGCAACGCCGAGTCCCCACCCAACTGGCAGTGGGTGGGGCGGACACGCTATCTGTTCCCCTGGCTGAATATGAACCTGTGGGGTATGGGAATCGCTCTGGGGCTGGCGGGTTGGGCGGCCTGGGCCTGGTCGGGGTGGCGGCTGGTGCGCGGGGGCAGAGATGCTCTGCGTAATCTGCTGCCGTTCGTCTGGATTCTGGTGTATTTCGGCTGGTTGGGCAACCAGTGGGTGATGTCCATGCGTTACTACCTGCCGATGTACCCGGTTCTGGCGCTGCTGGCGGCCTGGGCGCTGTGGGAACTGGTGCGCCGCGCCGACCGCTCCGGTATTGGCTGGCGCAAAATCGGCGCGTGGCTGCTGCTGGCCGGGGTGGTGGGCTTTACGGCGCTGTGGGCGCTGATGTTCACCAATATTTACCGCCACCTGTTCAGCCCGGCGGCGGCCAGCCATTGGATTATTGAAAACGTACCCGCCGATTTTTCGATGCAGATTGAAGGGGCGGACGCGCCGCTCATTAATATCGCCGTGCCGAACGGTTTCGGCGGGGACGATACGCCGCTGGAGCAGGTGGCCTCGCAGTACCGGCCAGGAGAGGTTTTCAGCCAGACTTTCACCGCGCCCGCTTCCGGGACGGTTAGGGTTGTTCATGCGCCGCACCTGGGGCAGCTGGACACAAGCGGCGAACCCGCCGCGCTGCGGATCGCCGTCAGCGCCCCGGATGGCAGCATCGTACTGGCCGAAGGACATCTGACGGCGGAACTGCCCCGCGATGACCATCCGTTGGGGCGCGCTTATGATATAAACCTGAGTCCCGCGCTGGAAGTCCAGGCCGGGCAGCCCTACCTGTTTGTTTTTGAAGTGTTGGCGGGCGGGCCGGTAGTGAGCGGCGGGCCGGTTTTCACCTGGGAGGGCAGTTGGGATGAACCCGTGCCGCCGAAGGTATGTGATCTGCCGGATGGTATCACGCTGGCGGACGACCCGCCGCCGGGTTTAAAAGGGCCGCACGACTGCGGCGGGACTGATCTGTGGGCGGCACACATCAATGGCTACAAGCTGGAGGTGTACTGGGAGGACGAGCAGTACAAACGCGACCGCTTCGCGCGGGTGCTGGATGAAACGGAATATCTCATCATCGGCACCAACCGGCGCTACGACTCCCAATCGCGCATACCGTACCGCTGGCCGATGACGAACCGTTACTACGAGGCGCTGTTCGACGGCGAGCTGGGTTTTGAACTGGTCGAAACGTTCCATCAAACCTACGAACTGGGGCCGCTGCGGGTTTCCGACCAGCATCTGCCGTTTTATGACAGCCCGAAATGGCTGAACGAGTTCGAGGCGGAAGAAGCCTTCCACGTTTACGATCATCCGGCGGTGATGATTTTCCGCAAGACGGCGGCTTATTCCTCCGAAAAAATGCGAGACATCCTAAACAGCGTGTCGCTGGTCAATATCAACAGCGGGGTGCAGACGCGCTATGCCTGCCCCTGGCTGCCGGTGGACAGCACGCAGGCGCTGTACTGCGACCCGACGCTGCCGGGTGTTGTGCCGCTGTATTCGCTGCCCGCCAGCGCCGTACCCACGCTGCTGGAGTTCACGCCGGAGCAGCGCGCGCTGCAAACCGAAGGTGGCACATGGTCGGAGCGGTTCGACTCCGGCAGCGCCATCAATACCCAACCGGCGCTGACGGTTGTGGGCTGGTGGGCGACGATTCTGGTGATCGGTTGGGCGACCTGGCCGCTGCTGTTCGCGCTGCTGCCGGGGCTGGCCGACCGGGGGTACGGCTTCGCCAAGCTGGTCGGGCTGCTGCTGATCGGCTGGGGGACGTGGTATGTCGCCAGCGCGCGTGTCCCGGTCTGGTCGCAGGATGGCGTGGCGGCGGGGCTGGTGATTCTGGCGGCGATCAGCGGGTGGGCGGCCTGGCGCAAACGCGCCGAACTGGGCGCTTACGTGCGGGAACACCTGCCGCGTCTGATCTGGATTGAGGCGATTACGCTGGGGGCATTCGTTTTCTTCCTGGCGATCCGGCTGACGAATCCCGATCTGTGGCATCCGTCGTTTGGTGGCGAAAAACCAATGGATTTCGCTTATTTTAACGGCGTGTTACGCAGCACGATTTTCCCGCCGATTGACCCCTGGCATTCAGGCGGGTACATCAATTATTACTACTGGGGGTATGTGCTGGTGGGTGTGCCGGTGCTGCTGCTGGGCGTTGTGCCGTCCATCGCTTACAACCTCATCATCCCCACGCTGTTTGCGCTGACGGGAATCGGCGCGTTTTCCGCTGCGTTCAACGTGGTTTCGGCCTGGCGCGAACGGCGCGCCGAATCGCTCGACCCGGAAAAACTGAGGCGGGTCGGGAATCCCTGGGTGGCGGGGATGGCGGCGCTGCTGCTGACGGTGGTGCTGGGCAATCTGGACACCCCCAGGGTTTTTATCGCCGAGGCGCTGACGCGCACCGGCTTTTACCAGCAGCCGACGGTGCTGCAAGATTATCTGGCGCGGCAGTATGCCGAGCAGCACGACGGCGCGCCGCCCTCGGCGGAGGCGCTGGCGCAGATCATCGAACAGTCCGTGCGGGAGTCGAACGACGCGGCGGCCAGCGCGGTACGCGGGCTGGAACGCCTGCTGCGAGGCGATACGCTTGATCTGGCCCCGAACCGCTGGTACTGGGCGCCAACGCGCATCCTGTCCGAGCCGCCGGTGAGTTCCGGCGGGGCGATCGTTGAGATGCCGTTTTTCACCTTCCTGTACGGCGACCTGCACGCCCACATGATTTCGATGCCGATGATGCTGTTTTTGATGGCCTTCGTGTTAAACGAAGTGCTGCTGGCCGGGGACGACCGCCGTCGGGGCTGGGCGCGATGGCTGGCGCTGGCGGTCGGCGCGGGTACGACGGGGCTGCTGCGGGCGACCAACACCTGGGACTGGATTACGTTCATGATTCTGGGCGTGGCCGGGCTGGGTTTTGCCTGGTGGTTGGTCTGGCGTCGCCTGACACGGCGTTCGGTCACGAATCTAGCGGCGCGGGTGGGCGGTTTCGTCATTTTCAGCTTCCTGGCGGCGCTGCCGTACACCACCTGGTACGCGGCGGTGTACAGCCGGGCGATGGCCTGGGAAGGGCCGCGCTCGCCGCTGTGGGCGTATTTTACGATTCACGGCCTGTTCCTGTTTCTGGTGGTATCGCTGCTGGTTTGGGATACCGGGCGCTGGCTGCGCGGCGTGTATGTATATTCGCTGCGCGGCAGGGGGGTTACCCTGGCGATTCTGGCGGTGATCGGGCTGGCGGCGCTGGCCGGAATCGTGCTGCTTTCGATTGCCGGCTACCCGGTGACGCTGGTGGCCGCGCCGCTGATTTTGTGGGTGGCGGCGCTGTTCTTCCGGCAGGGGCAGTCCCGCGAGATGCAGTATATCCTGGCGCTGGTCGGGCTGGCGCTGAGCCTGACACTGGGGGTGGAATACATCGTGCTGGAAGGTGATGTAGGCCGCCAGAACACGGTGTTCAAATTCTATATTCAGGCCTGGCTGCTGTTCAGTGTAGCGGGCGGCGCGGCGGCGGCCTGGCTGCTTAACCATATGCCGCGCTGGCCGGGGCTGGTGCGGAACTTCTGGTTGGCTTTTGGCGGCCTGTTGGTGGCGGTGGCCGCGCTGTACCCGGTGATGGCGACACGCGGGCGGGCGCTAGACCGCATGGCGAGTGTGCCGCCGACCCTGGACGGCATGGAATACATGCTGTACGCTCAGCATTTCGAGGGCAGCACCGATGTGCTGATGGCGAACCCGAATGCCGCGCCATTTTCGCTGGCCGGTGATTACCGGATGATCCGCTGGCTGCAAGAAAACGTCCAGGGGACGCCGGTCATCATGGAAGGGCGCGCCGACCGCGAGTACCGCTGGGAGAGCCGCATCGCCATTTATACCGGCCTGCCTTCAGTTAACGGCTGGAACTTCCACCAGCGGCAGCAGCGCACCTTCGACCCGCTGCCGCGTCTGGTCGAACAGCGGGTGGCGAATATCAACGCTTTTTACAGCACGACGGACATCAATACGGCGCTGGACATCCTGCGGCATTACGATGTGCTGTATGTGATCGTCGGCAGCCTGGAGCGGGCTTATTACCCACCGAGCGGCCTGCTGAAGTTCGACCAGATGGCCGCCAATGGGCTGCTGGAAGTGGTTTACCGGGACGGCGATTCGGCCATTTACCGGGTGAATACGCCGGTGAAAATAGTGGCGGATGCTTCCGGCGGATGAGCAGAACGGGAAACCGCTGTATGAGATGGTTTAATAACACGGGTTGAAAGTGAGCGTTAGAACGCTGTGATTGCGGACTGGTTAGCCCGCGAGGGCTGGATGATTCTAAGCTGGTGGGCGCTGGCGACGGCGGCAGGTGCGGCGGCGCTGCCGCTGGTTTCGCGGCTGTTGGCCGGCTTGCCGGATAAAGGTTATACGCTGGCGCGCGCTGCCGGAATGCTGCTGGTCGGTTACGTCTACTGGCTGCTGGCGAGCCTGGGCTTTTTACAGAATACGCCGGGCAGCATCGCCCTGGCATGGGTAATTGTGCTGGCATTCGGCCTGGCCGCCCACGCGCGGCGGCCTGTAGATTGGCGCTCCTGGTGGCGGGAGAACCGCCCAGTAGTGATCGCCGCCGAACTGCTGTTTCTGGCGCTGTTCGTTGGGTGGACGGTCGTCCGGGCGCACCAGCCGGAACTACGCACGACGGAAAAGCCGATGGACCTGATGTTCATCAGCAGCATCATACGCAGCGAGACATTCCCGCCTAATGATGCCTGGATGGCTGGCTACGCCATCAGCTACTACTACTTCGGTTATGTGATGGGCGCGATGCTGTCCATGATGAGCGGCGTGACCAGCACGGTTGGTTACAACCTGTGGAACGCCATGCTGTTTGCGCTGACCGGGCTGACGGTGTTCGGCGTAACGTATAATCTGGCGCGGGCGCGGCTGCTGCGACCTTCATCCTCAACCTCTCGCCCTCAGGGGGAGGGGGAGAGAACGCCACCCCCTGACTCGCTGCCCATACACCGAGAGGGTTATACCGGCGATACCGACGGATTGCCTGCTCATCATCCCGCGCTGCTGGCCGGGCTGCTGGGTGTGGCGCTGGTCGTGCTGATGGGCAACTTCCAGGCGGCGCTGGTGGAACTGCCGTACCAGTCACGCACTGCTTCGGAAGGTTATTTGCAGTTCTGGGCGACGCAGGAACGTATGGTTTACCCGGAACGGCTGGACGCGCGTGCCGCTGGGATACCGGATGACCAGCCGGTGACGCTGTTCCCCGTGAATTTACTCGACCCGGCGGAAGCCGCGCGGGTGTACTGGTGGTGGTTCCGCGCCAGCCGGGTGCTGACGGATTTTAACCTGGACGGCACAGTTTCGTTGGGCGCACAGCCGATTGACGAATTTCCGCAGTTCAGCTTTTTGCTGTCGGATAATCACCCGCATGTGATGGCGCTGCCGTTTGCGGCGCTGGCGCTGGGGCTGGCGCTTAATCTGCTGCTGACCGGGCGCGACCCAACGCGCGGTGAAGTGGTCTTTTACGCCCTAAGCGCCGGCGCGCTGGTGTTTCTGAACACCTGGGACGGGCCGATTTATATGCTGGCGCTGGTGGGCGCGGATGGGCTGCGGCGGCTGCTGCGCCGGGGATGGCTGCGCCGCACCGACTGGTGGATGCTGTTTAACCTGCTGCTGGCGCTGGGTGTGCTGACGGCTCTGTTCTACCTGCCGTTTATCATCGGTTTTCGGTCGCAGGCGTCGGGACTGCTGCCGAATATCATCACGCCGACTTTTTTGCAGCATTATTTCCTGATGTTCGGGCCGTTCATCGTCCTGCTGGGGCCGTTTCTGGTTTTCGAGGCGCGTAAGGCCCGGCAGAGCATGAATTGGCGGCTTGGGTTTCAGGTTGTTGGCGGGCTGCTGGTGGCGCTGGTGGCCGTGCTGGTGGGGTTGGGGATGCTGGCGCAGTTTGTGCCGGAGCTGCGCGGGATTGCATTACGTTTTATAGATGAAAATGGCGGCATCGGCGCGGCCTTGCCGGCCATCCTGGGACGGCGGCTGGAGGCGCTACCCACGCTGCTGCTGATGCTGGCCGGGCTGGTGGTGGTGGTGGCGCGGCTGTTCCCGCATCCGCTGATGGAAAACGAAGAAACGGCTATCATCCCGACGACCGCGCCGCCGACCGGCTTCGCCCTGCTGCTGGTGGGGCTTGGGCTGGGGCTGACGTTAGTGCCGGAGTTTTTTTACCTGCGCGACGTATTTGGCACGCGCATCAATACCATCTTCAAGTTTTATTATCAGGCGTGGCTGGTTTTTGGGATCGCCGGGGCGTTCGCCGTCTACAGCATCCTGGCGGGCGACCCGCGCAAAATACAGCGCCAGGCCGGGCGCTGGACTTTCGGTGCGGCGGCCTTCGTCGCGGTGGCGCTGGGTATGATCTACCCGGCGCTGGCGATCCCGAACCGTATGTTCGTCGAAACTGGACGCGCCGCGCAGCTTGAGCCGCGCCCACTATCGCTGGATGGTGGTACGACCTTTGTCGCGCCAAACGATCTGGATGCGATATTGTGTTTTAAGCAGCAGGTGCAGGGCGACGATGTGGTGGTGGTTGAAGCTATTGGCGGAGCATACAATCCAGCTTATGGGCGTGTTGGGTCGCTGACCGGCGTGCCGATCCTGCTGGGGTGGGAAAACCACGAACGCCAGTGGCGCGGGCCAACCTACGACCAGGCCGTTGGGACACGCCCGGACGACATTCGCAAACTGTACAGCGACTTACGCTGGGATACGGCGTTAGAAATCATCCGGCGGTACGGGATTGACTACATCTTCTACGGCAGCAGCGAACGCGCCGCTTATGGTTCCGCCGGGGAAGATAAATTCCGGGAAATTCTGGAGCCTTTATGTGAAAGCGGCGACAGTGTTTTTTACCGGGTGACGGAAACGGCGCTGGCGGCATCCAGCCGGTAGAGATATAACACGGCGAGACAAAGGCGCGAACGATGGATATTACAGGACTGCCTGTGGCGGACGAATCGAGATATGAAGCGGCGCAGCCCCGGCGGGCGGAGGTGACGCTTGAACTGGTGATTTATATCGGCCTGCTGCTGGCGGCGCTGGTTTTCCGCGTGGCGGAACTGGATACCGTGCCGCTGACGGGCGCCGAGGCCCGGCGGGCGGTGGCGGCCTGGCGCTTCGCCTGGCCGGACGCTCCTGGCGCGGACATCACGCCGGACAGCCCGCTGCTGTTTTTGCTGCACAGCGTCATCTTCAGCACGCTTGGCGGCTCGGAATTCACGGCGCGTTTCCTGACGGCGCTGGCAGGCGCGGCGCTTGTCCTGTCTCCGGCGCTGTTCCGTAATCTGCTGGGTCGGGTTCGGGCGCTGGTTTTTAGCGTGCTGCTGGCGTTTTCTCCCGTTTTACTGGTGGCTTCACGAAGCGGCAGCCCGGTGATCTGGTCGCTGCTGGCGGCTGCGGTCGGGCTGTGGGCGCTGCGGCGCTATTGGGAAACCGGCCAGAAGGGCGCCGCCGTGCTGGCGACGATCTGCCTGGGGGCGCTGCTTTTGCTGACCGACCCGACCGGGCCGGTGCTGGCGCTTATGCTGCTGGGCGGGTTGGTTTTCGCTGCCTGGACGGCGCGGTCGGATGATGAGGGGCAGGATATGGCCGCTGCCTGGGAGCGCCTGCGCGGCTGGCCCTGGTCAGGCGGGCTGGCGGCTGCGGCGCTGGTCGTGGTGGTGGTTTCCACCCTGTTTCTGGCCTATCCAGAGGGATTAAACGCAGTGAGCGCGCTGTTGAGCGGGGCGGCGCGCGGCCTGACGATCCTGCAGCCCGGCACATATGCCGCTTTTCCGGTCGTCATCACGCTGTTTTACGAGCCGGCGCTGGTTTTATTCGGCGTGGTCGGGGCATGGTGGCTGGCGCGGAGCGGGTGGTTTTCGTTTGTGGAGCGTTTTTTCCTGGGCTGGCTGATCTTCGCGGCGGCGGCCAGCCTGGCTTATGCCGGAGCAGGCGCGGAACAGGCGTTGTGGTTGGTTCTGCCGCTGGCCGGTTTAACCGCGCGCGTGGCCGTTGAACTGCTGCGCGGCCCTAAGCGGCTGTTGTGGTACACACCGGGATGGGCGAAATGGGCGCTGGCGATTATCATGGTCGGGCTGTTGTTCGTGCTGGCCGTCCATACACAGGCTTTAGGGCGGGCGCTGCTGAAGTCCCCGGACGGGACGGTGCAGCTCGGCCAGGTGGATGCTCGCAGCGCGGTATGGGTGCTGGTGGGTATGTTGTTCGTTTTCGCCGGGTATTTTATGGCAGCCAGCCTGTGGGGCGCCGGCACAGCGGGACGCGGTTGGGCGCTGGGTTTGCTGGCTTTTAGCCTGGTGACAAGCCTGGGCAGCGGCTGGAATGCCGCTGTATTCCGCTCGGAAGACCCTGCCGAACTGTGGCATCCAACGGCGACGAGCCGCGAAACCGCCTTGCTGCGCCAGACATTGGCAGAACTGGCACAGCGCGAAACGGGCGGATTCCCGCAAATCCCGATTACGGTGCTGGCCCCGGAAGACGGCCTGGTGGCCTGGTTGGTGCGCGATTATCCGAACGCGCGCTTCGTCCGCGACGTAAGCGCGGCGCGCGGACAGGGGATTGTCCTGCTGCCGGAATATGCCGAACCGCCGAACCTGGGCGGCAGCTACGTAGGGCAGCGTTTTATCATCACTACCGGCTGGAATCCGGCGGCTCTGCGACCGGTGGATTTCCCGACGTGGTGGCTTCAACGCCAGACGCGGACGGCAGGCGCGCCGGTGGAGCGGATGATTCTGTGGCTGCGCCAGGATATTTATAACGGCGTGCCGTTTGATGAGTTCGCGCAGTGAGGAAATCGGCGGCCAGGCGTGTATATCGCGGTTGTGTATTCGATGAACTGAGGCCGGATGATGGCGCAGCCCGATGAAACCACCGATATGCTGATCGCCCGCTGTTTGCAGGGCGACCAGGCGGGGTATGCCCAACTTTACGAGTTGTATGCCCCGGCGATTTACCGGCTTTGTTACAGCCTGCTGCTGAACCGGCAGGATGCCGAAGATGTGATGCAGGAGGCATTTGTATATGCCTTTCGCTGCCTACACCGTTATGACCCGGCGCGCGCATCTTTTAAGACCTGGCTGTATACCATTGCCCTCAGCCGCTGCCGGAACGTATACCGGCGTAAACATTCGCTGCTGAGTCTGCTGCTTGCGCCGGACGTACCCGCGCCGAAATCCGACGGGCCGGAAGCAGCACTGTCGAAAAAAGACGCGCAGGCGGCGCTGGAGGCGGCCTTAAAATCGCTGTCGCCGCCGCTGCGCGAGTCAGTGATTTTGCGCTACGGGCATGGGCTGACTTACCGCGAGATGGCGGCGGTGATCGGCTGCCCGCAAAAGACGGCGGAAAGCCGCGTCCGGCTGGCGCACGACCGGCTGCGAAAGCTCTTACAGGCCGAATGGATAGTCGAAGAATGGATTGGCTTTGAAGTCGTATGATGACGTGTCGAGAATGCCGGAAACAGTTTGTCGCCTACATTCATGGCGAACTGTCGCCGCACCGGCGGCGGCTGGTTGCTTATCATCTGGATGACTGCCAGGCATGTTATTCGATTTACCAGCAGGAGCGCGAACTGGCGCGCGAACTCCGGCTGAATGTGCCGCTGATCGGGCAGGGCGGAATGCCAAAAGACCGTCTGTGGGCCGCTGTCCAGGCGGATTTAAACCGCCCGCGTCGCAAGTCAACCCTGTACCGGGCGCGTTACGGCCTGGCGGTCGTGGTCGCGGCTCTGGCGCTGTTGTTCCCCTGGGTGATGGGGCGGCAGGAACTGGCGCTGGCCGCGCCGCCGACGCAGCCCGATCCGCTGTCGGCCATCCAGAGGCCGGATGTCACCGAACCTATTCCGAGCGGAACGGCGGTCGCGCTGTCGGCAGCGGGCGGTGAAAATACGCCCACGCCGCAGGCCAGGCCGCGCCATGCGCCCGCGCCGGATATTACCACTGCGCCTTAGATGAGGTGTTATGACGACGATTAGACGATCTTCCATTACAACCGGCCATGATGAGCTGCCCCCGTCGGGTGAACGGCGCGCCCTAGCGTTCAACTGGGAAGTCGCCGTGTATGTGGTGATTTTCGCGCTGGCCGTGTTCACCCGCTTTTATATGCTGGGCGACCGCGTGATGAGCCATGACGAGAGCCTGCATACCAAGTTTTCGCACGATCTGTACAAGGACGGCGTTTACCAGCATACGCCGCTGATGCACGGCCCGATTTTGTTTCATGTAACGGCTTTGATGTACAGCCTGTTCGGGGACAACGACTTCACGGCGCGGCTTTACCCGGCGGTGCTGGGTGTGTTGATCGTGATGTTTCCGGTTTTGTTCCGGCGCTGGCTGGGGCGGTGGGGGGCGATTTTGGCAGCGGTGATGTTTCTCATCTCGCCGCTGCTGCTGTATTACAACCGGTATATCCGCCACGACACACCGGCGATTTTTTACACGCTCGTGATGGTGTACTGCGCCTTTATGTACATCAACGGGCCGCTGCGCTGGCGGCGGAAGGCGCGTTGGCTGTTTATCTTCGCCGCTGCCATGCTGGGCAGCATGGGGTCGAAAGAAACCTCGTTTATTTATATCGCTATCTTCGGCAGCTTTTTAACGCTGTACTGGGTGGTGCGGCTCGTCCAGCACTTTTTCAGGCTGCCGGGCAAAACCCTGCTGTATTTCATTTCGATTAGTGTTCTGCTGGCGGGGGTGGCCTCGCTTGCCATGTACGTGGTGCTGTCCATCGCGCCGCTGGACACGGCATTATCGCTGGGTCCCGGGACGCTGGAATATGCCAGCCTCCTTACCTGGACGGGGTTGATCTTTGGCGCGACACTGGTCGTCATCCTGGGAACTTTGCTGTGGACTTACCGGCGGCAGCGCATACCGCGTCTGGTGTGGGCCGACCTGGCTATTCTGCTGGTGATGGTGGTGGCGGTCTGTGCCTTTTTTATCTTCGTCGAGGAACGCTCGCATGTCACACCGCGCGATGCGTCTTCCCCCTCCGCGCCGGTTATTCCGGGCGAGGAGGGCGTGGCGGCAGTCGTGAGCAGCTCCAGGTTCAGCCCGCTGCTGTTATATGTCACTTATGGCGCGGCGATCCTGCTAATCGCTTTCCTGGTATACACGGCGCGGGCGGGGTGGTGGCGCACGTTATACCGCTTCCGCGAGCTGGATATTTTGTGGCTGATGGGGACGCTGGTTTTGCCCTGGTTAACGCCCTTCCTGGTGGCTTTTACGGGCGTCACGGCGGCGGATTATCAGGCTATCGGTCAGGTAGCGCCGGAGTTCATCAAAAACCTGGTGCCGGTGTCCTCGCCGGAAGCCATCGGCAAAACTTATCTCGCCATCCAGTTCATTATCCCGATGTTCGCCGTCACCATCACGGCAGGGCTGGTGTGGAACGCCAGGCGGTGGGTGATCGCCAGCGGGATTTATCACGTGCTGTATGTGTTTTTCTTCACCACCGTATTCACCAACATGACCGGCTTGGCGGGCATCTATACCAGCCTGGATTACTGGCTGGAACAGCAGGCAGTACGGCGTGGCAACCAGCCGCAGTATTATTACCTCGTCGTCATCATGCCGTTTTACGAGTTTCTGCCGCTGATCGGCAGTTTTCTGGCGATGATTGCCGGGCTGATGGGATTCTGGGGCGTTCGCCGCCGCGTTGAGGAGCGGAAAGAAGCCATGCCGGTTGAGATTTCGCCCGAACTGCTGGAAACACAGCCGGACAACACGCTCGGAGAGCTTTTGTTGGAGGATGATGGCGAATACGAAAAACCCAAACGTAAACCCAAAACACGGCCTTTGCCGGAAGCGGAACGGCTGACGCGCGTGCCTTTCCTGCTGTTCGTTTCCTGGGGGGCGAGTTTTATGCACGTCGCGCTGACGCTGGCGGGCGAGAAGATGCCCTGGTTAGGCACGCACCTGACCGTGCCGCTGATCCTGCTGTCGGCCTGGTTTTTCGGGCGGATATTCGAGCGTGTGAGCTTCCCGGCTTTTCGACAGGCGGGTTGGTTGTATACGCTGCTGTTCCCGGTGCTGTTCGTGGCGCTGGTGCAGGTGCTTTCGCCGGTGCTGGTTGGGCCGCTGCCCGGCGGTTTGGAGCAGGCGCAGTTGGCGCGTATTTACCAGTGGATCGCCGGGTTTGTAGTCGCCGCGTTTGTGATTTACACCCTCTACCGGCTGGTGGCCCGCACCGGCTGGGCGCAGTTTCGCCTGATGCTGGGGGTGGTCACGTTCGCCGGTTTGGCGTTTATTACGCTGCGGTCGGCCTGGATGGCGTCGTTCATCAACTACGACCTGGCGACGGAATATCTGGTTTACGCGCACGCCGCGCCGGCCAACAAACGAGTGACGGAGCAGCTTGAAGAACTGAGCCGGCGCATCACTGACGGCATGGATATAAAGTTCGCTTACGATTACCGAATTTCGTGGCCGGGGGCATGGTACTTCCGCAATTTCAAAAACGCTGTGTTTATGGGCGAAAGCGTCAGCCCGCGCGTGGTAGAGGACGCGGTGGTGGTGATCGTCGGGGATGAAAACCGGGCTGCTGCCGAAGCCGCGCTGGAAGATCGTTACTATCGCTTCGATTATCAGCGGCTGTGGTGGCCGATGCAGGACTACTTCGGATTGACACCGCAGCGTGTCATCAACACGTTTGACTTTTCGCCCAGCAACACACAGGCAGCCCAGATTCGGCGCGGCATTTTTAACATCTGGTGGTGGCGCGATTATACTACCTACGGCGAGGCAGTTGGCAAGAGCTACAGCATCACTGCCTGGCCGGTCGCTGACCGGATGTATGTATTCGTTCGCAAGGATGTGGCCGCGCAGGTGTGGTCGCTGGGTGCGGGCGAAGGCACGGTTATGAATCCGCTGGAACAGCAGGAGACGAACCTGTGTTCGCAGAACTGGCAGTCGCTGTCAGCCAACCGTATCTTCGGCAGCGCCGGCGTTGCGCCTGGCCAGTTGAGTACACCGCGCCAGATCGCGGTGGGGCCGGACGGCAAAATCTACGTGGCCGAGGAGTTTAATCACCGGGTTTCCGTCTTTAACCCGGATGGCAGCCTGGCGCTTTCGTTTGGGCAGCAGGGCGGCATCACCGGCGGCGTGTTCGAGCGCCCGAACGGCATAGCTGTTGGGCCGGACGGCAGCCTGTACGTGGCCGATACCTGGAATTACCGCATCCAGAAATTCACGCCGGAGGGCGAGTTCATCACCGCCTGGGGGCAGCGCGGCGAATACGGCCTGGCCGCGCAGACTGAACCGACCGACGGCTTCTGGGGGCCGCGCGCCGTAGCGGTGGATGCCCAGGGACGGGTGTACGTAGCGGATACCGGCAATAAACGCATCCGAGTTTATACGAGCGATGGTTTGTTCCTGTACGACATCGGGTCGGGCGGCAGCGGCAGCGGCCAGCTTGACGAACCAACCGGCCTGGCGCTCAGCCCGGACGGCATCCTGTATGTGGCCGACACCTGGAACCGGCGTATTTCGGCCTTTTACCTGGACGGCAGCCCGGCCAATCTGTTCGTCGCCAATGATGGCACGCCGGTGAACAATTTCCGCATTCGCGCCTGGTTCGATGACCTGGGCAACCGTCCCTACCTGGCGTTCGACGGCGCGCGCGGCCTGCTGTATGTGACCGACCCAGATGCCGGGCGCGTGCTGGTATACGACCGGGGTGGAAGCTGTGTCGGCGCGTTCGGCCAGTTGAACCGCGAAAACCCCGGCCTGACCGAGTTCGCCAGCGTTGGCGGCGTGGTGGTGGATGGTGAGGGTAACGTTTATGTGGCCGATGCCGGTTCGGGGCGCATTTTACAATTTCCGCCGTTCGTGCGGGTAGATGCACCCGCGCCGGGCGCTGTCGAAGTGCTGCCGGAAGCGACGGCAGAAATCACCGACGAAATGACGGCGGAGATCACAATCGAGCTAACGCCGGAAGTTTCGCCCGAAACGAATGAGTAATTCCCGGTGCAGTTGATGTTTTGCCAGCGGGCGGCTGAAAGGCCGCCCTTCGCTTTTAAACCATCCCAGAAAGAGAAAAACGTTCCGTTACGGCATGATTTTGTGGTGTTGAGTTAATCTTGCAAGCGGGTATAAGTTATGGTAAACTGCGCGCGTTGGGCGAAGAAAAGTGGGTTAACCCCACTTTTCGTTGTTTTTCGGGATGCTTGGTTGGAAGACTTGAAGCATTTTGTTGTATTATAGGATAGAATCATACCTCGGTTTGTCCTGATAGGGGAGTTTTAAGTAACGCGCATGAGAAGCGAGTTTGAGGTCGCCTTCAATGAAATAACGGAGTTGCGCTCGCTGCCCCGCGAGGTCGTTCTGGAGGCGCTGCAAACCGCGTTGATTTCGGCTTACCGCCGCGACGCGGGCGCCAGCGCCGCGCAGCGCGTGGATGTTACCATTGATCCGAATACCGGACGAGCGCGCATTTTTGTCGAAAAAGAAGTGGTCGAAAGCGTCGAGAATCCCAACACCGAGGTTACGCTCGAAAAGGCGCGTTATTACGACCCGGAATCCAATCTCGGCGATATGGTGATGGTGCAGGTCGAAGGCACCACCAAAAAGTTCGGGCGCATCGCGGCTCAAACGGCCAAGCAGGTGATTTTGCAAAAAATCCGGGAGGCCGAGCGCAACTCGCTGTTTGATGAATACGTGGAGCGCGAGGGCGATCTGGTGACCGGCACTGTCCAGAGCGTAAACGCCAGCATGATTACGTTAAGCCTGGGACGCGCTGAGGCCGTGATGCCGCGTAATCAGCAGATTCCCGGTGAGCGTTATAAACCGTATGATAAGGTGCGCGTGTACGTGGCGGAGGTCAAACGCACCAATCGCGGCCCGCAGATTGTCGTCAGCCGCAGTCACCGGAACATGCTGCGCCGGCTGCTGGAGTACGAAGTGCCGGAGATTTTTAACGGGCAGGTGGAGATTAAAAACATCGCCCGTGAAGCCGGATACCGTTCCAAAGTGGCGGTGGCCGCCCTACAGGAAGGTATAGACCCGGTTGGCGCATGTGTGGGGATGCGAGGCATCCGTATTCAGAATATCGTCAAGGAACTGCACGACGAGAAAATTGATGTCATCGAGTGGAGCGCCAATCAGGAAGAATTCATCGCTAAGGCGCTTAGCCCGGCGCGGGTGAGAGGCGTCTACCTGGAAGATGATCTGGTCAGCGGGCGCACAGCGGTTGTAGTCGTGCCGGACGACCAGCTTTCGCTGGCGATTGGCCGTGAAGGGCAGAACGCCCGCCTGGCAGCCAAACTGACCGGCTGGCGGATTGACATCAAGAGCGTGACAGAAGCCGTTCACGAGGCGCTTTCAAAACCGACCCAACCGGAGTTTGTCGAAGTGCGGCGTCAGTATCCTGAGATGGTGGAAGAAATTTACCGCATCATGGAGAAAAAGACGGCCAACCGTACCGTCATACCGGAGGAATATGACCTGCTTGGCAAATTCGCCGATCTGATCGAGCGCCGGATGCTCGAAAAACGGGAAGCGGCGCGCCAGGCGCGGCAGGCGGAAATCAACGCGGTGAAGGCGACCCTGCCGCAGGGTTTGTTCCAACTGCCGATCAGCGCGCTTGATCTGCCGGATGAAATTATCGCCGCTTTGCAGCCGCTTGAAAATGTCGGCGAGGTGATGTGGCGGTTTTTGATTGACGAAAATCACCTCCACCATCTGGTGGCCGATTTGCCAAGCGATGCGCTGGTGCAAGTGCAGTCGGCGCTGGATCGGGTGGTTTTGCCGGAGGAAGAGGCGGTCCCTGTGGAAACTGCCCCGGTGGTGGATGAACCGGCCCCTGCGTCCGAAACACCGGCCATTGAGGAAGACGAAGTAGTGGCTGGCGCGTTTGCCGACGAGCAGGAAGCCGAAGTGGAAGCACCCGCCCCGCTGTCTGTGGCCGCCCTACGCAAGATCGAGATGCCCCGGCCTGAAGCCGAAGCAGTCTATGAGACAGACGAAGACGTTGAGTTCGTCATTGACCCCAAAACGGGGAAAAAGGACAAAAAGAAGAAAAAGGAGCGCCAGCAGCGCCGCCAGCTCGTTTTTGACGAGGAAAGGGGCAAGGTGGTTGCCAAACGTCGTCGTAAAGGCAGCCGCGTTCGCGGCGAGTGGGACGACAACGAGTTTGAAGAATAATGGGGTTTCCGATGAACCAGGAGCGCCAACGCCGGACGAAACCGCTCCCGATACGGACATGTATCGTCTGCCGGGAGAAAAACAGCAAACGCGCCCTGATCCGGCTGGTTCGCACCGGGCAGGGTATTCAAGTTGACCCCAGCGGCAAGCTGGAAGGGCGCGGCGCGTACCTTTGTGATCGTGAAAGCTGCTGGGACCGCGCGCTGTCTGGCGATCTGCTGGGCCGCGCGCTGCGCGTTAGTCTGACCGCCGAAGATCGTGAACGTCTCAAACAGGCGAAGCCGCAGCCCTGATGGTCGCGCGCGATGATTAACTTACGGCGTTTAATCCGACCCGGATATACTCAGCGGCAGGCCATGAACTAAGAGGATAGCCTGACCATTTCCTGGCCTGCCGCTCCATGAATTGGAGGTTTGTATGGCACAGGAAAAACAGATTATCCTCATCCCGGACTACCTGACCGTCCGCGAACTGGCCGAATTGATCGAAGCCAGCCCGATTGAGGTGATGAAACACCTCATCGCCAACGGCATTATGGCTTCCATCAACCAGCAGGTGGATTACGACACCGCCGCCATTGTTGCCGAAGAAATGGGCTTCGAGGCGCAGTCGGCCAGCGCGATGGCAGCCCAGGCGGAACGGCAGAAAGCGGCGCAGTCCCAGACCTGGCGGCAGGTTTATACCCAGGAAAAACCTGAAAATCTACAGCGCCGCCCGCCGATTGTCACTATCCTCGGCCATGTGGATCATGGCAAAACCACTTTGTTGGATACCATCCGAAAGGCGCACGTGGCCGAAGACGAAGCCGGCGGTATCACGCAGCATATTGGCGCTTATCGTGTGATGCGGGATGGCCGCCAGATCACGTTTCTGGATACGCCCGGCCACGAGGCGTTTACGGCCATGCGGGCGCGCGGCGCACAGGGGGCGGATATTGCTGTGCTGGTGGTGGCCGCCGATGACAGCGTGATGCCCACTACGCGGGAGGCGCTCAACCATGCGCGGGCGGCCAATGTCCCGATTGTGGTCGCTATTACCAAAATTGATAAGCGCAATGCTAACCCAGAAGTTGTCAAAAAAGACCTGTCGGAGGTCGGCCTTACGCCGGATGAGTGGGGCGGCAGCACGCTGGTTGTGCCGGTGTCGGCAGTGACCGGTGAAGGCATCGAAGACCTGCTGGAAGCTATTTTATTGACGGCGGATGACAGTGAGATTGTCGCTAACCCGAATGCAGACGCTTCCGGCGTGGTGTTGGAAGCCGAAGTAGACCCCAGCCGGGGGACGCTGGCGACCCTGCTGGTACTCAACGGCACGCTGCGTCGGGGCGACGTGGTGATCGCCGGCCACGCCTATGGGCGTATCAAGGCGATGTTTGACGAGATGGGCCAGACGGTGCTGGAAGCCGGGCCGTCCACGCCGGTGCGCGTGTTGGGTTTGAGCGAGCCGCCGCTGCCGGGCGAGGGTTTTGAAAAAATCAAAAACGAAAAGGTGGCGCGGAGCATGATTGACGAGCGGCGCGCGACCGCCGAGGCGCAGCGGGTTGAAGCCAGCCGCCCGGCCTTTACCCTGGAAGATATGTTCGCACAGTTCACATCCGGGGAAGTCAAAGAGCTGAACCTGATCGTCAAAGTGGATGTGCAGGGCAGCTTGCAGCCGATTGTGGATTCGCTCAAAACCCTGGGTGAGAGCAATAAACACGGCATCAGCATACGTATTCTATCGTCCGAAATCGGCAACATCAGCGAAAATGACGTGATGCTGGCGAAGGCGTCCGGCGCGATCATCGTCGGTTTTAATGTGGATGTGGATAACGCGGCTCGTCGCATTGCGGACGCGCAGGGTGTGGATATTCGCCAGTACACCATCATCTATAAACTGCTGGAGGATATTGAACTGGCGCTGCAAGGCCTGCTGGAGCCGGTTTATCAGGAAAAAGTGATTGGCGTGGCAGAAGTCCGCCAGACGTTCAAAATTCCGAGGGTCGGCACGATTGCCGGCTGTTATATCCGCGAGGGCGAGGTGCGCCGCAACGCCCGCACGCGCGTTAAACGCGGCGGCAAACCAATCGCCGAGAATGTTACGGTGGCGTCGCTTAAACGCCTGACCGAAGATGTGCGCGAGGTCCGCGCCGGGTTCGAGTGCGGCATCGGCCTTAACGGCTTCAACGATTTTCACACCGGCGATCTGATCGAATTTTATGTCATGGAGCGTGCCAACTAAGCGGGCAGGTTTGGCCGGTAGGCAGCCTGTGTCGAAACGAAAGGAGATGTCCGCATGTCTATTAAACAGGACCGGGTAGCGGAGCGTATCCAGGAAATACTCAGCGAGCTGCTGCTGCGCGAGATTGCCGACCCCCGGCTGCAAAACCTGACTGTGACCGAAGTTAAGCTGGACCCGGAGCTGACGATGGCGCATGTTTACGTTAATGCGCTGGGAGATGAAGGGCGGCAGGACGAGGTGATGGCCGGGTTGAAACACGCGAAAGGTTTTGTGCGGCGCGAGGTGGCGAAACGGGTGCGGCTGCGGTCTGCCCCTGATCTGATCTTTCACTGGGATGTGACGCTCGAACGCGGTGAGCGGCTGAACCGGCTGATCGAGTCGCTGGACATCCCGCCGGAGGACAAAAGTTCGACATGACGGCCCGCACCCAATGGAAAGAGGCCGTTACAGCGGTTGAACAGGCTGCTTCGATTCTGGTTGTGACGCACGTCAGCCCGGACGGAGATGCGATTGGCTCGCTGCTGGGGCTGGCGGTGGCGCTGCGGGAACGCGGCAAAAAAGTAGCCGCTGCGGTGGACGGCGGCGTGCCGGAATTTTTGAAGTTCCTGCCGGGGGCGAAAACGGTACGCGATAAACTCAAACAGGGCCGCTGGGATGTTATGGTTTCGGTAGACGCCAGCGACGAAGAACGCACCGGGGCGTGCGGCGCGTTTGGGCGCGCGCGTTCCCGGCTGGTTATTAACCTGGATCATCACCTGACCAATACCGATTTTGGCGATATTTTCCTGGTTATGCCGGAAGCCGTCTCGGCGACCGAGATTGTTTACCGGTGGCTGGTCGAGATGCAGCATCCGATTTCGCAGCCGGTGGCGACTGCTTTGCTGGCCGGCCTTGTGACCGATACGATGGGTTTTCGCACCCAGAACGTTACCGCCGAAACGTTTAGCATCGTGCAAGCGTTGATGGCAGCCGGCGCGCCCCTGGCCGAAGTTACCGCCCGCGCATTAGTCGCCAAACCTTACAGTTCGATTGAACTGTGGAAGCGCGTTTTACCTTCGGTTCGGCTGGACGACGGTATTATTTCGGCATGGATTACCCAGGACGATCTGGCGGCAGCGGGCATTAAAGATGTCACCGACGGTGGCCTGGTAAGCCTGCTTGCCAGCGTCGAGGATGCTAAAATAGCTGTCGTGTTCAAACAAAAACCCGATGGCGCGGTCGAGATCAGCCTTCGCAGCAAGCCCGGTTTTGACATCGGGCAGGTGGCACTTGAACTGGGCGGCGGCGGCCATGCACAGGCTTCCGGGGCAACCATCCCCGGCCCGCTGGAGGCTGCCGCTGCACGGGTGATGCCGCTGCTGGCGGGGGTTGTGCGGTAGGCCGGCTGTCGGAACTGCCTATAGACAAAACAGCGGGGGCGGCGTAGAGTCGCCCCTGTTTTATACTGGCATAAAGGAGTTTAGCCGAATGTCTCTGGACGATAACCGGACTTCTTATGTGATTATAGTCAACAACGAGGGTATGGGACACGCTGACCGCGAGCTTCAGCACAAACTCTTAAATACCTATCTGCACATGCTGTTAGACAATGAACATCTCCCGACGGCAGTTTGTTTTTATGCCGACGGCGTCAAGATGGTGCTTGAGGATTCGCCGGTGCTAGAGCTGTTGAGGCAGTTGAGCGAAAAAGGCGTTTATTTGATTGTATGCAGCACCTGTTTGAGCTACTTTGATTTACGTGAAAAAGTTCGGGTGGGCATCATCGGCGGGATGCACGATATCCTGGAAGCGCAGATGCGCGCCGATAAAGTGATTACCCTGTAGAAAAAATGATCGTATCCGGTTTTCTCAATATCAACAAACCGCCGGGGTTAACCAGCCATGATGTCGTCGCCAGGTTGCGGCGCGGTCTGGGTATTAAAAAAATCGGCCACGCCGGCACGCTTGACCCGCTGGCGGACGGCGTTCTGGTGTTGTGCCTGGGCAGCGCCACCCGTTTGAGCGAGTACGTGATGGCATCCGTCAAATGTTACCGGGCGCGGGTGCGGCTGGGCATAATAACCGATACTTACGACGCTGAAGGGCGAGTTTTGCAAGAGCGGGATGCGGCTGCTGTTCAGCGTGAGGACGTGGAACGGGTGCTGCCGGCCTTCTTGGGCGAGATCGCGCAAATTCCGCCGATGTACAGCGCCGTCAAACAGGGCGGGCGCAAGCTGTACGAGCTGGCGCGCGCGGGGCAGGAAGTCGAACGCGCCGCGCGGACGGTGCGGATCGAAACGCTGGTGTTTACCGACTGGTCGCCGCCGTTTTTTACGCTGGATGTGACGTGCAGCGCCGGGACTTATATCCGCAGCCTGGTTTATGATCTGGGCGAGGTTTTGGGTGTTGGCGCGCACCTGGCCGGGCTAACGCGCACCGCCAGCGGTGTATTTACGCTGGAAAAATCCTTGACGCTGGAAACGCTGCTGGATTCGACCGACTGGCAGCGGAGGCTGATTTCGCCTCAGGAGGCGCTGGCCGGTTGGCCTTCCGTCCGGCTGGATGAGGCGCAATTAGAACACATCCGGCATGGCCGCGCCGTGTCGTCGTCGGAGCCAATCGCGGGGGATTTTGCTTTTGCCTACGGGCCGGATGGCAGCCTGGCCGCCGCCGTTCAAAAAGACGGTGGCTTGTGGCGACCACGTAAGGTATTCTTGTAGGACAGGCGCGCGTCAGCGCGTCTTTAACGTGAGGCTCAAATCCTAAGAGACTGTTTATGGAACGCTTGTACACGCTCGACGCAGCCGCTTTAGATCGCCCTTCTTTCGTGACGATTGGCGTGTTTGACGGCGTTCATGCCGGACACCAACATTTAATCCGGCGGCTGGCGGCAGAAGCCCACGCCGCCGACCAACTGGCGGTGGTCGTCACCTTTTTTCCGCATCCTGATGTAGTGCTGCGCGGCTTGCAGGGGCGTTATTACCTGACCACGCCGCAGCAAAAGGCCGATCTGCTGCTGCAGCTGGGCGTGGATTATGTCATCACCTACCCCTTCAGCCGGGAAGCCAGTCAGGTGCGCGCGGCGGACTTCGTGGATGTGCTGCTGAAGAACCTGCGGCTGAACGCGCTGTGGGTGGGCGCGGATTTTGCGATGGGATACAAACGAGAAGGTAATCTGGCCTTCCTGAAAACGCAGGGTCAGCAAAAGGGTTTTGCCGTCCGGGAAATTGATCTGGTGGCGAATGACGGCGAAAAGATCAGCAGTTCGGCCATTCGCCGGGCCGTGATGTCCGGGGAAGTCGAAAAAGCGCGCAAATGGCTGGGGCGCGCCTATTCCCTGGTCGGGGAAGTGATACATGGCGAAGGGCGCGGGCGGCAGATTGGCTTCCCAACCGCGAATATGAACGTGTGGGACGAGCAGGTGATTCCGGCCAACGGCATCTACGCCGGCTGGGCATGGGTGGACGGCCAGCGGTTTATGGCGGCGACCAACGTCGGCATTCGCCCCACGTTTGAAGGGGCGACCGATGTCACCGTCGAACCGTATCTGCTGGATTTCGACCGCGATATTTACGGCCAGCAGATCGAAATTTCGTTTGAAAAGCTGCTGCGCCCGGAAGCCAAGTTCAACAGTATTCAGGCCTTGATCGAACAGATTGCCCGCGATGTGGATGAAACGCGGGTCTACCTCCAAACGCTGCCCTGAGTGTGGTCACTCCTTCGGCAGGCGGTAGCCCAGGCGTCGCATTAAAGCCTCGTCGCTGCGCCAGTTTTTGAGGACTTTCACATGCAGATCGAGGTAAATCTGCGTGCTGAGTATATCGGCTAACTCGGCGCGGGCCTGCGAGCCGATGCGTTTAATCATCTCGCCGCCTTTGCCGATGATGATGCCTTTTTGTGTATCGCGTTCGACATAGATAATGGCGTTGATATAAGATAACCGTTCGGAGCGTTCCTTAAACTCGTCCACTTCGACCGCGACGGAGTAGGGGATTTCTTCCTCGGTGTTGAGGATGATTTTTTCCCGGATGACTTCGGCGGCGACAAAACGCTGGTTGACTTCGCTCACCTGGTCGGCAGGGAAATAACGCGGGCCGAGCGGCAGCCGCCGGAGGATGTCGTTCACCATCTCATCTACGCCGCTGCCTTCCAGGGCGCTGACGAGGGCGGCCTGCTCGTGCGGGATGAGCGCCGTATAAGCATCAACGTGGGCCTGGCGGCGGGCGGAGTCCAGCAGATCGGCCTTGTTGAGCGCCAGGAAAACCGGCGTTTCGCCGCGCAGCCGGCTGACGGTTTCCGCGATGTGCCGGTCGCCTTCCTGCGGTTCCACCGAAACATCCAGTACCCACAAAATCAAATCGGCATCCTTGAGGGCTTCTTCCGCCGCCAGCACCATGTATTCGCCCAGTTTGTGATGCGGCCTGTGCAGGCCGGGCGTATCGGTAAAAAGAATCTGGCCGTGTTCTTCGGTATAGATGCCCAACTGCTGGCGGCGGGTGGTCTGCGGTTTGGGTGTGACGATGGCGATTTTCTGCCGCAGGATGCGGTTAATGAGCGTGGACTTGCCGACGTTGGGGCGGCCTACAACGGCCACCACGCCGGAGCGATGGTCTTCCGGCCAGCTGTCATCAAAAACGGTGTCAAGATCATTCATGGGGTTCGAGAACGCGCTCCGTACAATCCATTCACAAAAACTTACCGGCACAGGCTGCTAACCGTGCCGGTGAAAATTGCATTATAGCGGGCTGGGGCTACCGGTCAATCACGAAACTGTCGCTGCTCCAGGATGCCCAGGTCAGGTTATCGCGCCGCGCGCGCACCCGCCAGTACCAGATGCCATCGGCCAGTTCGGGCGTCTGGACTTCGGGGCCGTAGGTGATGACGTTCATCTCCGGGCTGCGAAAACCGGGGTCATCATCCACGACCACCTGATAGGCGACCGCCCAGGTGATGCCTCCCCAGGTCAGCAGCGGCGTGCTGGTGTCGAACCGATCCTGGATAAGACGTGCGCTCCGCACGGAGTCCAGCGTCAGCGACCAGATGCCGCTCCATGGGCCAACGTTACCGGCTTTGTCTGTGCCGCGAACGCGCCAGAAATAGGTGGTGGGCAGCAGCGGGCCAGGCGGTGTATAACTCGTCCGGCAGGCTTCCACCGGCGGCGCGGCGGGCGGGTTGACGGTATCCAGTTGGATTTCGTAGCAGGTCGCGTCGCTGAGGCGCGTCCAGCTAAAAGCAGGCCGGTCGGTCGTGCTGATCGTCGAGCCATCCAGCGGCTTGAGCAGCGTGGGGGCGGCAGCCGGCGCGACCGAATCGAGCGTAAAGTTTAATGACCGGCTGTAGACCGTTTCCCCGGCGTCGTTGATGGCTTTGACGTGCCAGTAGTAGCGTCCTTCGTCCAGCGGCGTTACCGGGGTAAATTCAGCGGTGGAGATGGTTTCGGTAAAGGCGGGGCTGCGGAAGCGCGAGTCGTCGTCGGCTTCGATGATATATCCGGTCGCGGTTGGCACCGGCTCCCACAGGAAGGTGGGGGTTGGGTCGCTGATGTCTCCGCAGGGCAGGGTGAGGCGGGGTGGATAGGGCGGGGCGATACCGGCGACCTCGAATACTTCGACCAGAATATCCGGGGCGGAGGTGTTGTGAACGCTGCGAGTCTTGCGGTAGAACTTCCACCAGGGACCGTATAATACTTCCCACTTTTTCGGGCTGTAGATCGAGTAATCACCCTGCGGCGCTTGAAGGCGCGAGGCGTCGGCGTTGGCATCGCTGACCCACATCGAGCGGAAGGTGGCGAACGGCACGAAAGCCGCGCGCGCGGGCGAGTCGAACGAGTTGTAATCAGCATCCACCAGGGCAGCGGCGTGAGAGCGGTTGACGATCAGGCAGATATGAGCCGTTTCGCCGCCGGCGTAGGTCAGGTCCAGACACTGCGCCGCCGGGTCGAAAGTTACGCCGGTGATGTCCACGTAGGGGCGGTCATTTTCCGGCGCGGGGCCGACGATTACCGAACTGCCGAACAGTGTATCGTTTCGTCCCTGGGGTGGGTGCGGTTTGAGGCGCAGGTTGCCGTCCTGGTATAACACAGCGTACTGCGGCCAGGAGTCCGCGCCGGCGATTTTACGGTATAAAACCAATCGCTGGCCGCTGGCCTGGTTGCCGTTCACCTGTACGGTCATGCTCTGGCCGGTGCGCCACCAGTTGTCTTCCTGGCAGATTTCGACCACGTTCACGCCGTCATCCCAGATTTTGCCATTCGGGAAGGCCGGGCTGCTGTTGGCGCAGACGCCGGGGGGTGGTGTGTCGCCGGGGTCGCCGGGCGTGCAGTTGCGGAAGTCCGGTATGCCGGTGTCTTCGCTGTAGCTGTAGGTGGGGTGGGTCGCCACAATCTGATAATCGAAGCCGCCGGGATGCGGGCTGGCGAAGGTGCTGATGTCGCCTTTGAGCGGGATATTCACGTTATCGTCTTCGGCGCAGGCGGTGGTTTCGCTGCTGCTCCAGGCCTGCGGCTCGGTGGTGAAGTGATTGATAATCACTTCCAGTTCATCACCCTGGGCGAGCGGCTGGCCCTCAACAAGCCACAGATTGATATACACGCGAAGATTTCCGGTGCTGCGCGGGATGTAGCGCCGGTTCGCGTACAGATATTCATGAATGATACCGGCAGCGGGTTCGAGGCTGTGGCCGTAAAAGCTGCCGAACTGGATGAAAGTCGGCTGCCAGTTGAAATAATGGGTGGTCGGGTCGGCCTGCATAATCGGAAAGCGGACGAGGTTGCCGGATACGGTGTACGGCTGGACGGCATACTGCGCTTTGTCCGCGTTGTTATTGGCGGCACAGGCTGCGTCCCCCCAGCAGGCGACCTCAATGTCAATTTCATTGGGCGGATACCGGTACAGAAACATACCCAGCACCGCGTTGGGGTCAAGCGTGTTTGCGTTCAGCGGCGAGTCCACATACCAGCGGTACTGGCCGTACTGGGCAAAGTATTTCAGGACTTCCGGTGTCGGCGATTCGTCGCTGCAAATCTCGGCACTGTACCATACATCATCTTCGGTTTCGGGCGTGCCGCGATCATCCTTCGTGATCTTGAGGTGCAGCCGTCCCTGTGCGTCTACTTCGACATTCGACGATGACCAGTTGTTCGGCCCCGGAGCAAGCCCATCGCCGTTTTTAATCCGCCAGGTCATGCCGGCAAACTGGATGGTCGGCAGGTTGGGATTGAGGTCGCAGTAGCCGGTTTCGGTATCTTGCCGCGTGGCGTCAATAGTAAACCGCCAGGTGGCGCTCCATTCGCCTGTTACATCCTGCGCGCCGATGGCTTTCACGCGCCAGTAATAATCGCCGTCGGCCAGCTCAAAGGCGCGGTAGCTGACCCCGTTGATAACCTCGGCTTCCTGTATGAGCTGGCTGAAGCCGGGATCGTCGGAAATCTGTATCAGATAGGAACCGGCACTAATGACCGGCTCCCATTGCAGCGTGGGACACACGCTGCCGGTTTGCTGACCATCAAGCAGTGACAGAAGCGCCGGGGCGGTAAGCGGCAGAGTATCCTGCGCTGAGGCGAAGGGCAGTGAGAGAATGAGGGTCAGCAGGGCGAGGGGGATAAACAGCCGGGGCATATGACGAAGCCGTTCGGTGAACATTTTTACCCCTCACTGATATAAAAATATGGAAATAATTATAACATGCTTTGGTGAAAACCGGCACTGCTTACATGCCGGCCAGCCAGTCGGTGACGGAAGCGTAACGCGGCAGATATTCCACGAGGCGGGCAGGCAGCCCGGTGGTGTCCGGCGCGATCAGGGCGGTCGGGCGCGCCAGCAGCGCGCTGGTTGACGACAGAACTAACACCTGTGGGGGCAAACTTAAATCCAGGTTGCGGAAAAACACGATGTCCTCGCTGCCATCGTCACGGCAGCCGACCACCTCCGCGCGGGGATGCAGATTACTGCGATGCCACAGAAAACTCCAGGCTTCCTCCCCGGCCAGCATATCGCCATAGTCCAGCACGACCAACTCCGGCACGATATAACGCTCCGGTTTCCCCAGGAAGCGCACGCCGTATTGAATCAAAAAATCGCCGCTGACAGAAATTTCTACCCCCGGCTGTGGAGCAAGCGCGAGCGCCTGCGCTGCCCCGGCCTGTAAAACGACCCCGGCGAGCAGATCGTAAACCGGGGCGCGTTCAGGGATGTTTGCGCCGGGCATCAGTGATGTGCAGCCTCGGCGCTGTGATCGGCAGCCGCTTCGATGGCGTGTTCGTCGTGATGATGGTCATCCGGCGCGGGCTGATTGATGTCATCGAAACGTTTGTGCGGCTGCGCCGTGCCGACCCAGCCGACCAGCCCCAGGATGAACAGCAGCCCTCCGGCGGCCAGCATCAGGCCGGTGAAGCCGGTATCGCCCTGGATGACACCAAAACCCAGCGCCAGAACGGCCAGAACAAGCCCCAGACCGGCGACCATCGCCGTACCCAGCACGGCAGGGTTGGAATCCGCGCTAATTTTTTCAGTCACTTTCACCGAAACTGGACTCCTTTTTTGTTGAAACACAATGGTAAACTCTGAAGATGGCATAATTGTGCCGCTATAATACAAACACGTCAACCCTGGTGGTGGGTGGCAGACGGCCATCTGGCCTCGCGGGTAAGAAAGGTCACTATTGCGTATCAAACGTATTCTGCTCATCCGTCATGGGCAAACAGACTGGAACATGGAGGGGCGCTGGCAGGGCAGCCTGCCCGTGCCGCTGAATGATGTCGGGCGGGCGCAGGCGCGGGCGCTGGCTTCTCATCTGCGTCAAAATCCCATCCGGGCGATTTACAGCAGCGATCTGCCGCGCGCCCTTGAGACAGCCGAATTTCTGGGCGCGGCGGTGGGCGTCCGGCCAAAACCTGATACGCGCCTGCGCGAATTTGACCTGGGGATTTTCCAGGGTTTAAAGCGGGACGAAATGATGGCGCGTTATCCGGCGGAGTGGGCGTCATTTAATGCCGATTACTGGGATTATACGATTCCCGGCGGCGAATCGCGGCGGATGCTTCAACAGCGTATGTGGGAAGCGTGGATGGATGTGATCGCCCGCGACGAAGGGCCGGAAGTGGCGGTCGTTTCGCATGGCGGCGCGCTCAAACTGCTGCTGCTCAGGCTGTTCGACGGCTCCCCAGCGGTCGGCGAACTGCGCCTGGAGAATACCTCGGTGACAACGGTGGAGCGGAATGGCACGGGTTGGAAACTGGCCGCCGCTGCCGATATTACTCACCTGGCCGCTTTATCGCAAAGCCTGTCGTCCGGGCCAATAAATTCGCCGCCGGAACATCAAAACATTTAAAGCGGCTGTATTTGTGACAAAAATCACAAATGAAACCAAGCATCTGTCATCGTGAATTGTCGCGCATCTCGATACAATGAGTAGTTGTATGCCCTGGAGCAAAGGAGACAAGGGTTTATGGTGCAGCAACCGGTCGAACAAACCATTCAGAGCAGTTATGGGCTGGAAAATCACGGTCTGATAGACCTGGGAAACGTCTATTGGAACCTCAGCACGGCGGAGTTATACGAACACGCCATCCGTAATCGTGAAGGGCTGGTGGCTCATCTGGGGCCGCTGGTGGTACGAACCGGCCCGCATACCGGGCGCTCGCCGAACGATAAATTCATCGTGCGCGATGCCGAAACCGAAGGCACGGTCTGGTGGGGCAAGGTCAACCGCCCCTTTGACCCGGAAGATTTCGAGCGACTGCTGCTGCGGTTGCAGGCTTATTTTCAGCATCGTGATGTATACATCCAGGACTGTTTTGGCGGCGCGGATTCGCGCTACCGCCTGCCGATTCGTGTCATCACGGAGCGGGCCTGGCACAACCTGTTCGCCCGCACGATGTTCATTCGCCCAACGCCGGAGGAGCTCGCCAAACACGTGCCGGAGTTTACCGTCATCCAGGCCCCCGGTTTCCACGCCACGCCGGAGGTTGACAATACGCTGTCGCCCACCTTTATCCTGTTGAACTTCACCAAAAAACTGATCCTGATCGGCGGTACAGAATATGCAGGCGAGATCAAAAAGTCCATCTTCAGCGTGCTGAATTACGTCCTGCCCCGCCGTAACATCCTTTCAATGCACTGCTCGGCCAATTACGGCAAAAACAAGTTCGACTCGGCGATCTTTTTTGGCCTGTCCGGCACGGGCAAGACCACCCTCAGCGCCGACCCGAACCGCACCCTGATCGGCGATGACGAACATGGGTGGAGCGAAGACGGCATCTTCAACTTTGAAGGCGGCTGTTATGCGAAGGTCATCCGCCTGAGTGAGGAAGGCGAGCCGGAAATCTACGAAAAAACGCGGCAGTTTGGCACCGTGTTGGAAAACGTGGATATAGACGTGGTGACGCGCCGCCTGAACCTGGACAGCGAGCGGTTTACCGAAAATACCCGCGCCGCCTATTCGATTGAAACGATCACCAATGCCGATTATTCCGGCACATGCGGGCATCCGAAACAAATCATCTTCCTGACCGCCGATGCCTTCGGGGTGCTGCCGCCGGTCGCCAAGCTGACGGCAGAACAGGCCATGTATTATTTCATCAGCGGGTATACGGCCAAAGTTGCCGGAACCGAACGCGGCGTCACCGAGCCGTCGGCGACCTTCAGCGCGTGTTTCGGCGCGCCCTTCCTGCCGCTGCACCCAATGGAATACGCCACGCTGCTGCGCGAAAAACTGAAAAACCATAAAGCGCAGGTCTGGCTGGTGAACACCGGCTGGACGGGCGGGCCGTATGGCATCGGCCACCGGATGAGCCTGAAACACACGCGCGGCATCATTACCGCCATCCTTAGCGGCGCGCTGAACGAGGTTGAGACGTGGGAAGACCCGTTCTTCGGCCTGTGTATTCCGAAGACCGTGCCAGATGTGCCGGATGAAATTCTGAACCCGCGCGACACCTGGGACGACAAAGACGCTTATGATGCTAAAGCCACCGATCTGGCGCGGCGCTTCCGGGAGAACTTCGAGCAGTATGCCGACGCCGCCGGGCCGGAAGTGCTGGCCGCCGGCCCGAAAGCCTGAGCGAGTCGAATCCGCCAACGGATAGTGGTATATTAGTAGGGGCGAATCGCTGATTCGCCCCTATACGATTTTACTTCTGAGGAGAAAATGTTTCGATGGCTCGCAAAAAAGTAACTATTGTCGGCGCAGGAAACGTTGGCGCGACCTGCGCGCACTGGATTGTCAGCAAAGACCTGGCCGATGTCGTGCTGGTGGACGTAGTAGAGGGGCTGGCACAGGGTAAGGCGCTCGACCTGGCGCAGTCCGCGCCGGTTATGGGCTTCGATGTTAAGTTGGTGGGTTCAACCAGCTATGAAGCGACTGCGGATTCTGATGTAGTGGTCATCACGGCGGGCGTGCCGCGCCGGAAAGACCCGGCCACCGGCAAATACCCCAGCCGGGATGAATTGGTCAAAACCAATCAGGGGATTGTCGGGGAGGTGACCCGGCAGGTCGCCAAATATTCACCCAACAGCATCCTGGTCGTTGTGTCCAACCCGCTGGATGCGATGTGCCATGTGGCCTATCATGAGAGCGGCTTCCCCAGTGAGCGCGTCATCGGGCAGGCGGGTGCGCTGGACACGGCGCGCTACAAAACGTTTATCGCTATGGAACTGGGCGTGAGCGTCAGCGACATTCACGGTATTGTATTGGGCGGGCATGGCGACACGATGGTTCCGCTGCCGCGCCATACGTCGGTGGCCGGTATCCCGGTGCGCGAGCTGATGGCAGAAGACCGTTTGCAGGCAATTATTCAACGAACCCGTAACGGCGGTGGGGAGATCGTCGGTTTAATTGGTGTGAGCGCGTGGTACGCGCCGGCAGCCGGCACGGTCGAAATGGTGGAGGCGATCCTCAAAGATCAGAAGCGCGTTATTCCCTCGGCTGTGCTGCTGAAAGGCCAGTATGGATACAACGACCTGTATATCGGCGTCCCGGTAGTGATCGGCGCGAACGGCGCCGAGCGGATTATCGAGATGGAACTTAACGACGAGGAGAAAGGGATGCTCGAAGTTAGTGCCAAAGCGGTGCGCGATGTTGTGAGCATTTTAGGTTACTAGCTTTTCATGTTCTATTGAAACCTGGGCGGGGCGAGCAGGGTTACTCGCCCCATTTGATTGCCTGTAGTGGTTGAGGGTAATGATGTCTCAACGGGTTGTTGATTTGGACGGCGGCATGGCAATGGTCGTGACGGATCTGCATGGCGCGTGGGATGTGTACCGCCGCCTGCGTGACCAGTTTTTGAGCCAGCAGGGGACGGTAGATTATTTCGTGTTGTGTGGCGATCTCATTCACAGCGAGGGATTGGAGGAGGCTGATGCCAGCCTGGACATCCTGCTGGACATTATGGCGCTGCAAGCCGAGTTAGGCCAGAAGCGCGTGATTATGCTGCTGGGCAATCACGAGCTGCCGCACATTTACGGCCTGACGCTGGCAAAAGGTTCGGTGGAGTACACGCCGCGTTTTGAGGCGTCATTAACACGGCTCGACCAGCGGTACAAAGGCGCGCCTCGCCGCAAGGATGTCATCAACTTCCTGATGTCGCTGCCGTTTTTTGCCCGCACCAAAGCCGGGGTGCTGCTGACCCATGCCGGGGCGGCGGCGGACGTGTGTTCGGCCAAACACGTCGAGCGGCTGTTTAATCTCGATCACGCGGCGCTGATCGAGGCTGCCGACCGGGAGTTGAAAAAGTTCGACATCGCCAGCTTGCAGCGCGGTTATTCGCATTTCACCGGCTTGTCCTATGAGGAGCAGGCCAAACGTTACCTGGCCGTTACCGGGGCGGACGACCCGCGTTATAACGATCTGCTGCGCGTTTTGTTCCTCAGTGGGCAGAATACCGATTTTGACCTGATGTGGAATACGCTGTTTTCCCAGAACGAACTGGAAGTGGGCGAGGCCATCTACCAGCGCACCGCGAAGAACTTTCTCCAATACATCTCGGAGGTCAGCCCCTACGAACAGCGCGTGCTGACAACCGGCCATATCGGCGTCAAGGACGGTTTTACCGAAGTGGGCAAACAGCAGCTTCGTTTCGCCAGTTATACCCACGCTTTCCCCAAGCGTTCGGCGCGTTATATGATGCTGGACTGCGCGGCCCCGGTTAAAACCACCGCTGACCTGATCCCCCGGCTCAAATTTGTGTTCGATCAGACTCTGCCGGCGGCGATTCCAGCAGCGATCCCACCAGCCCCGGCTGGCCTATCGCAAACGCCTGGATAGGCATGGCTTTGCGCCCGGCAAGCTGCACCTGTGCCGGGTAAAACAATCCTCGCCCCGCGCCGACGGCCAGGCCGCGTGGGGTTTCAAGCACACGCCCCGGCTCGCCCGCGCCCTCGTTTGCCGCGCCGCTGAGGATTTTAAGCTGCTGGCCGTTCCAGAAGGTATAAGTTCCCGGCCAGGGGGTGAAGGCGCGCACCAGCCGCTCAATCGTCCAGGCGTCCAGCCCCCAGTTAATAAATCCGTCCTCTTTTTTGATCTGCGGCGCGTAGGTGATGCCGTCCTCCGGCTGCGGCTGCGGGATGATATGCCCGCTCAGATAACCGGGCAGGGTTTCGATCAGTAGTTCCGCGCCCACCTGCGCCAGCCGGTCATGCAGCGATTGGCCGGTTTCATCGGGCATTATCGGGACTGCGCGCTGCGAAAGCATGGGGCCGGTGTCCAGCCCGGCGTCCATTTTCATGACGGTGATACCGGTTTCGGCATCCCCGGCGCGGATGGCGGCCTGGATGGGCGCTGCGCCGCGCCAGCGCGGCAGCAGAGAGGCATGGACGTTAATCGAGCCGTGTGGCGGAATATCCAGCACCGCCTGGGGGAGAATCTGCCCAAAGGCGGCCACAACATACACATCCGGCGTCCATTGGCGCAGTTCTGCGACCGCTTCGGGACGGCGGATTTTTTCCGGCTGGAATACCGGGATACCGGCGGCCTGAGCCAGCCGCTTGACCGGAGAAGCCTGAAGCTGCCGGCTGCGCCCGGCAGGGCGGTCGGGTTGGGTGACGACGCCGATAACCTCGTGATGTTCGATCAGGACTTGCAGGGTCGGCACGGCAAAATCCGGCGTTCCCATAAAAACGACTTTCGCCATGCGGTTTATCCTCTTGCTTGTTTGGGCTGTAGCAAAATGCTACACTTCAGCGGGAGCCTATCAAGTCCTAATTGTAAGCGTCACCCTGGGCGGTGTCCATGTTAAGCAAACAGTGGGTGATAAAACCCCCGTCCCCACCGGGACATTTAAAACAGTATCAGCCGTATAACATCAGCCCGGAACTGGCGCAGGTGCTTATCAACCGGGGCTTCGACAGCCCGGAGCGGGCGCGCGATTTTTTGCGCGCCGCCGCCCTGTCCGGCGGGCGCTACCTGAGCATAAAAGGCAAAAATCGCCCGATTGATCGAGCCGTCAGCCGGTTGGTGGCTGCGGTCAAAGGGGGAGAGAAAATCGTCGTTTATGGCGATTTCGACGCCGACGGCGTGACCTCGACCGTGCTGCTGGTGCAGGCTTTGCGCGCGCTGGGGGCGGACGTTGAGCCATATATCCCGAACCGGATTGATGAGGGATACGGGCTGAACAACGAAGCTCTGGAAACCCTGGCGAAAGATGGTATTCGCGTAGTCATTACAGTGGACTGCGGCATTCGCTCCATCGAGGAAGTCGAGTTCGGCAAAAGCCAGGGACTCGACATCATCGTAACCGACCATCACTCAATTGGCCCGGAGCTGCCGATGGCTCATGCCGTCATCAACCCCAAAGACGAAAACTGGAATTATGCCGAAGATATGCTGGCCGGGGTGGGTGTCGCCTACCGGGTGGCCGAGGCGCTGGTGATGGTCGCCGGCCATGACCGGAAACTACGCGAGAAACGCCGTCCGCTTAACCTGGAAAGCCTGCTTGATCTGGTGGCAATCGGCACGGTGGCCGACCTGGCGCCGCTTAATCGGGAAGAAAATCGGGCGCTAGTGCGGCGTGGGCTGGAAGTCATCAACCAGAAGCCGCGCCCCGGCATCAAAGCTCTGCTGGAAGTGGCAGGTGTCAAACCCGGCAGCGTAACGGCGATGACCATCGGTTATGCCATTGGGCCGCGTATCAACGCCGCCGGACGCCTGGACAGCGCCATGATTGCCTATAACCTGCTGGCAGCGCAGGACGAGGCCGAGGCAAAACAGTGGGCCGAGCAGCTTCAGGAATTGAATGTTAAACGCCAGACGTTAACCCGCGAAGCGCAGGAAAAAATCCGCGCCACAATCGAGGCGGAAACCGCACATAATCTGCCGCTGATTTTTGCCGGAGACGCGGGTTTCCAGCCCGGAATCGTCGGACTGGTGGCCGGGCGGCTGGTTGAGGAGTACTTCCGCCCGGCAGTGGTGATGGAACTGGGCGAAACCGAGAGCCGCGCCTCGTGCCGCAGCATTCCTCAGTTTGACATCACACAGGCGCTCGACCAGTGCGCCGATATGCTGGTGCGGCACGGCGGCCATGCCCAGGCTGCCGGTTTTACAGTTTTGAACGGCAACATTGACAGCTTAAAAAAGCGCCTGATGGCGCTGGCCGAGTCCGGCCTGGAGGGACAGGAGCTTCGTCCCATGTTGGAAATTGATGTGGATGTCCCGCTCGACCGGCTCTCAGAAGACCTGGTGACAGAATTGCAGCAGCTTGAACCCACCGGCCACATGAATCCTGTGCCGGTGCTGATGTCGCGCCGCCTGCGCGTAGTAGAGGCGCGCACGGTCGGCAAGGACAGCGGCCATCTGAAGTTAAAGGTAACGGATGAACACCGGCAAGGCCGCGTGATAGACGCTATTGGCTTCGGCCTGGGGGAATGGGCGGGCAGCATACCGGGGTTGATTGACGCGGCCTACCAGCTTGAAATCAACGTCTGGAACGGCTCGCGCAGCCTGCAATTGAACTTACAGGACATTCGCCCGGCGGAGCGGCCTGAATGAAACGCGGCATATTTCTGCCTGTGATCTGCGCGCTGTGGCTGCTGCTGCCGGGCGTTCGTCTGGCCGCCCAAGAAGATCAGCCCGGCGCGAGTAACCGTTTTGGCGTCGTCGAAGGGTTCTGGCTGCCGGA
>QUBZ01000166.1 GCA_014338005.1 Chloroflexota bacterium | reverse complement strand
GCCGAAACGTGATCTTTTCTTCTTCGTTGAGGTGAAACGTCCTTTTTGCCATGTTCATGATTCTACATCATCTCAACTGGCTTTCACTCCTCAATAAGCTGTCAGGAGTCGTTGGTGTCTTTCCGGGTTAGCTGCCGTCGCCTACGCACGATGGTATTGATCTGCGGCGATGGCAGCCAGACGATGAAGATTGCGCCCTGGCCGATCCCCGGACTGTCCACCTGAATGCGCCCGCCGTGCGCTGCCACAATCTCCTGCGTGATCGCCAGCCCCAGCCCGGTACCGCGTTTTGGCCCGCGCGTTTTATCCACCTGATAAAACCGCTCGAAGATATGCGGTAGGTCTTCCGGTGGGATGCCGATGCCGGTATCCTGTACGATGACTTCCACACCGCCATGATTAACCCGCGTTTTCAGCCAGACCTGCCTGCCGGAAGGGGTGTAGTTCACGGCGTTACTGAGCAGGTTGGTCAGCACCTGCGCCAGCCGGTCGCCGTCGCCGGCTATTTCCGGCATCGGCGGCGCTTCGATGTGCAGCGTCACGCCTTTTTTCTGTGCTACCACTGCCAACCGCTGTCCAACTGCCGTCGCCAGCGCGCCCAGGTCTACCGGCTGCGCCTGCATGGAAAGCCGCCCGGCCTGCAAACGGGCCAGGTCGGTGAGTTCGATCACCATCCGGTTCAGCCGCGCCGCCTCATCATAGATAATACCCGCTGCCAATTTCGAGTCTTTGGCCGTGCCATCCATGATGGCCTGCGAATAACCCTGGATAGATGTCAGCGGCGTTTTAAGATCGTGCGATACGTTGGCGAGAAAGTCCTGCTGCGCCTGCTGTGTGATGTGTACCTGGTCGGCCATCTGGTTAAAGGCTTCGGCCACCGCCCGCACTTCCTGCGGCCCGCTGACGGAGACGCGCTCGGTGTAGTCGCCTGCCGCGACCGCCGCCGCTGCCCGTCCCAATCGTTGAAGCGGGCGCGCGATATTCCGGCTGATGAGTGCCGCCAGCAGCGCCGCCACCACCAGACCCAGGCCCGCCGCTTGCAGCAGCGGCAGCGCCAGATTATCCCGAAAACGCGCCAGTACCGTTTCCCAGCTTTGCGCAGGCTGAGGTTCGGCCAGCAGTAGGGCGCTGCGTTCGGTATCCTGCCGCACCACCAGCAGCCCGGTAAAAATCCAGACTCCGTTCACATCGCGGAAACTGCCGAAAATCGGCTCTGCCTGGACGGGAAAAACGCGCCGCAGATACAGCGGCAGCGCGTAGGTCTGCTGGTTCAGCGGAATCGAATCGCCGCGTTGCAGCGTCCCGGTACTGTCGAATAACACCGTCTGGTTAGGGACGTTCACTGCCAGGATACGCACATCGTTGTCGGCGGCGAAGCTGTTGAGTTGGGACAGCAGACCGCTCACCAGCGCCCGCGCCAGCGGACGGCCTTCTGCGCTCAGGTTGGTGATATTCAGTTCACCCGTCAGTTCTCGCGCGATGCTCGCCAGTTTTTCGTAGGTTGCAGCGGGGTTCGGCGGCTGTGCATACAGGAACAGCAGCAGCGCCACCGCGATCACCGCCAGGGTAAAGCCCAGCAGCAGCGCATAAGAAGCCAGTAACCGTCCGCGCAGGGAAAACACGATTCGCCTCTAGGTCGTCACCATCTCGCGTTTGACCGTTTCCAGCAGCGTATCGGCGCGGAGCTGCGCCAGGGCATAACACGGCCCGCCCATACGCTCGGCCAGCTTGCTCGCCAATCCCTGATCGAAGGCTACGTGTTCCATGTTGATCGTCACCGTTTTGATCTTCTCTTCTTTAATCAGATCGGCGATACGGTGTGCTTCCTCCTGGGGGGGCAGGCTGCTCATTGAAACGTTGCCCGCGCCGTCGGTCAGCAGAATCAGCAGCGGCAGCACGTCCGGGTGCAGCGCCTTTTCGCGCTTGAGCGTATCGTAGGCCAGCAGCAGCCCGGCGGAAAGCGGCGTTTTGCCGCCCACCGGGATGGTTTGCAGCGCCTTTTTTGCCAGCACGACCGAGTTGGTCGGCGGCAGCACCATGCTGGCGCGGTCTTTCTGGAATACGATCAGCCCCACCCGGTCACGGCGCTGGTAGGCGTCCGTCAGCAGGGACATAATCGCGCCTTTGGTGGCCTGCATCCGCTCGCTGACGGCCATGCTCCACGAGGCATCCACCACGAACAGGATTAAGTTAGAGGTGCGGCGCACGCGGATTTTACGCTGGAGGTCGTTTTTTTGGATGGCGTAGGCCATGCCGCTTTCCGCCAGTTGTTTCGTGCGGCGGCGCTGGTAGGGTGCGGCGGCCCGCAGCGTGGCGTCGAAAGCGATGTCGCTGGTTTTGCCGTTGGCGGGGCGCGCCTGGATGTACCGCCCGCGTTTGCGGTCGGTGCGCGTGCGGGAACGCCGACCGGCCTGCTGGCGTGTCAGCCGGTCAAGCGTGGTTTGCAGCTTGCGGGGCGTAAACTGCGTGCCGGTTTCGACTTTTTGCCCGCCTTCCCACCAGTAAGCGTCATGGTTATCGAACACATTCTGGGGTGTCGGCGTGGTCTGGCCGAAATCCGGCATCTCCTGTTCGGTTTCACCGGCTAACTGCTGGCTTTTTTTTTAACGGGTGTTTGTTCATCGCTGGGCGCGGGTTCATTTACCTCATCACCCTCGCCCCATTCGGAGGCAATCTGCTCCATCTGTTCTTCGACGGCGGTGATGCTCATCTGCGAGTCGGCAAACGGGCCGCGTTTCAGCCGGTGCGGGATCGCCAGCTCGGCGGCCATCAGAATATCCGCATTGGTAATATGCGTGCGGGCCTCAAAAGCGGCCTGGGCGCGCGCAGTCTTTAAAATCACCAGGTCGGCGCGGTGGCCGTCTATATGCAGGCTGCTGGTGATGGCGGCAATCGTGAACAGATCGCGCCGCGTGTATGTCACCTGGTCTACCAGTTCGCGCGCGGCGGCGATGCGGTTGGAGAGTTCCTGCTCTGCCGACGCCCATTCGTGGCGGAAACCTTCCGGGTCGGCTTCATAGGCGATATGCCGCTCCAGAATTTCCATGCGTTCGGCAGCGTCGGTGATGCCGCGCACCTCAACCGACAGCGCGAAGCGGTCGAGAAGCTGCGGGCGCAGGTCGCCTTCTTCAGGGTTCATCGTGCCGATGAGAATAAACCGCGCCGGATGCGCGAAACTGATGCCTTCCCGTTCCACCACGTTAACGCCCATCGCCGCCGAGTCCAGCAGCAGGTCTACCACGTGGTCGTCCAGCAGGTTAACCTCGTCCACGTACAGGATGCCCCGGTTGGCCGCCGCCAGAACGCCGGGGTCGAAGTGGCGTTCGCCCCGCTGGATGGCTTTTTCGATGTCTAGCGTTCCCACCACGCGGTCTTCCGTCGCGCTCACCGGCAGGTCAACGAAACGAATCTTGCGGCGGGCAATTGTCAGCGGTTCGCCCCGTTCTTTACGCTCACGTACCTCGTCCGACCAAGTTTCGGGGTGGGCGGGGTCGTCGCCGAACGGCGATTCGGCAATGGTATCAATTTCCGGCAGCAGCGCCGCCAGCGCCCGCGCGGCGGTGGATTTGCCCGTCCCGCGCTCGCCACGAATCAGCAGCCCGCCAATTCGCATATCAATTGCGTTTAAGGTCAGCGCACGTTTCATGCGCTCCTGGCCGACAATCGCCGTGAAGGGATAAACGGGGGGTCGTCTGCTCATCGCGTATTTTTCCGATTGTGAACCATAACACCAACCGCGATTATACTCCTCCGGTACGGCAGGTCAATTGCCAGCTTAAGACCGTTTTGTTCCCCAAATTTTGTGGGGAATTTTTGTCCTATTCCAGCTATATAATGAGGATATGCGTTTTGCCGTGCCGGGATAAAATGCGACTCGGTGGCGGCAAAATCATGCTGTGAGTTAGTCTTATTTCGCTACTTCAACCAGGAGACACAACCCATGCAGAAAAGAGTGACCATGATAAGTATTCTGATTCTGATGTTGGCGCTGACCGCCAGCATGGTTCAGGCACAGGATATGCCGCCGGTGTTTTGCGGCAGCCTGTCGGAGGCGGACTGCGGGATTCTGCAAAATTCCCAGAGGGTGGTTGCCGGACTCAGCGGCGCGACCTTTAACCTGAACTTCGACCTGAACGTGGATGACATTCCTGATGCGCCGTTCAACTCGCTGGCGATCAACCTGTCCGGTGCGGGCGCGTATGCCGTTGACCCAACCATCATGGAACGTATGATGGCGCTTCAGGGCGACCCGTCCGCCATGTTCGAGGATATGGCGCATCTCGGCCAGCTTCTCGAAGATGCCCTGCTGGCCTTTGACGGCCAGGTTAACCTGACGCTCACCCTGCCGCCGGAACTGCTGGAAGTGATCGCCGACGAGGGCATGAAACTGCCGGAAAAACTTTCGGTTGAACTGCGTATGGTGGACGGCGTGGGGTATGTTAACCTTAGCGCGCTGGCAGAAGCGATTCCTGATGCGGGCATTCCCAGCGGTTGGTATGGCCTGGAAATCGCCAAACTGCTGAATAACGTTTTCACTGTGCTGGCCCCGCAGATGGAAGACATGATGGGCGAGATGCCGGGCTTCGACCCCGAAATGTTCACCCAGTTCAGCGATCCGTCGGTATTCGGCGATTTCATGAACATCGAACGGCTGCCCGATGCCCAGGCCGACGGCGAAACGGTGGCCGTTTTTAAGACCACCCTGGATTACGTAAAACTGTTCTCCAGCCCGGCCATCACCGATATAATGAAGACCCAGATGGAAGCGGCGGGCGCCGGCATGACTGAAGCCGATCTGGAGCAGATGATGGAAATGATGCGCGAGATGTACAAAGGGCTGACGTTTGAAGTGACCGAATACATCGGCCTGGCGGACAGCTACCCGCGCCGCCTGGAGATGAATTTCTCCTGGGATCTGAGCAGCATGATGAGCGCGATAGGCGAAATGTCAGCCCAGGATTCGGCCCCGGTTTTGGGCGCGACCTTCACCATCACCTACGGCAGCTTCAACGTGCCGCCGGCCATCACCGCGCCGGAGAACGCCACCGTTATCACGGCGGAGCAGGCCATGCAGATGTTTATGGGCAGTATGCAGCCCATGTCATCCGACAGCTAATCTGCCGGCAGTCTGGTTTATGCAGAGGGGCGAGCGACGGTTCGCCCCTCACTTTTTCCCCATAAGTTCAATTATTCGCTGACTTTTGCCCCGGTCGGCAGCATCCCGTTTAAGATGCGCTCCATCGCCATTGTATGGCTGCATACCGCGCGGCTGCGGAAGAAATCGCAGTCGCAGCGCCAATGGCCTTCCTGATGGCCGAAATGGTGATCGTTATTGCTGCCATGAAAAGTAACGTCAAAGGATTTGAACCGGATGCGGTCACGTTCGTCGGCATAACGTTTGGCTTTTTCCACATCGCTGACCACATTCTGGCCGGGGGCGTAAGGCAGCGGGTCGCGCTTGAGCATCGGGCGCAGCAGCTTTTCCAGCGCCATAACGTGCGGGCAGATGTGGTGTTTGCCGAAGCCAGGACAGGTGCAAGTCCAGCCATGTCCGTTTAGCGAGGTTTCGTAAGCGTTGTTATCGCCCCGAAACTCGATGGTCAGCGCGTTGAACGTGATACGCTGCGGTTCTTCGGCGTAGCGGCGGGCTTTTTCGATTTTGCCGATCATGCCGTAATCCATTTGACGAAGCTCCTTCTGACTAAACAGGCCGACAAATTAACAAACGCGCGGTTGGGTAGCGACCCAAACCGCGCGTCTACGTGTCAAAATATCCGGTTGGCGGTAAGATTCTCACGGCAGCACTAACTTTCTTCCAGTGCCAACATAAGCCCAGTTTAAGTGAGTTTTAATGATTTGTCAAATGACCGTTGGGTAAACACAGGAGAGTCTTAATGGGCGCACAAGAACATCGCCAGAAGGCCGGTCGCGGCCCGGTAACGGTTGCCATCGTGACCGTCAGCGACACCCGCACTCCCGAATCCGACGAAAACCGCCGGTATATCGAACGCCGGATGGCCGAACTGGGCCACACCGTCGCCGCCTACCGGCTGATTAAGGACGAACCTGACCAGGTGGCGGCAGTGCTGGACGAACTGGCCGCCGCGCTCGGCGTGCAGATCATCCTGTTTAACGGCGGCACCGGCATCAGCCCGCGTGATACTACCTACGACGTTATCAGCCGCTACCTGGAAAAAACGCTGCCCGGCTTTGGCGAGCTGTTCCGCATGTTCAGCTATCAGGAAGTCGGCGCGGCGGCCATGTTCAGCCGGGCGACGGCGGGTATTTACCGGGGGACGCTGGTATTTTCTATGCCCGGCAGCCCAAATGCCGTCCAGGTGGCGCTGGAAAAGCTGATTCTGCCGGAGATTAACCACCTGGCCTGGGAAGTCGCCCGCAAGTCATGATTTTTTAATGCACAAGCGCGGAGAGTTAAACCCTTCTCCGCGCCTGTGAAAATTCCGTTATGCCGTTCGGTTTATTCGGCCACTACCTCATACGCCACGCCGTCCAAGACCACGATCACCCGTTCGCCCAGCGCGAAGTAGGCGCTCAGTTCTGGCTTTTCGTCCAGCAGGTCGAAGTAGGCGTCACTTAGGAAAACCACTTTCTGCGTCTGCATGGTATCCGGCTCGAAGGTCGTGTCTGTCCATACGCCGTTCAGCCACAGGAAGGTCTTGCTGCCGACGGTCTGCACCGGGCTGGCGGGCGGGGCGTTCCACTCCGGTTCGGCCTGCCCCGGCGCGGCCATCGTGCCGGCGGGGGT
>QUBZ01000165.1 GCA_014338005.1 Chloroflexota bacterium | reverse complement strand
CGGTCGTCCCCATCCGGGCGTTTATCGAAGACCAGATGGCGATCAAGTCCCCGGCGGAACTGGCGCTGCTGCGCGAAAGCTGCCGCTGGGCGAACCTGGCGCATACGCTGTTGCAGCGGTATACGAAACCCGGCAAAACCGAAACTGAGGTCAGCCAGCAGGCCAGCGCCGAAGCGACCCGCGCCATGCTGGACGCCATCGGGCCGATTTACCGGGGGCAGAATGCTTTCACCGAGGGCGCGATAGCCGGTTATCGCGGGCAGATCGGGCGCAACGCGGCGATTCCGCACGCGCTGGCGAACAACATCGTTTTTCAGGCCGGCGATGTGCTGGTGACGGGTGCGACTGCGCCGGTGTGGGGGTATGTTTCGGAACTGGAACGCACAATGATAATCGGCCAGCCGACCGACGAGCAGCGCCGGTTTTTCGAGCATATGGTCGCCCTTCAGGATACGGCGATGGCGGCGATGGAGCCGGGCAAACCCTGCGCCGAGGTAGACCGCGCCGTGCGCGCTTATTATGAGAAACACGACCTGATGCCATACTGGAAACACCACGTCGGCCATGCTATCGGCCTGCGCTACCACGAAGGGCCGTTCCTCGACCGAGGCGATATGACCACGATGAAACCCGGTATGGTTTTTACCGTCGAACCGGGTTTATATGTACCCCAGCTGGGCGGTTTCCGGCACTCGGACACCGTTGTGATTACCGGGGATGGGGTCGAGATGCTGACCTATTACCCGCGTGACCTGGAAAGCCTGGTTATCTCGGCGTGAAGGGAATGTTTTATGGGAAGGGCGCGGCGGCCTGCCCGCGCCCTGATGCGCTGTTCACGGCTGTGAGGACTTTTCCCGGAGCAGTTCGAGGTAGCTGCCCAGAATATCGCTCACCGTGATGATGCCGACCAGCTTGCCCTGGCTGACAACAGGCAGCCCGCCAAACTTGTAGGTGCGTAAGAGCTGCGCGGCCTGCTCGGCGGAGGCGGAGGCGTCAATCGTCATCGGGTCGCGCGTCATGCAGGCTTCGGCGGTGACGTTTTGCAGCAGTTCCTGATTCTGCCGGCGCTCGTGCAGGACAAACGGCGAGTTCATCGCCAGCCGCACATCACGGTCGGTGATGATGCCGATAACCCTGCCGTGTTCAACGACCGGGACCTGGCGGCAGGCGCGCTCTTTCATCAGGCCGATCACTTCGGCCAGCGGCGTCTGCCGTTCAACGGTGATCGGGTTGGGGGTCATAATATCTGCAACAGTCAGCATGGTTCACCACTTTTCAAAAAAGGCAGCGTAAAAGCCATTTACTTTCTATGCAGATTTTACCATGCTGCGGGCGAATTCCGCCCCTTTTTCCAGCGCCTTGTAGTTCGCTTCTAAAAGATGGCGGCGGCGTTCGGGCAGATGCGCTTCGAGCGCGCGGTGGATGGCCGCTGGCGGCAGAGCCGGGAAGACCTCCAGCACTGCACCGAGCATGACGACGTTTGCCATCCGCAGGTCGCCCAAGCTGTCGGCAAGCTGAGTGGCCGGGACGGGCAGCACAGAAATATCGGTGCGGCGGCTTTCCTGGTTTATCAGCGACGAGTTGACGGCCAGCAGGCCGCCGGGCGCGACTTCCCCTTCGTATTTGGTGAAGGAAGGGTTGTTAAAAACAACCGCCACCTGAGGATGGCGCGTAACGGGCGAGCCGATGGGTTTGTCGCTGATGACGACAAAACAGTGTGCTGTGCCGCCGCGCATTTCCGGCCCATAAGATGGAATCCAGGTCACTTCCAGACCTTCGTCCATAGCTGCGTAAGCTAGAAGCTGGCCGGCGAACATCACCCCCTGGCCGCCAAAACCGGAAAAGAGAAATTCTTTCTGCATCGTCGCCTCCTACAGCGTTTTCACGGCATCGTGGATTTTGTAATCGCCGGGCGGGAATTGGGGGATCATGTTCTGCTCAATCCAGTCGAGGGCTTTTTCCGGCGCGATGCCCCAGTTGGTGGGGCAGCTTGACAGCAGTTCCACCATGCTAAAGCCAAGCCCGGCCATCTGGACTTTGAGTGCGGTCAGGATGGCTTTTTTAGCTTTGCGGATGTTGGCGACATCGTGCAGCGAACGGCGGACGATATAGGCTGCGCCGTCGAACTGCGCCAGAACTTCGCTCATGCGAATCGGCGCGCCGGTGCGGCGGGTATCTCTGCCCAGGGGGGACGAGGTGGTTTTCTGCCCCGGCAGGGTGGTGGGGGCCATCTGGCCGCCGGTCATGCCGTAGATCGCGTTGTTGATGAAAATGGTTGTAATCTGCTCGCCGCGCGCCGCCGCGTGCATGATCTCCGCCGCGCCGATGGAGACGAGATCACCATCGCCCTGATAGGTGATAACGATGTTTTCCGGCAGCATTCGTTTCAGGCCGGTTGCCATTGCCGGGGCGCGGCCATGGGCGGCCTGGCAGGCGTCAACGTTGAAGTATTCGTAGGCGAATACCGAACAGCCGACCGGCGCGACCAGGACGGCGCGTTCCTGCAAACCGAGTTCGTCTATCGCTTCGGCCAGCAGCCGGTGGGCGATGCCATGCGTACAGCCGGGGCAATAACGGGTTGGCACGTCGGCCAATGACCGGGGGTGTTCATATACAACCTGCATTTCAGGGGGGGCCATCACGAGATCCATTCCTATTCCTCCTCTAAACCGCAATCTGAAGTCGGCTGTAACTTTCTTCAATGGCAGCCAAGATTTCGTCCGGCATGGGTACAATGCCGCCGGTGCGACCGTAGAATGTAACCGGTATCTGGCCGCCAATCGCCAGCCGCACGTCTTCGACCATCTGACCGGCATTCATCTCGACGACCAGGCAGCCGCTCGCCTGGTCGGCCAGCTCGGAAATGCGCCGTTCCGGGAAAGGCCAGAGCGTTTGCGGACGCAGCAGGCCGACCCGCAGGCCTTTTTCACGGGCGGCCTCGACTGCGCTGTAGGCGATGCGCCCGGCTGTTCCGAAGCCGATGACGAGAAGCTCGGCATCTTGGGTGGCGTATTCGACTGAACGCTGCTCGTTTTTTTTGATCTGCTTCAGCTTTTTCTGTATCTTCAGGTTAAAGGCTTCTTCTTCCTCTCCTTTTAGATACAGGGAAGTGATAACGCGCTTTTCGCGCGCTTTTGCGCCGGTCAGCGCCCAGTCAGGGACATTTTTCTGGAGCGGGCGCATGGGGGGCAGTTCGGCAGGCTCCATCATCTGGCCGATCTGGCCGTCGGCGACCAGCAGCACCATATGGCGGTATTTGTCGGCCAGGTCGAAAGCTAAGCCTACAAAATTAATGGCTTCCTGCACCGAGGCCGGGGCGAGGACGATGGGGTGAAAATCGCCATGCCCGGCGGAACGTGTAACCTGAAAATAATCGGCCTGCGAAGGCAGGATATTGCCCAGCCCTGGCCCGCCGCGCATGACATCCACAATCACGCAGGGCAGCTCCGAACCGGCGATGTACGACATGCCCTCCTGCATCAGGCTCACGCCAGGGCTGGAGGATGAGGTCATCACGCGGGCGCCGGTGCAGGCCGCGCCGTAGACCATGTTAATGGCCGCGACTTCGCTTTCGGCCTGCAAAAACACGCGGTCGAGTTCGGTCATGCGCTGGGAGAGATATTCGAGAAGTTCGGTCTGGGGGGTGATCGGGTATCCGAAGTAAGCTTCCAGGCCGGCCCGGACGGCGGCCTCGGCAATCGCTACGTTGCCTTTAAGCAGTTCTTTCGTCATATTGTAACCGCCTCTCGTACCGCTTTCGTTCGTTTGGCTGCTTCCCGGTAGACGGTGATGCATACATCGGGGCAGATGATGGCGCAAACGGCACAGCCGGTGCAGTCGCCATCGGGGTCAACAAACAGGGCCGGGTGATACCCTTTTGCGTTAAGTTGATTTTCGGCCATCAAGATTACATTTTGGGGACATACGGTGGAGCAGAGGGTACAGCCTTTACAGCGGTCTTGATTGATGGTTATTCTTCCTATAGTCATAAAAACACCCTCGAAATTAAGACAGCAATTGATCTGTACCCTCACCTTAAGGGTTTTTACCCCTCACTGCCAGTAAAGAACGTCATATGTTCGTGTGTGAAGTATCACGCATTGACGGATTAGAACGGATGTGCTATCATTAAAGTCTTGATTTCTTCACAGCTCACTATAGAATAGAGATAAACCCGACTGAACCCTTGTGAACCCATAAAGTCCGCGCGGGGGGAAATAAACCGATGGATATGAATCTGGCTATTGAGACTAACGACCTGGGGCGCGTATACCGGCTGCGCGGCCCAAAACGAAAGGGGGATGCAAAACAACTGGTGGCGCTGGACGGTGTTAACCTGGAAGTCCGGCGCGGCGAGCTGTTCGGCCTGCTGGGGCCAAACGGCGCTGGCAAAACCACCATCATCAAAATCTTGGCAACACTTCTGCTGCCCACCAGCGGCTCGGCGCTGGTCGAAGGGCTGGACGTAACCCGCGATGTTCAGGAAATCCGGCGGCGTATCAGCATGGTCAGCGGCGGAGAAACCAGCGGCTACGGGCTGCTGACGGTTGAGGAAAACCTGTGGATGTTCGCGCGGTTTTACGGGCTGGACAATGCCACCGCCCGCAAAAGGATTGATGCGCTGCTAGAGGTTGTCGGCATCGCCGACCGCAAACGCACTAAAATTTCTGACCTTTCCACCGGTTTACGCCAGAAAATGAATTTTGTACGCGGTTTTATCAGCGATCCGAATGTCGTTTTTCTCGATGAACCCACTTTAGGACTGGATGTGACCGCCGCACGCGACGTGCGCGGTTTCGTCAAACAGTGGATGCACGATCACCCTGACCGGACGGTGCTGCTGACGACGCACTACATGGCCGAAGCGGACGAACTGTGCGACCGGCTGGCGATCATTGACCGGGGAAAGCTGCTGGCGTGCGACACGCCGGAAAACCTCAAACACCGTCTCCAGCGCGAGGCGATTTTTAACTTAAAGGTTGGGCCGCTGGGACCCAAACCCAGCCGTGACGCCATGATCGAAGCCGTACCGGGCGTTCGGCAGGCCACCATCGTCGAGCAGAACGGCCATACTGAACTGAACCTGATACTGGCGCAGGAAGATGTACTGTCGAACGTGCTGGCGCACCTGACGCGGCGCGGCTCCAGCCTGATTTCGCTGGAAAAACGCGAACCCACCCTGGAAGACGTGTTCATTGACCTGGTGGGCCGCCGTCTGGACGTGGATACATCGCATCATGCGGAGGGCGAACATGCTGCCGGCTGAGCGCGTGCAGAAAGCGACCGGACTCCGGTTGTTCTGGTACACCATCTGGGCGCGGGCTTATCCGCGCATTATCGGCTCCACGCGGGAAAAAAGCTGGCTGTTTTTTGAGACCGTGCTGCCGCTGATGGGTACGGCGTCCTATGTGTTCGTTTATCGGGCCATCGGCGCGCCGGAAGCCTACACCGGTTTTGTCGTGCTGGGCGGCGCAATGACGGCCTTCTGGCTGAACGTGCTGTGGGCGATGGCAAGCCAGCTTTACTGGGACAAAGACGGAGGCAATTTAGAGTTATACGTGGTTTCGCCCGGCCCGCTGATGGCGATTCTGCTGGGCATGGCGGTCGGCGGCATTCTGATGACGGCCACACGCGCAGTTATCATCCTGGGCGTCTGTTCGTTTCTGTTTAACGTCAGCTACCAGATTGCCAGCCTGCCGCTGCTGATTCTGATTTTTGTAGCGACGATGGCCGCCCTGTACGGCATGGGCATGATGTTCGCTTCGATCTTCCTGGCCGCCGGGCGCGAAGCCTGGCATATCTCCAATTTGCTGCAAGAGCCGATTTATCTGGCGTCCGGCTTTTACTTCCCGGTCAAGGCGATGGGCTTCTGGATTGCGACCTTCGCTTCGGTCATCCCGCTGACGCTGGGTCTGGACGCGATGCGGCAGCTCATTTTCGCCGGGGATCCAACGCTTGGATTTTTGTCGGTTGAAGTTGAATTGATAATCCTGCTGGTGCTGTCCGTCGTTTTCATCTACGGCGCGATCAAGATGCTGGCTAAACTGGAAGAAATCGGCCGGCGCGAAGGCCGCCTGATCGAACGCAGGAGGTGAGCATGTCCATCACACGCGGCTTTTTGGATACCTCGTTCGTCCGGCGCAGCAACCGGCTGCGGACGTTTATCACGGCGGCCTGGTTGGGCTGGCAGATCGAGTCGAACTGGGCCGACCCGTTTCTGTTCGCCATCTATTCAATCGTGCGTCCCGTCACCAGCGTGCTGATTCTGGTGGTGATGTACAGCGTCATCACTAACGGCGCGCTGCAAGAGCCGATTTTCGCTTATATCTACCTGGGTAATGCGCTGTACATCCTGGTGGGGCAGGTGATTACGGGCGTAAGCTGGTCGGTCATTGACGACCGCGAACATTACCGCACACTGCGCCAGCTTTATACGACGCCGATGGACGGTTATTTTTACCTGATGGGGCGGGGAGTAGCGCGGCTCATCATCGGTCTGATTTCGGTGTTTATCACGGTCGGTTTCGGCGTTATCGCTTTTCAACTGCCGATAGTCATCGGCGCGATTGACTGGCTGATGCTGCTCGCCAGCACGATTCTGGGCGTGCTGGCGCTGGCGGCTATCGGCATGGTGGTCGGCTCGCTGACGCTGATGCTGGCGCGGCATTTCTGGTCGTTGGGGGACGCGATTTCCGGCGCGTTATACCTGTTCACCGGCGCGATTTTCCCGCTGGACGTGCTGCCGGCCTGGCTGCGCCCGATTGGCTTTGTTTTCCCCGTGACCTACTGGCTGGAACTGGCGCGCCGGGCCATCCTCGGCCCAAATGCGGCAAAGTTTCCCACATTATCGGGCTTTTCTGACCTGGAACTGACCGGCATCCTGGCGGCCATCACGCTGTTAC
>QUBZ01000164.1 GCA_014338005.1 Chloroflexota bacterium | reverse complement strand
TGGACGCGAATCGCAGGAGCACAGGCGGAATCGATCCGCGTCGGTTTTCCGGTACCGCTCACCGGACCATACGCCTCTGAGGCCAAGGATCAGGTGCGCTGCGCCCAGTTGGCCATTGACCAGTTCAATGCCGCGTTTCGCCAGTTCTTTGTCCCATTCGGGATGAATCGGCCCCTCGTCAAAGCCGGTGATCTGCTCCAGTTCCGGGCCGCTGCCGGCGATCACCAGCGAGCGGATGCCCGACCATAACGTCGCGCCATAACACATGGCGCAGGGCCGCCAGTTGACGACCAGTTGATGAGCGGGAAGCCCCGGCGCGCCCAAATCCCACGTCCCCAGAATTTTTTGAGCCAGCGAAAGAGTCATCACCTCGGCGTGGGCAGAGGAACAGTTGTGCGCCATCACCCGGTTGACGCCGATCACGACCGGCCTGCCCGTATCGCGCTCGAATACCCCGGCGGCGAACGGGCCGCCGGTACGATTTTCAAAATTCAGACGCGAAAATCGGATGACCGCCGCCATGCGATCTTCCAGCGTGGGCAGATATTCCGGCAGGCGGCGGTTTTCCTCGACTGCCCAATCTGGCAGTGACAGCGTAAATTCCATCGTGCATCCTTTCTGATTCATCCACCTTCACTTCATATCGTAGAAGCCTTGCTCTAGTGCAGTTTCCAGTTACAAGTTATCAGTTACAAGTTATCAGTTACCAGTTTAAATCATACATAACCCTTGATGATCCTGAATACCTGATCTGGCATCTTGTGGACTTGTGATTTACAGGCAGCATTCAAGCCTGATAAGCTGAGATTGCACTAGGCAGGATCAAGCCACCTGAACGCCGATCCTTTCCAGGAGGCTGCGGCTTAACTGCGCTTGGTACGGAATAGGCTTTTTGTCGGGGCCATGCGAGTCCGAACCGGAACTCATCAGCAGGCCGTGTTTCTGGGCATATGCCTGGTACATTTCAATCTGTTCCGGCGTATGCGCGGGATAATAAACCTCAAGACCATCTATCGGCACTTCGCGGCGCAGTTCATCCAGTAGATCAGCATCAAAACACAGAAAACCGCCGCCGCGTCCGGGGTGGGCGATCAGTGCTGCGGCCCCGCTCTTGTGAGCCGCATCCACAACAGACGCGATGCCGGTAGTGGCATAATCACAACCGGCTTCCTTCAGGATTTTACCCGGCGAAACAGCGCCGCCATAACCATGTTTTGTTAAGAGCGCGACCAGCGCGAAAGGGTGTCCTGAACTCGGCATGTCCAGGATGGCCGCTATTTCGTCGGGAAGCTCTGCTTCTGAAAAAGCATAACCTTTGCGGCGCAGATTCTCGTACACTTCCAGGGTGTTTTCGCGCTGGCGGCGCGCCACATCCTGCGCCACAGCATCCAGAGCATTGTTTTCAGGGTCAAAGCCATAACACAGCACGTCAACCGGCTCGCCCTTCCAGGACGCGCTCATCTCCACCGCGACCAGCACCGGAAAGTGCTTTTCCAGCGCAAGCTGCTGGAGCGATACCAGCGTGTTTACGCGATCATGGTCGGATATGGCGATCAACCCAAACTGCTCACTGGCCGCGTATGCGATGAGTTGGTCAGGAAGCCAGGTGCCGTCACTATAAACGGTATGGGTATGCAGGTCAACAACTGCATCAGAGGCGAGAACAAGGCCATTTGTGGACAGCTTCATTGGTCAGCCCTTTCGTGCCAACAACGTCCAAACACCTGTTCAAAATGGTTAAAATGTAGAGACACACTATGCTATACCGTATCTCCACAGGAAAACCGCAGCTTATCCCGGCGCTTTCGGCGGCGGCAGCCCTTCCTGTGTGGCGCGCGGCGGCAGGATGGCCGTCGGCGTCGGCGGCAGCGGCGTATTGGAAGCTGTCGGCGTCGGGCCGGGCGTATCGGTGGCCGTCGGCGTGGTGGTGGGGGTGGGCGTATCGCTCGGCGTCGGCGTGATGCTCGGCGTATCGGTCGGCGTGGGGCTGGGGCCGGGTGTATCGGTCGGCGTCAGCGCCGCGATCAACCCGCCCACATCAATCGCCGAAGTGGGAATGGGAGTGGGGGTAAAGGCCGAAGTCGGGTCAAAACCCGGCCCGGAACGCACTTCCACGCCGCCGGTGGTGAAGGTGATGTCCACCTTCTGCCCGCGCCCGCCGAACACACCCTGCGGCTGGCCGTTGTAGGTTACGATCAGCGCCTCGGCGTTGCTGGCCGTCACCAGAATACGCTGGTTGGCCGGGTATTCCAGCACGTCGCCGGGGCGGGCGATGCCTGCATACTGTTCGATGTCGTCGGTCACGACCCGCAGCCAGGAACGCTGCGCCATTTGTATGGTGACGAGGACGCCGCGCCCGCTGAAATTCTGCTGCGCGGCAATCGCCAGCGGCGTGAGGGTCGGCCCCGCCGTGAAAGTGGGGAACACCGTCAGCGTGGGTGAGGGCGGAAGCTGCGCCAGGATGTCCGGCCCGACCGCGCCGGGTGAGCTGTTTTCCGGCTGCCGCAGCAGTTCAACCGCCACCAGCACGATGACCCCCAGGGCGGCCACCGCCACCAGCAGCATCACCAGCGTATTCAGCACGCTGCCGCGCCGGCGCGGGGGAATCGAAGCTGCCTGCACGGGCGGCAGGGTGGGATGCGTATCGGTGATCGAACGCGCCGCCACCGGTGCAAAGGTCTGGGTGCTGCGTTTGCCGCGCCGCCGGCCGTTGCGGCGCGGGCGCTGCCCGCTCACCAGCGAGGCATCGTAATAACCCACTACCCGGTCTTCCTCCAGCCCCAGGAAGCGGGCGTAGTTGCGGATAAAACCGCGTATCTGGACGGGCGAGGCATCTTTGACCGTGAAGTCGCCCAGTTCAAACGACTCCAGGATGCGGCGGCGAATTTTGAGCGCCTGTTCGGCGTCCTCCAGGGTCAGTTCCTTCGCCTCGCGGGACTCGCGCAGATAGCGGCCTAATGCCTGTGCATCCATGACGTATTTATTTCACCAGCCCCACCTGCTAAAAGAAAGCGACCCCGGACACGGTTGTTATACCGGCGGGGCCGCAATTTTTCAACATTTGGGAAAACAAACTTATTCGGCGGCATCCGGCGCGGGCGCTTCCGCTTCCATCACCGGCTCGGCGGCTTCGGCAGGCGCTTCCGCTTCCATCACCGGCTCGGCGGCCTGGGCTGCCGCAGTTTCTGCCGCGCCCCTGGCGGCCAGGAAACTCGCCAGTTCTTCTTCCCGCACGACATGAATACGCAGCGCGGGCGAAATTTCCGTCCCCAGCCGCACCGGAACTTCAAACAGGCCGATTTCCCGGATGGCCTGCTGGCTGATGCGGCGGCGGTTGATGTCAATGCCGACCTTTTCGTAGAGCGCCTGGGCGATGTCGCTGGTCGTCACCGAACCGAACAGCTTGCCGGTGTTGGCAGCGCGGCGTCCAAACACCAGTTCCACGCCGTCAATCTGGCGGGCCAGGTCATTGAGGCGGTTTTCCAGTTCGGCTTTGCGGGCAGCTGCCGTCTCGCGCAGGCGTTCGGCGCGCGCCAGCTCGCCGGGGGTGGCTTTGGCGGCCAGTTTTTTAGGGATCAGGTAATTGCGCGCGTAACCGTCGGCCACTTCCACCACTTCCCCGGCCACGCCCTGTTTATAGACATCTGCGAGCAGAATAACTTTCATCGGCTTTTCTACCTCAAAAATCGGCAACCACCCCGCCGGGCGCTGCGTGTTACGTCTTGTGAAAATGAAGATGTATTATAAACGTCGCTCATGGGCATGACAAGCCGGAAAACCGGGGCGCGAACGTCGCCCGCGCCCCGGTACAGCCCTGTTTGCCCGGCTTCAAGGGAAAGTTACGCTGGTTGGTGTTGGCGCAGGCGGGCCATACGGTTTATGGAGTGTTGGCCTGGGAACAGGCACAATACGTTTGGGAAGCTGGACTTCATACGCGCCCACGTCGCAGCCGTTGCCCCGCTTGCCAATGAGCGGCACATCAATCGGTCGCCAGAAATCCGCGCCGCGCTGGTCATAACCGGGCGCGCAGCTTCCGGCGTCAATCGCAATGCTGCCGGCGCCTAAGGCATGAGTCATGGTCGTGCCGCCGTTGTCGGCCAGTTCGGCAAGATGCAACTGCTGAAATTGGATGCGCGTCACCCCACACGTGTCATCGGTCGCCAGATTAAAACCGAGATCAATCAGCTTCGACGAGCAGTTTCCACGATACGAGTACGAAAGGCCGGCGATCAGGCTGTTGGCGATTTTGACAGCGCCGCCGCAGATACTCCAAGAACCCCAGGAAGTGGAATTGTAGGCCAGGGTGCTGCTGTTGATGGTGGTGTTGCCGGAAGCAGAAATGCCGCCACACCCGATGGTGTTACTGTTGTACGAGATGGTGCTGCTCGTTATCACGGTGGTGCCGCTGGCCGATATGGCGCCGCCGTCGTTGTAATCTACCGTGCTGCTCACGATGGACAGATACCCCTCGCTGATGATAGCAGTATCATGGTTGTGCGAGATGCTGCTGTTGGTGATCGTCAGCCGGCCATCCTCGGTGCTGTAAATCCCGCCGCCGCGATAGGCACGACCATCGCTCACCACGCTGTTGATGATAGACGCCGAACCGCTGTTGTAGATCGTGCCGCCTTTGGGTTCTACCCACTGCCAGTCGCCCGTTGGAGTCGGATACAGGCCGGTGTAGGTGGCAGTTATCATCGGCACGATCGGGCGATACCCGGAAGAAATCCGCCCCGCCTGCGCGTAATTGCTTTTCTGCGTCTGGTGGTTGGAAAGGCGGCTGTATCGAATGACCAGCGTTCCGGCATTGTTGATCGCCCCGCCGTTGCCGGGCCCCGCATAACCGTCTATCACCGTCAGATTCGCCAGTTCCAGCCGTCCGCCTATCGGGACGATGAACAGCCGGTTGGTTTTGCTGCCGCTCAAGGTCACAGACTGGTTTCCGCCGTCGAGAGTTGTGTCCGCCTGAATGAACATCTCCGGCACGAAAATCGTGCCGCTGCACCCGAATAGAATGCTGCCGCCATAGGGCAGCAGTTCGCCCAGGGTATCGGCCACGCCGCCGCCATCGTAAAACGTCTGGCAGTTGGTGACGATACCGCCCGCGCCCCGTATCGCCGGTAGGGTCGCAAATGTCGAGGATACCAGCGCCGTCAGGCACAGCAGACCCAGCACTATAAACAGAATCCGTCTGCCAACCATGTCCCCCTCTTTTGTGACAAAACGGTTTGTATGTTTCATCTCCTATTATAGAAGAATTTACTTTCGAGGATTGTGCAAATTCCTTTATTAATCCGAGCCGGGACAATTTCCCGGCGGAATCGCGCGGCGCTTTTTGCGTTATAATGTTCATTCTATGATCGCTGCAAACCACACCCTCAACGCCCGCTGCACGCTGGCCGTCCTGCTGCTGGCGCTGTTCAGCTTTTTGATGAGCGCGCTGGTCAGCCGGACGGTTTACGAACGCCTGCCGCACCTGGAAGACGAAATGGCCTATCTGTTCCAGGCGCGCACCCTGGCGCGCGGCGATCTGGTCATCGAATCGCCCCGCCCGGCGCGCGCTTACTGGCAGCCGTTCGTCATTGACCGCGATGGCAAACGCTTCGGCAAATACCCGCTCGGCTGGCCGGTTCTGCTGGCCGGGGGTGTCATTATGGGGCAGCCCTGGGTCATCAACGCCTTCCTATCCGCGCTGATCGTCGCCCTGGTGTACCGCCTGGGGCGCGACCTGTTCAACGCCGACACCGGCCTGATGGCCGCCGCGCTGGCGGCTTTTTCCCCGATGGCGCTGCTGCTCAACGGCACGCTGATGGGACACACGGCGGCATTGTTCGGGGCCATGCTGTTTATGTGGGCCTACCGGCGTATGGAGCGCAGTCCCGCGCCGCTGCGCTGGGGGCTGCTGGCCGGGCTGGCGCTGGGGCTGCTGGTTGCCAACCGCCCGCTGGCGGGGGTGGCCGTCGCCGCGCCGTTCGTCGCCTACAGCGGCGTGCGGTTGATTCGGGCGTTCCCGCGTAGGGCGGGAGGGTCTGATCCCCTCGTCTACGCTGCATCGCCTGATCTGCCGCGCCCGGCGTTTTTGACCACGCTCAGGCCGCTGCTGGCGCTTTCCGCCGGCGCGCTGCTCGTCAGCCTGCTCATCCCCATTTACCAGTATGCCGCCACCGGCGACCCGGCGCAGAACCTTTATACGCTGGTGTGGAGCTATGACCGGGTGGGGTTTGGCGAAGGGCGCGGGCGCAACATCCACACCCTGGAAAAAGGCATCCGCCAGACGCGCTGGGACCTGTCTCTGACAGCAGCCGACCTGTTCGGCTGGCAGCTTGGCGGGATGCCGGACGAAAGCCAGCGCCTGCGAACCAGCGCGGTTTACTGGCCGGTGATCGGCATGAGCTGGATGCTGATTCCGTTCGGCCTCATCATCGGCCTGGGGCGGCGCTGGCCGGCTTGGGCGGCCTGGCTGGCGGTCGGCGCGGCGCTCTTTTTCCTGACCACCACGCTGCCGCAGGTCACTTTGCGCGACCCGGCCTTCGCCATGCTGTGGATGGGCGCGGCGGTGGTTTGGATGCTCGTCCCGTTCGTATTTCTGCTGATCGGTCGTCCAGACGACCGCGCCGCCTGGACGTGGCTGCTGCTGGCCGTGCCGATGTGCCTGGTCGGCCTGCACATGGCTTACTGGATTGGCTCGCAGCTTTACAGCACGCGCTATTATTTTGAAGGTCTGGGCGCCCTCGCCATCCTCAGCGCCGTCCCGCTGGCGCACCTGGCGCGGCGGCGGCGCTGGCCGGTTTACGCGGCGCTGGCTGTTGTTCTGGTCTTTAGCCTGTACGCTTACAGCACGCCGCGCATTACCCCGCTGTACCGGTTTAACTGGGTCAGCCCGGAACTGATCGAGGCGGTTGAAGCGCGCCGTGAGGACGACCGC
>QUBZ01000163.1 GCA_014338005.1 Chloroflexota bacterium | reverse complement strand
GATCTCAGCAAGCTGTTCGTCAGTAAGGGTGAAGTTGACTCGTCGGCTCATGCCTCAAGTCTACTCCATTCGTGGATTTCTTTCGACTACTGGCTTAGGACGTGTTCGGCAGCGCAGGGGCGCGAAGCCGTGCGCCCCTGCAAACTGTTATAATCCTTTGTGAAACGCGGCTGCCCTGTGCCAGCAGGTGAGGGCTTGCTTCAGCTTGAAGGGGGAACGATGGAACGCATTTTGATCGTTACCACCGCGCCGGCGGAGGCCGTTGAGCCGCTGCTGGACGCGATTTCGTCCGCCGGGGGCGGCGCTATCGGCGCGTATACCCACTGCGCGTTCACCAACCCCGGCACGGGGCGCTTTAAACCGAGCGCCGAGGCTAAGCCGCATATTGGCGCGAAGGAACAGATTAACGCGGTGGACGAAGTGCGGATCGAAACCTTTTGCAGCCGGGAAGCGGCCAAAACCGTTGTGGCCGCCATCCGCGCCGCGCACCCCTACGAGGAACCCGTCATCTACTTGCTTCCGCTGCTCGGCGAAGATGACCTGTAACGGCAGGCAGTTAACCGGCTCTAGCATCCTCTATATTACAAAACTCAAACTGAAATTTTTGTGAATTCAGTAAAACTTCAATGTTCCTGCAAGCCGCTTTGCGGTATCCTTAGTCTAGATATAGCATTAAGGGGACATAAAAAATGGCAGGTGGCGGCAAACCCATTGATTCTACGACAATTCTTTTGGTGGAAGATAACGCCCCGCTGCTGCGGAACGTGGCGTTCATCCTGCAAATGATCGGCTTCAAGGTGCTGTTGGCAGCCGACGGGACGCAGGCGCTGGAGATGCTGCGCTGCTGCACGCCCGATCTGATTATCTCCGACCTGGATATGCCGGGGCTGAACGGCTACGGCCTGCTGCGCCGGGTGCGCGCCGATCAGAGATGGGGACGCATTCCGTTCATCATGATTTCCGATAGATACGACCTGCCCGACCTGATGCGCGCCCTGGAACTGGGCGCGAGTGATTATGTGCCGAAGCCGTTTGATATATACGACCTGCTGGATGCCATCAAAGAGACGCTGCAACCGCGCCCTTTTAATGCGGGCTATCCGCTGGCAAGCTGAGGTTTTTCCGCTGCCAGCCCGTACATCAGCGGCAGGTCGGGTTTGCCCTCCGGCATGACCATCCGCCCGCCGGGCATCTCGCGCATCCCGTGAAAGGGGCGAAAGCCGTTGCTGTAGGGGTATTCGCGCAGCGCCGTCAGCGTCAGCCCGGCCTCGACCAGCGCCGTCACCACCTCGCCGATTCCCCAGGCAAATTCGTGGCTGCGGTGCGGGTTGGCGAAGTTCTGAACGCCCTCCAGATAACCCGATGGGGCCGACGCCGGGCCGCTTACGGCGACGTAATCCCCGATGCCGCTCTCGAAAGTCTGCGGCTGCCCCTGCCCGAAGTAAGGCAGCACCAGATTAAAATCCTCGTCGTACATCGAAATGAACGGGTGGAACTCCACCAGCGCGAATCGCCCGCCGGGTTTTAACACTTTGGCGATGCCCCGCCCCCACAGGCGAATATCCGAAAGCCAGACGAGCGCGCCGTAGGACGAAAAAACGATGTCGAATGACTCCGCCGTCGTTTCCAGCCAGTCGTAAATATCGGCGCGGTGGAAAACCGCCGGAATGCCGGCCTCCGCCGCCAGCCGGCGCGCGAAGTTGATGGCCGTATCGCTGATGTCCACGCCGGTAACGACCGCCCCCCGCCGCGCCAAGCTGAGCGTATCCTGCCCGGCGTTGCATTGCAGGTGCAGCAGGCGTTTGCCGGCCACTTCGCCCAACAGTTCGATTTCCTCCGGGTACAGTGTGCTGCCGCCCTCGCGGAAAAAACGCGCCTGGTCGGCTTTGTGGCTGTTGTGCGCGTCGGTGGCGGCGTTCCAGGCGGCGCGGTTTTCTTCGTGCAGGTCTTTTCGCAGCGTCATGGGTGTTATATCCGCAGCAGTGGAATCCGGCGGCGCAGCTTTCGTAAAATCAAAATCCCGTTGATGATAAACGGGTTGTTATGGGACAGCACCGGCAGGGTGAGAAGCTGGTTATCCAGCAGAATGGACTGCGGGCGCACGAAACGCAGCAGCCCTTCCGGCCCCTGCCGCCGCCCCAGGCCGCTGTTTTTAACACCGCCCATCGGCAGCGCCGGCGAGCCGAAAATCCAGTTGGGCGCGTTAACGGCCACATCCCCGCTTTCGATGCGGGTGGCAAGCTGTTCGGCGCGTTTGAGGTCGGTGCTGAAGATCGTGCCGGACAGCCCGTACTGGCTGTCGTTCGCCAGCCGGATGGCCTCCTCGGCATCCTTGACGCGCATCACCGGGACGATCGGCCCGAAGGTTTCCTCCTGCATCACCACCATCGAATGGTCTACATCTACCAGGATGGTCGGCTCGTAAAACAGCGGGCCGAGATCAGGCCGCCGCCGGCCACCGTGAACGATTTTCGCGCCTTTCGCCACTGCGTCGGCGATCTGCGCCTCGCAGCGCAGCAGCTCGCGCTCGTTGGTCAGGCTGCCGACATGGACGTTTTTGCCGTCGCCGGGGCCGACCACCAGCCGTCCGGCATAATATTTCAGCCGCTCCAGGTAGCGGTCGTACACCGCGTCCTCGACGTACACCCGCTCCACGCTGACGCAGGCCTGCCCGGCGTTCTCCAGCCCGCCCACCAGCGTGCCGGCGGCGGCCAGGTCGAGATTAGCATCCTTCAGCACGATCAGCGGGTCTTTGCCGCCCAGTTCCAGGCTGCATGGGATCAGCCGTTCGGCGGCGCGCACCGCCACCTTGCGCCCGACCAGGGTGCTGCCGGTGAAAGAGACAAAATCCACCACATCCACCAGCGCCGCGCCGGTGCGGCCATCGCCGGTGACGATCTGGAACACATCGTCCGGGATGCCGGCCTCGGCCATCAATTCGCCGGCAAACAGCGCGGTGAAAGGCGTGAACTCACTGGGTTTGAGCAAAATGGCATTACCGGCCAGCAGCGCCGGCAGCAGGTCTTGAAAGCCGTTCAGCAGCGGGTAATTCCAGGGCGTGATGAAACCGACCACGCCCCAGGGCTTGAAGTATACGCGTCCCTGATGCACCACCGGCGCGGAGGTATTGCGCGTCTGCGGGCGCAAAATCTGCGGCGCGCGGTGAACGTAATACCCCAGTTGGGTATCAATGACGGCCACTTCTTCCCACGCGCCAACATCGGTTTTGCCGGTTTCGGCGCGGATGGTCTGGATAACCTCCTTCTGCCTGGCCCACAGCAGGTCGCCCCACTGCTGGAGCAGTTTAGCGCGCCCCCGGACGCCCAGAGCTTCCCAGGCGGGCTGGGCGGCGCGGGCGCGTTCGGCGGCCCGGCGCACGTCCTCGGCGGTCATCACCGGCACCTGGCCGAGTTTTTCGCCCGTCACTGGCCTTCTGACAACAATCTGCTCCGGCGCGGCCTCGCCCATCATAAACTCTGGCCGTTCTGCTGCCATTATTTTACGCTCCATCATCAAAAATCAAATCGGGGTTTGATTTGGCCGTTAATTGTACCCAAAAGCGCCGCTTTTGCGCCAGGCGTGTTACAATCGAAGGGACAGCCTTTTGGCCGTCCGCCGTTTCGGATACGCACAAGCCGGACACGCAGAAGCGTGTCCCTTCAAGGAAATTCACATGCTTCGCTGCGGCATTGATATGATCGAAATCCGGCGCGTGGAGGGCGGCATCGCCCGGTTGGGCGAGCGTTTTCTCAACCGCTTTTTTACACCCGGCGAACGCGCCGACTGCGAAGATAAACCGCACCGGCTGGCGGCGCGGCTGGCGGCCAAAGAAGCCGTCTCGAAAGCCCTGGGGACGGGCATCGGGGACGTGCGCTGGGTGGATATCGAAATTCGCGGCGGTGAACGAGGCCGCCCGGTGCTGCATCTGCACGGTGCGGCGGCGGACAGGGCGCAGCAGTTGGCGATCACAACCTGGGATGTCAGCCTGACGCACACTGCCGATTATGCGGCAGCGATGGTGGTGGCGCTGTGAAATTCTGTTTGAGATTATCTCAGATGACGGTTATGCTCACAGCGCGAAACCGTGTTTATCGTACTCTTAAACAGCCGGTCGAACAAATAAGGCACGATGACCGGACAAGGATTAAACAATGCCGAAATGGGAATACTGTACGGCGGCGCAGTCGCCCGGCGGCCCGCTGCTGGTCACAATCACATATTATACGGCTGAGGGCGCGGCGGCGGTTTTGCACCGGGCGGCCAGCTACGAAGAAGGCAGCCGCCAGCTCTGGCCGAAGTTGATCGCCGGCCTGGGGCGCGAGGGCTGGGAACTGGCCGCGATTGATGCCGGCGCGTGGTGTTTTAAGCGCCCGCTGGCCGAGGAGACGGTATGATCGAAATTGAGGTCTGCGAAGTCCCCGCCGGGGATTATCCTATCGGCGATAACAGCCTTGCCACCAGCCGCCCAGCGCATGTCGTTCACCTGGATGCGTTCGCCATCGGCCTGACGCCCGTTACCAACGCGCAGTTTGCCGCCTTTCTGGAGGCTGGCGGTTACGACAGCCCGGTTTACTGGGGCGAAATGGGCTGGCGCTGGCTGCGCGGGCAGGGGGCGCGGCAGCCGGATTTCTGGAACGACCGGCGTTTTAACGCGCCCGACCAGCCGGTGGTAGGCGTGTGTTGGTACGAGGCGCTGGCTTATTCGATCTGGCTGGGCGGCGTGACCGGCCTGCCCTGGCGGCTGCTGACCGAAGCCGAATGGGAAGCCGCCGCGCGCGGCCTGGAGGGTGACGCGCCTTCGCCGCGCCTCTATAATACGGCGGAACGCGGCCTGGGGCGTCCCTGGCCGGTGACGAAACCGAGCAATCGCTCCTGGTGCGGCGCATCCGACCTGTGCGGCAACGTGTGGGAATGGTGCAGCAGCCGGTGGGGGCATAACTGGCAGACGCTGGACTACCCGTACCCCTACAACCCCGGCGACGGACGCGAAAACCTGGACGGCAGTTTTGCCCGCGTCATACGCGGCGGCTCGTGGTTCGAACCGCTGCCGGCGGCCAACCCGGCCAACCGGGGGCGCTACCTGCCCGGCTCGCGGGGCAGCAACATCGGCTTCCGGCTGGCGCGTGGATTGGTGTAGGCAGCTTACGGCGGCGATCAATCATCGTCCATTTCCCAATCGCCGTTTTCGCCCGGCGGCATCCTGCGCCAGGCTTCCTGCGATTCGTAGCGGTATTTGCGGTAGGCCGCGTAACCAATCGGCACGACCAGCAGCGCAATAACCAGAAAAATCACCCACTCCATGCTGGTTTCTCCCCAACGCGGCCCGGCAGCCGGCCCGCTCACCGTACTTATCTTAGCGGCTGCGCGTTAGAAAACCATCGGCTGCCGCCAGGTGGCGAACCCGACGCACGGGCGGTTAAAATAAAAACAGGTGTTGAGGAAGGAAAATGATGATGCGATCCACCATGCCCGTTTTAAACCCCTACGACGGCAGCGTTGTGGACAGCGTGCCGCAGTTCACCGAACAGGACGTGCGCGAGGCCATCAGCCGGGCGGAAAACGCCGCTAAACCGATGGCGAACATGCCGGCCTACAAACGCGGCGCTGTTCTCAACCAGGCCGCCCGCCTCATTCAAGATCAGGTTGAAGACCTGGCGCGGCTGATGGCGCTGGAAAACGGCAAGCCGGTCAAGCTGGCGCGCGGCGAGATCAACCGCGCCGTCGAAACATTCCAGTTCGCCGCCGACGAAGCGCGCCGCCTGCACGGCGAAACCGTGCCGATGGACGCGGCGGTCAGCGGTGTGGGCAAGTTCGGATATTACGTGCGCGTGCCGGTCGGCATCGTGGCGGCCATCACGCCCTTTAACTTCCCGCTCAATCTGGTGGCGCACAAGGTCGCCCCGGCCATCGCCGCCGGCTGCCCGGTCGTCCTCAAACCCGCGCCGGCCACCCCGCTTACCGCTCTGCGCCTGTCGGACATCCTGCGCGAGGCCGGCCTGCCGGAAGGCGCGTTCGAGGTCGTCACCGGCGATGCCGACGTGGGCGCGTGGCTGGTCGAAGACCCGCGCATCGCCATGATAACCTTCACCGGCAGCCCGCCGGTGGCGCGCAAAATCAGCGAAAAAGCCGGCCTGCGCCGCGTGACGTTTGAACTGGGCGGCAACGCAGCCACCGTCATAGACGAGGATGCCAACATCGTCCACGCCGTCAGCCGCACCATCATGGGCGGTTTCGCCTACAGCGGCCAGGTCTGCAACAGTGTGCAGCGCATTTACATCCACCGCAGCCGCTACGATGAATTTCGCCGCCTGATGATCGAAGAAACCGGCAAACTCGTCCTGGGCGACCCGCTGGACGAGGCCACCGACATCGGCCCGGTGATTAACGAGGCCGCCGCCGAACGCATTGACCGCTGGATAGCGGAAGCCGTCGCCCAGGGCGCGACGGTGGCGGCGGGCGGGGCGCGCCAGGGCGCATTATACCGGCCTACCATCCTGGAAAACGTGACCGATACCATGCAGGTGATGTGTGCCGAGGTGTTCGGGCCGGTGGTGGCGCTGGTGCCGTTTGACGATTTTGACGCCGCGCTGGCCGCCGCCGACAGCTCGCCGTTCGGCCTGCAAGCCGGGGTTTACACGCGGGACATCAACAAGGCCATGCGCGCCGTCCAGCGGCTTAACGTCGGCGGCGTCATGATTAACGATGTGCCGACCTTCCGTGTGGATCAGATGCCCTACGGCGGCAACAAAGAATCCGGCATCGGGCGGGAAGGCCCGCGTTTTGCCATCGAGGAAATGACGACGCTCAAGATGGTGGTGATTAACATCGGGGTGTGAGGGGTGATACTTATTGAGGAGTGAAAGCCAGTTGAGATGATGTAGAATCATGAACATGGCAAAAAGGACGTTTCACCTCAACGAAGAAGAAAAGATCACGTTTCG
>QUBZ01000162.1 GCA_014338005.1 Chloroflexota bacterium | reverse complement strand
ACCACGCCATGGCCTTCGACAGCGGCCGCGGCGTGACCGTGCTCTTCGGGGGATCGACCGGACCGAGCGGGGGTCTGGGAGGGGATACCTGGGAGTGGGATGGTTCCAGCTGGCTCCAAATCAACACAGCTGTGTCGCCTCCCCCACTGCGTGCCCATGCCATGGCTTATGACTCCGAAAGGCAGAAAGTTGTCCTGTATGGCGGCGAACTCGGCATCGGTGATGCTGGTGTCGCGGTAGTCCACGAACAGTTCAAAACCTTCGCCGCGCACCAGCGTCATGCGCGAAAACTGGGTGAAGCTGCGGGCAACCGGCGTGATGACCGTCCCGACCGGAATCGTGCCGACGTGTTCGGTGGCATAGCGGTTCAAAAAACCGAGCGCCAGGCTGCCGGTGATCTGCGCGCTGCCGGGCGGGACGGCGGCAGATGGCGCGGCGGCGTCCGCCGGGGCGGGCGCGGCAGATGCAGGCGGAGCGGAGGTGGATTCCGCGAACCGGACGGCCTCCAGTTCGGCCAGGCGGCAGAAGTCCGGGCTGAAGGGGTCAGCCGTCAGCGTCCACGTCCCGCCGCGCTCCAGCAGATACACCAGCGCCTGCAAGGGGCGGCTGCACCGCATCAGCGGGTCGCTGCCGGCCCAGCCGTTGGGCCGCACGCCGGGCAGGCTGACCGTATCGGCCAGCAGTTCTAGGTCGTGCCGCACGTCGCGGGCAATCGTAAACGGCGAGCCGGGAATCGCGCCGAACCAGCCGAGCGGGCGCTGGTCGGGGGCCAGCAGCGTGCCGGCCAGCAGTTCCAAGTCCAGCCGCAGCAGCAGGGCTAACTGCGGGTCGTTGGCGTCCAGGCTGCCGCTCCAGCCCACCGGGCGTTCCGAACCCAACTGCTGGTTTGCCAGCAGTTCCAGGTCGGTGCGCGCCTGGATGAGCAGTTGCAGTTCGGCGGCGCTGAACGGCGTGTTCTGAGCGGCGGCAGCCGCCGCGTTGCACAGCAGAATCATCACCAGGGCGAAGAATCGGCGCACGGTTTCGCCTCCTGACAAGCAGCTAAAAATATGGCGGGGGCGTGCCGGCTGGCCGCCCCAGAGACATTATATAGCAAGAAGGCGCGCCCGGCCTGTTCATCCTTTATCTTCGTCCTTGCCGGGCAGGGGCGGAACGGGCGGTCGGCGGCGGCCTTCCTCCCGGCGCGGCAGGAAAAAAGGCGGCGAAACGGGCCGCGCGCCGGTTTCCGGCGGCTGCTGGCGATCATCGGTCTGGAGCGTTTCGGTCGGCGGCAGGGTTTGCGTATCCGTCGGGGGGTTAAAGGCGGCCTGTTCGGGCTTGAGCGAGGTCACGTCCGGGCGGGTTTCCTGCGTGTCAGTGGCGAACAGCAGCGCGCTGTCTTCCTCCGGCAGTTTGCCCGGCTCCGGCGGGATGGGGATAAACCGCTCGCTGTCGGTGAACACGCGCCGGTCGAAGTTGGTGATGAGATGCTGGCGAATCGGCGAAGCCAGCAGTTTTTTCAGCAGCCCCGCGCCTTCACTCAGCAGGCGTCTGTAGGCTTCGCGGGGCAGCGTCGTGCCTTCCAGCACTTCTAAAATGACTTCCATCAGGCCGATCAGCTCGATTTCCGAAACGACCGCCTCGGTCTGGCGCATAGCGATATAAGGCGTCACAAAACCGGCCATCGCCTCGATAACCGGCGCGCATTCCCCCCGGATGGCGATGGCGACCGGCCAGCGGTTGTCGGCATACTGGGCGCTGATGCCGACGAAGGACGGGAACAGCGCCCGCGCCAGCAGCAGGTAAAACTGCGCGTAACTATCCACCCAGGCCTGAATCTGCCGGGCGGAGTCCTCCTCCACGATACGCAGGGTTTGCGGAAAATCGCCCATGATAACCAGGACATTATAACTGGCGAGGTAGCGCGCCAGTTTTGCCACCCGCTGTGGGTCGAGCGGGTTCCAGGCGCGCAGGATGTGCGGCGCGTACTGCTGCGCCAGCCTGAGCAGAATATCTTCCAGCCGGTCCAAACTGCCCCCTTTTCGTGCCTTGCCTTCGTAACATTGTACACCCGCTTTTTAAGACACGCTGTTAAGTTGTGGGCAAACCCGGAGCGGGATACAATTCATTCAGTCGGCGAAAGGAGAAAAATCAAACACAACTGGCACAGGCGCTTTACAATTCTTTAACATATTCTTAAAATAAAGATTCTACTTTTTAGCCCTGGAATTACCGGGCGTCGGTATAAATAAGGAGTTTCTATGAAAATCCGCAGACTTTCTATCGTGTTCGCTGTTTTAATGGTTTTGCTGTCGTTCCAGGGGCTGCTGGCGCAGGACGCGCTGGGGTCGGAAGGCAACCCGATTCAGGTCTTTTTTGTGCCTTCGGTAGAGGCACAGACGATTACCACCGGCGGCGAGGTGATGGCGCAGGCGTTGGAAGAAGCCACCGGCCTCAAGTTCCAGGTTTTCGTCCCCACGTCGTATGCCGCGACGGTCGAGGCCATGTGCAACGCGCCCGACAGTTCGATGGGTTTCATCCCGGCGGCGGGTTATGTGATCGCCAATAACCGCTGCGGCGTGCAGGTGGCGGCGGCGGCAGTGCGCCGGGGCTGGAATGTTTACTGGGCGGCGTACATCGTGCGCCGCGACAGCGACATTTACACCTACGGCGACCTGGCTGGCAAAAGCTGGGCTTACCCGGACGCCGGTTCGACCTCCGGTTTCATCGTGCCGTCGGTAGAACTCCAGGCCGCCGGCATCGAGCCAGGCAACCGCGTGGAAGCGGGCGGCCACAACCAGGTGGTGCAGGCCGTCTACAGCGGCGAAGCCGATTTCGGCACCACCTTCTACAGCCCGCCGCTGGTTCCCGGCGCGCCCTGGCGCATCGGCGACCTGCCCGAACCCTATGACCTGACGGTGGACGAGTCGCGCATCGGCGAAGACGGCAACCTGTACGTGGGCGACGTTCGCATCCTGGACGCGCGCGCCAACATCCGCGAAACCGCGCCGGATGTGGTTGACCAGGTTCGCATCCTGCGCCTGAGCGCGCCCATCCCGAACGATACCCTCAGCTTCGGCCCGGACTTCTCGCCGGAACTGCGCGACCAAATTCTGGACGCACTGTATGCCTTCGCCAAAACCGAAGCCTGGGGACAGTCTATCGGCAGTGAAGATTTTTATGGTTGGAGCGGCCTGGCCCCCATCACCGATGCGGATTATGACCCGGTGCGCTTGCAGTTCCGTATCCTCGGCCTGACCGAAGCGGACATCTTTGGCGGTTAAGTATTCGATTGCGCGGCAGCAATAGGGTATATTACGGGCAGAGGAAAACCTCTGCCCGTGTGTTTTATTGAGAGTTGTTTATGCTCATCATCGAAAACCTGACCAAAATCTACGAAAACGGCTTCAAGGCGCTGAGCAATATCAATCTGGAAATCCCGGAAGGGCAGTTCGTGGCGATCATCGGCCTGAGCGGTTCGGGCAAATCCACGCTGCTGCGCTGCATCAACCGGCTGATTGACCCGACCGAGGGCCGCATCATCTGGCGCGGGCTGGACATCACGTCGGCGACCGATGACGAACTGCGCCAGATTCGCCGCCGCATCGGCATGATCTTCCAGCAGTTCAACCTGGTTAAACGTTCCAGCGTCATCACCAATGTGATGAGCGGGCGGTTGGGTTATATCAACCCGCTGTTCAGCCTGGTGAACTACGTGCCGCGCGTCGAACACGAACGCGCCCTGGCCGCGCTGGAACGGGTGGGCATCGCGGAAAAGGCGTATCAGCGCGCCAGCTCATTAAGCGGCGGGCAGCAGCAGCGGGTGGGCATCGCGCGGGCGCTGATGCAGAACCCGGAACTGATGCTGGCCGATGAGCCGGTCGCCAGCCTCGACCCGGCCACCTCCCATTCGGTTATGAAGTACCTCGAACTGCTCAATAAAGAGGACGGCATCACCATCCTGTGCAGCCTGCACTTTTTAAGCCTGGCGCGCGCGTATGCCGACCGGGTGATCGCGCTCAAGGATGGCCGGCTGGAATTCGACGGCCCGCCGGAGCAAATTGACAACGAACGCTTCCGCCAGATTTACGGCGAAGACGCGGTTGAAGTGGAGATTCATTAGGAGCGGCGTTATGTTAAACCGGCTTACCTCGCGCGGCGCGCGGCGCCGCCTGCTGATGGTGGTGGCTGCCGCCGCCGTATTGATTATCTTCGCCTACGGCTGGTCGGTGACAGACATCAACCTGAACCGCCCGCAGGAGCCGCTGCGCCAGCAAAATGTCGGCAATGCCCTGCGCGAGCTGCTGTCCCCCAACATCTTCCAGCAGGATTACACCATCATCAATGCGACCACTCCCATCCTGATGGACTGCCCGGCGGACGGCAGCGCGCCGGCCCCGGCAGAGCCGACCGGCGGCGACGAGCCGCATATCGTCGTCATCCCGGCCTGCGCCCACAGCGGCGAGATCGTCACCGTGCAGGGGTACAATTTTTATCCCGATTCGCTGGCGCGCATCAACTGGATCGCCACCGACGGCGAGCGGCGCATTCGGCAGGTGGTGGGGACAAGTAACGACAATTTTGTGACCAACACGGACGGCACATTCACGGTCGAAATCGAAGTGCCGCGCATTCGCGGCACGTCCGGCCAGACGCACACCGTCGAGGCGCAGGGGCGTTTTCCGGCAGGGCTGCCGCGCTTCAGCGATACGACCGGCCTGGTGCTGGAAAAGATGATCGAAACCATCTTCCTGGCTTTGATCGCCACCTCGCTTTCCATTCTGCCTTCGGCCATCCTCAGCTTTTTCGCCGCGCACAACCTCATGCGCCCGGTGCGGATGTCGCTGGGCAGCCTGCTGGTCGGCTTCGCGCTGCTGCCGGTCGGCTGGCTGCTGGGGACGGAGGTGCTGGGGCGCATCGGGACGCTGGCCGTCAACCTGGGCAAAGGCGCGGGCTTCAACCTCGGCGCGGTCGGCGCGCTGTCGTCGTTATTCCTGTTCGCCGCCGTCACGTCCTCGCGGGCGCAGGCGTCCAACATTAGCCTGAACAGCGACCACCTGCGGGAAATCGCCAGCAAGCTGCTGCTGGCGGTGGTGGTGGTGGCCACCATCGGCCTGCTGGGCGGCCTGGGCATCCTGTTCGGCGGGCTGTTTACCGAAGGTCTGCTGCGCTACCTGTCGAACTTCATCGGCTCGCTGGGCCAGCTGGTCGAACTGGCGATTCTGCCGATTGCCGGCATCACCGGCGCGTTTGCAGTGTCGTCGGCGGGCATGTCGCTGGCGCTGAACGGCTTAAAAAAGCTGCACGGTGCGCCGGCGCACCTGCTGGGCGGCGTGCTGGGGGCCATCTGCGGCGCGATTTTGATGGGTATGGTGGCGTCCATCGGGATGCAGGCGGCCTGGCTGGGGCTGCTGCCGCCGGTAGCGGCGGCCTCGCTGGCGTCCGGCATCCTGCCGGCGCTGTACCGGCGCTTCGTCCCGCAGCCCGCGCGCCCGACGGCTGCTGGCCGCTCGATTCAAACCGCGCTGTCCTGGGTTGGCATCATTGCGGCGCTGGTGGGGACGGCTGCCGTCTTAAACGTTGACCGCGCCGTGATCGCCGGCACGCTGCCTTCGACGCGCAGTTCGGTCAGCCTGCCCGGCCTCACACTGTATCCCTACATCACCCAGGCGATGCTGATCGGCGCGGTGCTGGGCGGTCTATCCGCCGCGCTGGCCGGCACAAAAGCCACCTTCCCGCTGGGCGAAATTCTGTACAATACCACCCGCACCATCCTAAACGCGCTGCGCTCCATCGAGCCGCTGATTATGGGTTTGGTGTTCGTCATCTGGGTGGGCATCGGGCCGTTCGCCGGCGTGCTGGCGCTGACGTTGCACTCCATTGCTTCGCTCGGCAAGCTGTATTCCGAGCAGATCGAAAATATCGACAGCGGGCCGATTGAGGCGCTGCAAAGCACCGGCGCAAACCGCCTGCAAACCATCATGTACGCGGTCGTACCGCAGATCATCCCGCCCTACATCGCCTTCACCATGTACCGTTGGGACATCAACGTGCGTATGTCCACCATCATCGGTTTCGTGGGCGGCGGCGGCGTGGGTTTCCTGCTCCAGCAGCAGATTAACCTGCTGCGCTACCGGGATGCCGGCGTGGCCGTGCTGGCAATCGCCATCGTCGTTTCGGTGCTGGATTACGCCAGCGCCTCCATCCGCGAGCGCGTGATGTAAGCTAAGCCGCCGGTTAGCGGTTTCCAGACGGGACGGCCACACCAGGCCGCCCGTTTTTTTTCCGACTTCGCGCAAAAATAAAATCTCACTAAAATGTAAATATCGGCAGTGAGTTTAAGGTGGGTTGTAATGAACAGGGCAACGAGTCTGGGACGGTTGAAGGTTCAGTCTTTTGGGCCGGCGTTCTGGGGCGCCGGCGTGGGTGTAGTTATCATGGTGCTGATTCACGTCCTCACCACCGACAGCGGCGGGTGGCTGGTGCCGGTTCGGGCCGACGGCAGCATCATCACCTTCATCGGCAGTTACTTCGGCTTTTTCTTCACGCGCGTGCCGGGTTTGATTATCCTGGTCGCCAGCATCGTCGTTTATATCGCGGCCACCGTCTCGCTGCAATCCAGCAGCGGCACAGAAGCGGCCTTCACCGGTGTCATGCGCGGCCTGTTGATCGGCTTCGGCAGTTCCTTAAACGGCGTGCTGGCCTACAACATCTATACGTCGGCCTTCGGTAACGAGACGGTGGGTTTAATCATCGGCATCGTGCTGTTTGCGCTGGGTTTCATCGCCAGCATCGGCGCGGTTTCGCAAAACGGTTTTTACCAGGGGGTGATCGGCTGGCTGTGCTGGTCCGCGCCGATGTCCTGGGGCGCGTTGGGGGTCGGCTTAGTTCTGCTGGTCATCAGCATCGTATTCGGGCTGCTGATCGGCTGGCCGTTTAACGTGCATCTGTTTCGCATCGGCGGCGACCCGGCCAACAGCGCGCCGAGCATCAAGGGCAAGCTGGCGCAGGCCAACTGGCCGACCGGCACGTTATTTCTGGTCGGCGGCATCGGCAGCAATTTAAACTACGC
>QUBZ01000022.1 GCA_014338005.1 Chloroflexota bacterium | reverse complement strand
TTGGTGGCAATGATCTTTTCTTCGTTCGTCATGCTGACACTCCTCTTCGTCTACTCACTACTTTACCCGAAGTGTCAGATTAAGTCTCGCCTATTTCATATTATTACAAGTGCTTCGGTGAAAGTGACTTTAAAAGATATTGCACAACAAAGTGGTTATTCCATCACCACCGTCTCCAGGGCGCTGGCCGGCTACAGTGATGTGAACGCCCAAACACGCCAGCATATCATCGAGATCGCTAACGCGCTCGGTTATCAGCCCAATCTCCTTGCCAGACAGCTCCGCAGCCAGCGCACGCAGACAATCGGCCTCATCATCCCGGCACGTGATAACGGTTTTTCCAACGAATTTTTCGCCCAGCTTATATTGGGCATCGGCGATGCCGCTTCTCAGGAAAATTACGATCTGCTGGTGAGCGCCCAGAAACCGGGCGAGGAGGAGATGGAAGCCTACCGTCGTATTGCGGGCGGCAACCGGGTTGACGGCATGATCCTGGCACGAACCCGCTACAACGACCCGCGCATCAGCTACTTAAAAAGTCGAAACCACCCATTTGTGGTTTTTGGGCGCGGCGCGCCTGGGGAAGACTCGGATTTTCCATATATTGACGTGGATGGTCAGGCCGCCATTCAGGTCGTCACGCAGCACATCATCGAGCGCGGTCATCGTCACGTTGGCCTCATTCTGCCCCCGCCGGACATCGCCTTCACCCAATACCGACTGGCCGGCTACCAACAGGCGCTCGCCCAGGCCGGGATTCCCTACCGACCGGAATATGTCGTCAACGGCGATCTGCTCCGGTCGGGCGGCTACCAGGGCGCGCGCCGGCTGCTGGAGCATCAGGCCGAATTAACCGCCATCGTCGCCTGCAACGACCTGATGGCGCTCGGCGCGATGAAGGCCGTTCAGGAACGCGGGCATCAGGTAGGGCGAACATTTGCCATCGCGGGCTATGATGACATCCCCGCCGCCGAATATGCCCAACCGCCGCTAACCACCATCCACCAGCCGCTTCATGAGATCGGTCAGCGTCTGGTTCAGATGCTGATAAAGATCATCGCAGGGAATCCGCCGGAGGACACGCACCTGCTGCTGCCCAGCAAACTGATCGTGCGTGAGTCCAGCGGTTTTTAATGGATGTCCCGTTTAATGTTCGAGTTTGTTTCAGAAAGGATGTATGTTTTATGAAGAGAGGCCATTTTCTCCTGCTGGCGTTCGTGGCGGTGCTGCTCATCGCCGGAACGGTTTTCGCCCAGGACGGCACGATCACCTTCCTTTCCACTCAGTTCAACGTGGTCGAGGAAGCCGAAAAAGCCCGCGCCATCCTGTCCGCTTTTGAAGGCGGCGCCGTCGAGTTTGTCGGTTCGGAAGAAGCGGCGATGATTGATCTGCTGAAGGCTGAAGCGCAGACGGGCGCAGGCACGGTGGATGTGATCGGCGCGCTGCACGGCACGTTCCCCACGCTGGTTAATGAAGACCTGATGTTTGATCTGACCGACCTGCTGGCGAGCATCGAAGAAAGCATGGATGTTAACGATGCTTTTGTCCAGCTTGGCAGGATGGGAACCGAAGACTACCAATATTACATCCCCTGGATGCAGGCCACCTATACGATGGCCGCCCACAAGGACGCGCTGCAATACCTGCCGGAAGGCGCGGACATCAACGCGCTGACCTGGGCGCAGCTTGCCGAGTGGGGCAAAGCTATGCAGGAAGCCACCGGCGAGCCGCAGTTGGGCTTCCCGGTTAAGGGCCTGTTCCATCGTTTCCTGGAAGGGTATGCCTTCCCATCCTTCACCGGCGGCATGGTCACCAAGTTTAAGAGCGAAGCCGCTGTCGAAATGATGCGCTTCCTGCGCGATGACCTGTGGCCTTACGTCAACCCGGAATCCATCAACTATGACTTTATGAACGGCCCGCTGCTGTCCGGCGAAGTGATGGTGGCTTTCGACCATGTAGCGCGCCTCAAACCGGCTTTCGACGAACGTCCTCAGGACTTCATCGCCTTCCCCACCCCGGCTGGCCCGGCAGGACGCGGTTTTATGCCGGTGGTGGTCGGCCTGGGTATTCCGTTCACCTCGCCTGATCCTGAAGGCGCTGAGGCGCTGATCCGCTTTATGCTCAGCCCCGAAACTCAGGGCGCTGTCCTGCGCGATCTGGGCTTCTATCCGGTCGTCAGCGGCGTGGACACCAGCAACCTGCCGGAAGGCGTCGCCATCCAGTTGGGCGCGGTGGAGGCGCTGGCGAATTCGCCCGATGCCATCCCGGCGCTGCTGCCGGTCGGCCTGGGCGCGCGCGGCGGCGAGATTAACGAAATCTTCCGCAACGCCTTCGACCGCGTAGTGAATAAGGGTGAAGACATCCAGACCGTCCTCAATGAAGAAGCGGCGATCCTGCAAACCCTGCTGGACGAAACCGGCGCGGCCTGCTGGCCCCCGGATGCGCCCAGCGAAGGCGCTTGCCAGGTCGAATAACCTCTGAGTAAGTGAATGAAAGACCGGGAGATAGGCCGCTGCGGCCTGTCTCCCCCTTTTAATGAGGAGTGCGGTTTTGAAAAAATTTCCCGTAACCCCTTATTTATTACTCCTCCCCTCAATGATTTATCTGGTGCTGTTTTTTGCCTACCCGATGGTTCAATCCCTACAGTTGGCGCTGCGCCGCGAAGGCCAGTTTTTGCACCTGCGCGCTGAGCCGGCCCCGGAAGCCGCGCCGGTTGGCACGCTGGAGATGCAGACCGAAGTCCGGATACTTGACCGGCTGCGGACAGAAGAAGTTCTGCCCAACGGGCGCACGCGCCCCATCTACTGGTTCCAGGTGGAAGCCGAAGACGCCGCCGGCAGCACCGTTCAGGGATGGGTGAGCCAGAGCAATGTTTTTATCGAGTCGCGCACCGAATCAACCACCGCGCGGGTGGTGAGCGGGGAAACCACACAGGAATGGACGCTGGATTTTCTGCGGCGTATGGTCACGGATTTCCGCTTCGGCAGCGCCCTGGGTACGACTATTCTGCTGATCGCGCTCATCCTGCCGCTGCAATTTGTCCTGGCGATCGTCATGGCGCTGGTGCTGCAAAGCCAGATACGCGGCAGCACCATTTTTTTGTACATTTTTACGCTGCCGCTGGGCATTTCCGATCTCGCTTCCGGCATCCTGTGGTATTCCATTTTCACCCAGCGCGGCTTTTTAAACTCCTTTCTGGTTTCTACCGGCCTGCTCGACCAGCCGTTTATCTTCATCCAGGCCGGCAACCAGGGCTGGATGATCGCGGCTATTGTGCTGGCGGAAGTCTGGCGCGCCACCTCGATTGTGATGGTGATCGTCGTCTCTGGCTTGCAGGCCATCTCGCGGGATGTGATCGAAGCCGGCGAGGTGTTCGGCGCGAACCTGTGGCAGCGGCTGCGCTATATCATCCTGCCCATGCTCAAACCCAGCTTGCAGGTGGCGCTGATTTTACGCACCATCTTGGCCTTCCAGGTTTTCGCCGTCGTCGTGGCGCTCACCGGTGGCAACGTGATAACCGTGCTGGCGAACGAAACCTATCGCTGGTACGACCCGGCGCGTTTTAATAACCCGAACGTGGCGGCCTCCTATGCCGGTTTCATCATGCTGCTGTCATTGGGGATTTCGATGTTTTACCTGCGTGCTGTGCGGTCTCAGGAGGAAGCGGAGAAGGCGTTATGACCGGCAGAACCTATGAACAATCCAAACCACTGATGACCCCGGCGCAAACCGCTGCGCTGGATGCCCAGCGCAGCCGCGCCAAATTGGGCCACAACCTGCGGCGGGGCGGCACTTATGCGCTGGCGATCATCCTCGCCATCTGGATTTTGCTGCCCATCTGGTTGATTACGACGATGGCCTTCAGCACACCAACAGATGTTCGGGCGTTCCCCAAACACTTTTTCCCCATTCCGTTTTCGACCCAGACGCTCGACTTTTTCCTGAACACGCAGGGCATCTTAAACTCCACGCTCAACAGTCTGGTCGTCGCCCTGCTGGCGCTGGTGATTTCGACGGCGCTGGCTATCCCCGCCGGTTACGCGATTGCCCGTTATCTCTTTCCGGGGCGCGACGCCATCCGGCTCGGCATCCTGTCGGTGCGCGCCTTCCCGATTGTTGTGCTGGCCGTGCCGCTGGCGGTCGTTTTCATCCGCCTGGGCATGTTCGACAAAGTTCACAGCCTGGCGATGATGCACGCCGCCCTGACGCTGCCCACCACGATTCTAGTGGTCGCCAGCGTTTTTACCAGCGTCCCGCGCGAATTTGAAGAAGCTGCCCAGATTTTCGGCTGCACCAGGATGCAGGCCTTCTGGCGGGTGGTGCTGCCGCTGGCCGTTCCCGGCATCGCGGCGGCGGCCATTCTCACCTTCGTCCTATCCTGGAACGAGGTGTTCGCCGCCATTCTGCTCACCATCACCAACCGCACGCTGCCGGCGCAAATCCTCTATACCCTGGACAAATCTGGCGACCCGTTCAAGTTCGCGGGCGGCTTTTTTATGCTGGTGCCATCCCTCATTTTCATCTTTTTCATCCGCCGCTATCTGTTCAATATGTGGGGGCAGATCACCAAATAGGGAGACTGGATTGAGCTATGGCAGAAATTGTAATTGAAAACGCAGTCAAGCGTTTTGGCAAGTTTGTCGCCATTGACGATGTGAGTTTGACCATCCATGACCAGGAATTTGTCGTGCTGCTGGGGCCAAGCGGCTGCGGCAAAACCACGCTGCTGCGGGCCGTCGCCGGGTTGGGCATGGTGGACTCCGGGCGCGTCCTCATCGGCGGCAAGGACGTGACCTATCTGCCCCCCAAAGAACGCCAGATTTCGATGGTGTTTCAGAATTACGCCATCTTCCCGCATATGACGGTGTTCGACAACATCGCCTTCGGTTTGAAGATGCGTAAGCTGCCCAAAGAAACCATTCGGGAGCGCGTGGAACATGCTGCCAAACTGCTGCACATCGAAACTATGCTGGAGCGGTTTCCCGGCGCGATGAGCGGCGGTCAGCGCCAGCGCGTGGCCGTCGCCCGCGCCATCGCTTATGATGCCAAAGTGCTGCTGATGGATGAGCCGTTGAGCAACCTGGACGCGCTGCTGCGCCTGGAAATGCGGGCGGAGCTGAAGGCGCTGCTGGCTCGCCTGGGCGCAACCACCGTCTACGTCACCCACGACCAGATCGAAGCCCTAAGCATGGGCGACCGCATCGCCGTGATGCGAAACGGCAAAATCCTCCAGGTCGATTCGCCCACGCGGGTTTACGATCTGCCCGCCAACCAGTTCGTCGGCAGTTTTATCGGCAACCCGCCCATGAACTTCCTGCGCGGCCAAGTGCGGCGCGAGGATGGCGCGGTGAAGGTCAAAATCGGCACGCTGCTGATCGCGCCGCCGGAGGAAATGCGGGCGGCTTTAGACAGCTACGAAGGCCGCCATGTCTACATCGGCATCCGCGCCGAAAACATGGAAACGCTCGACCGCCCGGCGGACGATACGCTGCCGGTCAAGGTCGAGGTGGTCGAGCCGCTGGGTTCGCAAAACCTGCTGACCACCTACGTTGAAGACAATATGATTAAAATTTCGACACATCCTGACTTCCCCGCCGAAGTTGGCGGTCAGGTCTGGCTGCGGTTTCCGATCTCTAAAATTCGCTGGATAGACCCGGAAACCGGCGAGGCGATTACCCCGGACATGGAGACAATTCTGGCGTGACCAAACCGGCAGATTTTGGCGCGAACGGTTTGACGGGCAGTTTAGACGAAGCAGGGCGGCTCATCGCGCTGAATGCCTACCACCCGCAGCATGGGTACATCACCCTGACGGCGGCGGACCCGTTCCCGGAAACCGAACGCTACAACCCGGCGGCAGTGCGCGCCTACCGGGCCGGCCTGGCCGAACTGCGCGGTTTTGGCCTTCAGTTCGACCAGACACCGATCGAACGCGAAACCTCACTGCTGGAGTCCGCCATCCCACAGACTCGCCTGGTTTTCACGGGCGGCGCAGCAGATGTGACGACCTTCGCCGACGACCAGGGCGCGGCGCAAATCTGGAACTGGCGCGGGCTTCAGCCGCGCTGGGCGGGGCGGCTGTCCTTACAGCGGTGCGCCTATACCCAGCTTACCGAAGGCGGCCCGCTGCCCATGCCGCCCCTGGAACTGCGTCTATCGTTTGCCGATGATGTGGTGATTTTTGAAAACCCGGCGCTCGGCGCGGCAGCTGCGCTCTGCGGCCCCAAAACCGGCGGACAAACCGCCGCCGAAAGCCGCCTTCCGGTCGAAATCGCGCTGCCTGTCGTGGGCGCTGGGCGCGCCGTGCTAGCTTACGGCTTCGGGCAGACGGCGGATGAAGCGGCCTCCCGCGCGCGCCGCCTGCACAACCACGCCGAACGCTGCCTTCAGGAAACGCTCTCGGCCTGGCGCGACCGCTGGCGCGGCATCCCTGACGACCCGCTGGCGCGGCGCGGGCTGGCCTACGGGCTGGCGATGGCCGTGCCGGTGGGCGAAACTACCTGCCTGCTCACCGACCATATGCTGCTTCCCCTGTCATGGAATCGAGACGCTTATTACGTGGCGCGGGCGCTGCTCGCCTGGGGAATGCGGGACGTGGTACGCCGCCATCTGCTGTGGATGTTTGAAGCCGCCGAACGGCCCGGCGGCGTGTGGGGACGTTGTTATCTGGCGAATGGACAGGTCAAAGACGCGGCTTTCCAGCTTGACCAGCAGCTTTTTCCCCTGCTGGAACTGGCCGAATATACGCTGGAAACCGGCGACCGGGATACGCTGGCGCGTTTGCAGCCCTTTATCCCGCCGTTGATCGAAAATCTGCGTGCGCGGGCGGCGAACGGCCTGCCGCTGTTCCCTACCGACGAAACTCCCGCCGATGACCCTATCGCCCTGCCCTATCATCTTTCCAGCCACATCCTGTTCTGGCGCGCGCTGGAATTATTGAATAAACTGGTCGGCGGTTGGGAAGACCTGGCGGCGGAACTGCGGCAGGCGATCAATCATTTTTTCGTGGCGGAGCGGGACGGCCAGCGCCTGTACGCTTACGCAACCGACGGCGCGGGACAGTTCCACTTTTACCACGACGCCAACGACCTGCCGCTGGCGCTGGCCCCGGCCTGGGGGTTCGTCCCGGCTGACGACCCGGTATGGCGGGCGACGGTGGCGTTCGCTTTTTCAGCGGCTAACGTTGGCGGTTTTTACGGCGGGCGTCTGGGGTCGGTGCATACACGCGCGCCCTGGCCGCTTGGCGATGTGCAGGACTTGATTATCGCGCGCGCGCTGGGCGACTCTGGCCGCCAGATGCGGGCCCGTGATCGTCTGCGTGCTGCCGCCGCCTGGGATGGCGCGCTGCCCGAAGCCGCCGATGCCGAAACCGGAGCGGTCGTTTCCCGCCACTGGTTCGCCTGGCCCAACGCGGCGCTGGCCTGTGTTGACCTGGGTGTTTTCGGCGTCTAGCGCAAAATCGTTCAAACACTTTAAGGATAATTATGGATTCACGGATTGAAGCCCGTATCGCGGACAAACTGCGTTTTTTATATGGAAATACCGAAGCGTTAGAACCCCTCAAGCAGATCATCGCCGCGCACCCCATTCCGCCGCGCGCCAAAACGCTCGATGAGCGGGATGCGTTGGTCATTGTTTATGGCGATCACGTCCTGGCCGACGACCAGCCGCCGCTGGCCGCCCTGCGCGCCTTCGCGCAGGAATATCTGGGCGAACTCGTCAGCGGCATCCACATCCTGCCGTTTTTTCCCTACACCTCGGACGATGGATTTTCGGTGGTGGATTACGAGGCGGTGAACCCCTCCCTAGGCGATTGGGATATGGTAAGACGGCTCGGTTCGGATTTCCGGCTGATGTTTGATCTGGTACTCAACCATGCCTCGGTTTCGAGCGCATGGTTCCAGGCTTTCCTGCGCGATGAAGCGCCGTATCGGGATTATTTCGTCACCGCCTCGCCGGATAACGACTTATCTCAGGTTGTGCGCCCGCGCACTCATCCGCTGCTGACGCCGTTCCAGACGGCAGCCGGCACCCGCTATGTCTGGACAACCTTCAGCGACGATCAGGCAGACCTGAATTTCGCCAACCCGGCGCTGCTGCTGGACATGCTGCGGATACTGCTGCTGTACGTCCGGCAGGGGGCAGATTTCATCCGGCTGGACGCTGTCGCCTACCTGTGGAAAGAAATCGGCACGCCCTGTATCCACCTGCCCCAGACGCACGCCGTCGTCCAACTAATGCGCGATGTGCTGGACGCCGCCGCCCCCTGGGTGGTGCTGATTACCGAAACTAATGTGCCTCACGCCGAAAATCTATCTTATTTCGGCGACGGTTATAACGAAGCGCAGATGGTTTACCAGTTCGCGCTGCCCCCGCTGCTGCTGCATACGTTTTACACGGGCGATGCGCGCGCGCTTTCAGAATGGGCTGCCAGCCTGCAAACGCCGTCCGATGTGACCACCTTTTTTAACTTCACGGCTTCGCACGATGGCATCGGCCTGCGCCCGGCGACGGGGCTGATCCCGGACAGCGCGGTTCAAACGCTTATGGATACTGTCCAGCAGCGCGGCGGGCGTATTTCCTATAAAACCAACAGCGACAATACACAAAGCCCCTACGAAATGAACATCACCTACTTCGATGCGCTGGCCGTTCCAGGCGAGCCGCTGGCGCGCTCGGTAGACCGTTTTATGGCTTCGCAGGCGATCATGCTGGCGCTGGCAGGTATGCCGGGGATTTATTTTTCCAGCCTTTTCGGCGCGGCCAACTGGCAGGCAGGCGTCGAGGAAACCGGACGCGCCCGCACCATCAACCGCGAAAAATTCAATATCGAAGTACTAAAAATCGCATTAAACGACCCACAGACTCGCCAGGGGCGGGTATTCCGGCGCTACCGTGACCTGTTGGCGGCGCGGCGTTCGCATTCAGGCTTCCACCCCGGAAGTCCGCAGAGAGTGCTGAATCTGCATCCGGCGGTTTTTGCGCTGGAACGCGGCCCGCTGCTGGCGCTGCACAATGTTTCTAACACGATGGTGCAGATTGATCTGGCCGCCGGCCACTGGCAAGACCTCATCACCAACGTAACTCACCGCCAGCAGATCGCTTTAAAACCCTATCAGGCGACCTGGCTTGTCCCCGGAGGGCGGACGTGAGCAAGGTGGAAAATGTCTGGTCGGCGGTGCTGTTTATCGAACTCGCCTCGAAGAAACCGCCTGGCAGCAGCACACCGATCAGCCGACACGCCTCGACCCCATAATCCGGCCCCAAAAGTGAATTTTTGGTAGGTATCCGGTTCAAATTTCGGTCAGAGCGCGAATCTCAAGTTTATTTCACCCAAGTAGTATTAAGATAGTATAAATGGCTGAGCCATTATTAACGATCATGGGTGTGACGATTCACATGAAATTCGACCGATTACCGTCTCAGGTGTCAAAAAAACAGAGATGCTTTGAGGATGCCGAGAGCCTGTCACAAATCGGCGATCAGTGCGTTCGTATCCCCTCTGCAAATGTTTATGAATGCACCACCTTCATCAATGCTGACGGCATTATACTCTACGCCGGCGATTCAACTGCCGCCATCACAGGCTATGATGGCGAAAAACTGATCGGGCGCAGCTTTTTCGACCTCCTGCCCCCGGAGGATGTCGGCGCTTTTCATCACGAGTTACAAAACCTGACGCAGACGGCGTATGGCAGCGCCATCATCCGGTATCGTTTCCACCATCAGGACGGCTCCTGGCGCTGGATGGAAGCCGTCGCAGCCAAACTGGCTGCCGGAACCGATACTATCGCCCTCAACTTCCGTGACATCACCCAGCACAAAAACACCGAAGATGTTCTGCTCAAACTTAATCAGGCCTACCGCATGTTGAGCGACTGCAATCAGGCACTCATGCGGGCGACCGACGAATACGATCTTCTCCAGCAGGTCTGCCAGATCATCGTCGCCGTCGGAGACTATCATTTCGCCTGGGTCGGCCTAAACGAACCGGATGGATTGAATCCGGTCGCGCAGGCCGGCATTCATTTGGCCGACATCCAACCCGCCGACAGACCGCTGATCGAAACTGCGCGCCATACCGGGCAGGTTCATATCAACCGGCAACTTTCCCCGGACGGTGACGAAACCCCACCTCTCAACCGGCGGCATTCGTCGGCCATACTGCCGATTCAGCGGAATCATCAAATCCTGGGCATTCTGTACGTCAATACACCCGAAGCAGATGCTTTTGGCGAAACCGAGATCGAACTGCTCCAGGAACTGGCCGACAACCTCGGCTACGGTCTGACCGCGCTGCGAACCCAGGCCGAACACCGCCGGGTGCAAAGCGCCTTGATCGAGAGCCAGAAATTTTTGGAACAGGCGCAGGAAATTTCGCGCATTGGCAGTTGGGTGGCCGACCGGGACGGCAGTATAAACTGGTCGAAGCAGATTTATAATATCTTCGGCCTGGACGAAACCGATTTTGACGGCAGTTGGGATACTTTTCTCTCGCTCGTGCATCCCGACGACCGCGAAACCGTGCGTGCTGCCAGCCGGAATGCTCTGGTTTTGGGGCTGCCTTACGCTATCGAACACCGCATCCTGCACGCCAATGGAGGTTTGCGTTTCGTCCGCCAGCAGGCCGATGTCATCCGCGACGAATCCGGCCAGCCGCTTCGTCTGATCGGCGTCATCCGCGACATCACCGAACACAAACAAACCGAGCAGGAACTCACGGCGCTTTATAATGCCACATCCTACCTCTTTAAGTCAGATAACCTGCTCAACCTGGGACACCAGATCGTCCAGGCGGTGATTAAAGAGTTCGGGCAGGCCGATTGCAGCCTGATGCTGGTGGATAAACACCACAGGACCATCTTGCGGCTGGCGCGCGCCGGGACTTACCGCGCCGACCCCCTGCCGGAACTCTACCTCGACGGGCCGGGGTTGGTTCCCCAAGCCATTCGCACCGGGCAGATCATTTACGCACCGGACGTAACGGCTTCGCCGCATTACGCTGCCTCCATCCCGACCACGCGCTCGGAGCTGGCCGTTCCTTTGAACAGCGGAAAAGAAATCCTGGGCGTGCTGGATCTACAAAGCCCTCAGCCCGACGCCTACAGCCTGTCCCAACGCCGTGTGATCGCCGCCTTCGCCGAGCGTGCCGCCAGTGCCGTAGAAAACATGCTGCTGTATGAAGAAGTCAACCACTATGCCGGCGAGTTAGAGATGCGCGTTTCTCAGCGCACTGCTGAACTGCACCGCGCCAAAGAACGGATTGAAACGATCTTCAATAACAGCAGCGACGCCATCATCCTGGCGCATGAACAGGGCGCGATTCAACAAACCAACCAGGCTTTTTTCGACCTGCTGGGTTACACCACCGACGAGGTTTTTGGACATTCCATCGGCGAGTTAACGCACCCGGACGACATCTCTAAACTGACCCAGGCGCTTGAAACGGTAGTGCTTACGGGGCAGGCGGAGCGCCTCGAAATCCAGTTCCGGCGCAAGGATGGCAGCCTTTTTGAAGCCGACCTGGCCCTTGCGCCGGTTCAGAACGAGGAGAACTATACCATCAGTCTGGTTTGCAGCCTGCGAGACATCACCCAGCGCAAGCGGGTTGAAGCTGAGCTGCGCCGCGCGCTCGAACGCGAAAAGGAGCTGAGCGAACTCAAAACGCGCTTTGTTTCGATGGTTTCCCACGAGTTCCGAACGCCGCTCACGGCCATTCAATCGTCCAGCGACCTGCTCAAGCGGTATTTAAGCACGCCCAACATTCAAAAACAGAATGACCACCTCGCCAAAATTCAGGTGCAGATCAAACGTTTAACGCAGCTGCTGGATGAGGTGCTGACGTTGAGCAAGGCGCAGTCTATCGGCTTGCAGCCTAACCTCACCTCGCTGGATTTTGAGCTTCTGTGCCGGGAAATCACCGCCGATATGCAGGCCATAGCCGGAAACCGCACAATCATCCTGAACGCCGACCCGCTGCCCGCCGTCACCGCCGATCCCAAACTGCTGCGGCAGGCCATCACTAATTTACTGTCCAACGCCATCAAATACTCGCCGGACGGCAGCCCGATCGAAATGAACGTCCACGCCGAGGGTGATAATATCATCGTTCAGATACGCGATTACGGCATCGGCATTCCCGAAAAAGACCAGCAGCATCTTTTTGAAGTATTTCATCGCGCGACCAATGTCGGCACGATACCCGGAACCGGCATCGGGCTGGCAATCGTCAAACAGAGCGTGGAAGCCCATCACGGGGACATTACTTTTGAAAGCCGTGTCGGGGAGGGTACGACCTTTACCTTAACCATCCCGCGCACGCAGCCAATGGAGTCAGATACATGAGTACGATTCTGGTCATTGAGGATGAGCAGCCCATCCGGGAAAATATCGTCGAATTCCTGAATCTGGAAGGTTATGAAGTGCTGGAAGCGCAGGATGGGCTGGTTGGCGTAGAAATGGTTCGCCAGCACCAACCCGATTTGGTCATCTGCGACATCGCCATGCCGCATCTAAGCGGCTACGACGTTTTGCTTAAAATCCGGGAGGACGCCGCCCTGGCGACCACGCCGTTTATTTTTCTGACGGCCCGCGCCGACCGCACTTTTATGCGGCACGGCATGGAACTGGGCGCCGATGATTACCTGACCAAACCGTTCACCGAAGCCGAACTGCTGGCGGCCACCCGCGCCCGACTGACCAAACATGCGCTCATGAAGGGCGCAGGTACGCAGGATTTGGAACAGGCCCGCCGCAGCCTCATCCGGCTCATCACTCACGAATTACGAACACCGCTGGCCTCGCTCATCACCACCCAGGACTTAATCGCCCGGCAGGTCGGGCAGCTTTCCGCGCAGGAGTTGAACGAGATGCTGGACGCGCTGCGCGGCAACAGCCAGCGCCTGCGGCACGTCACCGAACAGATCATCTTTTTGACCCAGTTGGAAACCGGGGTGTTAAACTGGCAGACCATCACTGAAACCGGATTCCGCGTGCAGTTGTGGGAAATCATGGCCGTTGCTATCAACCTGGCGCGCGGTTTTGCCTACCGCAACCGGGACGGCCAGATCGAACTTCACGACCATGACCGCCTTGCTACGGTCGTCTGCCAGATGGATGCGCTCAAACATGCCCTGGCGGAACTCATCACCAACGCGCTGAACTACTCGCCGGATGACCGGAACATTGTCATTTCGCAGTGGCGGGCCGACGGTCGGGTGTGGGTTACGATCACCGATCAGGGCATAGGCATCCCCGCCGACCAGATCGCAAACGCGATGAGCGACTTCCAGCAGATCAACCGCGAAAACCACGAACAGCAGGGGCTTGGCCTGGGTTTGCCGCTGGCGCGCCGCATCATCGAACTGCACCAGGGAACCATGCAGCTTGATTCGGTCATCGGCAAAGGCACGCAGATTACCATCAGTCTGCCGGCAGTCTGAATTTTAGAAGGGTTTCTCCAGGCCGTGACGTTCCAGCAGGTCGGCATCGTTTAAGATACGTTCGGTTGGGCCTTCCGCCACCACGCGCCCGCCGTCCAGCACGACCACCCGCGCGCACAATTCGGCGGCCAGCCGCATATCATGGGTGCTGATGAGCATGGTCTGCTGCTTTAAATCGCGCAGCAGCGCAAGCAGGTGGCGGCGCGCGCGGGGGTCTAGACCGGCGGAAGGTTCGTCCAGAACCAGGATTTTTGGCTCCATACTCAATACGGTGGCGATGGCGATGCGTTTTTTCTCGCCGACGCTTAAATGAAAGCTCACCCGCTCGGCATAATCGTCCATGCCCACCGCCGCCAGCGCCCGCTCCACCCGCACCCGAACCTCGGCCTCCGGCAGACCCATATGCAGCGGGCCAAAGGCCACATCCTGGTACACACGCGGCGAAAAAAGCTGGTCGTCCGGGTTCTGGAAAACCAGCCCCACCCAGGCGCGAATCTGCCCCAGATTGCGGTCGTCCAGCGGCAGGCCGCCCAACCGGATCGTGCCGGTCGGGCTGCGAAACACGCCGTTAAGGTGCAGCAGCAGCGTGGATTTTCCACTGCCGTTCGGGCCGACCAGCGCCACTTTTTCGTCCGGCGCGACCGACAGCGAAACGTCATTCAGCGCCAGCCGCCCATCAGGATACCGGAACGACAGATTTTCGACTTCGATAGTATGGTGACTCATAATCCGCTCAGGCCCACCATCTCGCGGCCAGCAGTTGAATAATCGCCAGCGCGGCCAGCGGCACGCCGCCCAATACCACCGCCTGCCATCTCAACGGCGGCGGGTCAAGCGCCCGCATCCGCCCCGTATAACCGCGCGCCAGCATGGCCGCGTAAACCCGCTCGCTGCGTTCGTAACTGCGTAAAAACAGGCTGCCGACCATCCCGCCTGCCACCCGCGCGCGCCACCCCAGGCCGCCACCCGACCGGTGGTTCGCCAGGCTGCCGCTGCGCGCCGCCCGCGCCCGCATCAGGCGTTCGGCCTCGTCGCGCAGCGTGAACAGATAGCGGTACATCAACCCGATAATGGCAACCAGCGTTTGAGGTAAACGCAGGCTCGCCAGCGCCCACAAAAGATCGGTAAAAGGTGTGGTCATCGCCAGAAGCAGCGCGGCCTGCACCGCCAGCCAGCTTTTTAACAGGATGGCCGCAAACCGCGCCAGGCCGGCGTCGCTGACCACCAGGCCGAACACGCGCAGCACTTCGTTTCCGGGCGTGGTGAACATCAGCGTAGCGGCGGCCAGGCTGAAGGGCAGCGCCAGCCCCGCCGTCCGCGCCACCCGCCAGAAACCCAGCCGGCCAAGCAGCGCCAGGCCGCCCAGCAGCGCCCACAGCAGCGCATAAGCCGGCCACGCCGCCGGCGGCGTCATCACGATGCCGACGATCAAAACCAGCGTTACGACCACCTTGATGCGTGGGTCGAGCCGGTGCAGGAGGCTGTCACCGGCCCGATACCGTTCCTGAAACGAAAAATTCATCAACCGGCGCCGGTGGTTTCTTTCCGGCGCGGCGCAACCAACCGCGCCAGCCCAAAGCCAATACCCGCCACAATCAACACCCCGATAATGCCGGAAACGATGGTTGTCAGCGCAGCATCCTCGATGAACGGGACGGTGTAATCCGGCAGGATTTCATAGGCCGGCGGCTGCGCCGCTTCGCTGAATCCGTGATCTTCGGCCACCCGTTCCAGGCCGTCTAGATTCGGGTCGGCCAGCGGCGAAACCAGCGTGACGGCCAACGCGATCAACAGCCCGGCGGCGACCCAGCCCGCGCCGCGTGTGGCCGCGCCCCTCGGCTGCCCCAGCAAATCAGGCCGTGTCTGGCGGATGAAGGCCAGCGCGCCCACCGTAATCAGCGCCTCGCCGATGCCGACCAGCGCATGAACGCCCGCCATCGCCGGCAGGGCTACGTCCAGCGGCGACGTGCCGGAAATTGCCAGCTGCAGCGCGGTAGCGATGGCCGCCGCTTCCACGCCCAACCATGCGCCCGCCGCTGCGCCGACCGCCGTCGCAGCAAACGTCTCGCCCATCATCCGGCGGGTGAAAGCGTAGGCCGCATACCCTACAAACGCGCTGATGATCCCCATGTTGACCACATTAAAACCCAACGCCAGCAGCCCGCCATCCTGGAACAGCAGCGCCTGTACCCCGACCACACTGGTCATTACCAACACGGCGGCCCAGGGGCCAAGCAGCACAGCCACCAGCGCGCCGCCGATCAGGTGGCCGGACGTGCCGCCCGCCACCGGGAAATTAATCATCTGCGCCGCGAACACGAACGCCGCCAGAATACCCATCAGCGGAATCTGCCGCTCGCCAAGCTGGTCGCGCGTCTGGCGCAGCGCCACCCCCACCAGCGCCAGCATCATCAGCCAACCGGCAGCCGCCACCGGGACAGATAGGAATCCATCCGGTATATGAAGTGCTAAAATCGGCAGCATATCACAAAAACTCCTTAATGCTTTCCGCATTGATTATCATCGAACGGGTGTGAATTATACCACGTCCATGCGTTTTGTTGGGCTGTTTGTTCAGAAAACACATCCTGCTTTCCCGCTTTTTTAGGCTATAATCCGGCCACCATCCGCAGGGGGAAAACGATGAATCTGGAAGAACTGACCGCAATGTACAACTTCAAGGGACGGACAATCGCCATCTCCGGCGGTTCTGGTGTCCTGGGCGGCGAAATCGCCTGCGCGCTGGTCGGCCTGGGCGCGAACGTAGCGATCCTCGACCGCAGCCCTGAACTGGCCGAACCGCTGCAAAAACACCTGGGCAGCGGCCCCGGCAGCGCCGCCGCTTTTTACGCCAACGTCCTGGAACGCGATACGCTGCTTCAGGCCGAGGCGCTCATCCGGCAGGAGTTCGGCCCGGTGGACACGCTCATCAACGCAGCTGGCGGCAACCAGCCCGCCGCCACTACGTCCGCCGAACGCCCTTTTTTCGACCTGCCGGAACAAGCCCTGCGCGAGGTTCTCGACCTGAACATGCTCGGCACGATCATTCCCTGCCAGGTGTTTGGGCGCGGTTTTGCCGAACGCGGCAGCGGCGTGATTTTGAACCTGTCGTCTATGGCGGCGCTGCGCCCACTCACCCGCGTGCCGGCTTATTCCGGCGCAAAGGCCGCCGTGACCAACTTCACCCAATGGCTGGCCGTCCACATGGCGATGGAATACAGCCCGGCCATCCGGGTTAACGCCGTCGCGCCTGGCTTTTTCATCGGGCGGCAAAACCGCTATCTGCTGATGGACGAACAGACCGGCAGTCTGACCCCGCGCGGCCAGCAGATTTTAGACCACACGCCGATGAAACGTTTTGGCGAACCGGAAGACCTGTTGGGTACGGTGCTGTGGCTGCTCAGTGACGCCAGCCGGTTCGTGACCGGCATCGTCGTGCCGGTGGACGGCGGTTTCAGCGCCTATGGAGGGGTATAGAATGGCCGTTTTTGCGCAGGCAACCGCGCCGGAAAATACGCGGCTGGACGCCGACACCATTCAGCAAACCCTGGCGACGGGGCTGGCCGGGCGCTTTGGCCGCGCCCGTGTCCTCGCCCTCATCCCCGACCACACCCGCACCGCGCCCCTGCCCCTGCTGTTCCGGCTGGTGGTCGCCCTGCTGCACGACGCACAGCAGCTTGATTTTATGGTCGCGCTCGGCACGCACCCGCCGCTCGAACCGGACGCGCTGTGCGCGCTGGTCGGCATCACCCGCGAGGAACGGGAAACCACCTACCGGCATATCGGCCTGCTCAACCATGCCTGGAACGACCCCACCGCGCTGGTCGAAATCGGCGTGCTGGAACAGGCACAGATTCAGCAAATCGCCGGCGAAAACTGGCATCCGTCGCTCGGCGGCGATACGCCCGTTCGCATCAACCGGTACGCGCTGGAATACGACCATATCCTCATCATCGGCCCGACCTTCCCGCACGAAGTCGTCGGCTTCAGCGGCGGGGCCAAGTACCTGTTCCCCGGCATTTCCGGCGCAGAGATGATTAACACAACGCACTGGCTGGGCGCGCTCATCACCATCCTAAACACCATCGGCATCAAACATACGCCGGTGCGCGACATGATTCACGCTGCCGCCGCTTATCTGCCGACGCCGGTGACACTGGTCAGCCTGGTGGTGGTCGGGAACGATCTGGCCGGCATTTTCATCGGCGATCACCTGGATGCCTGGGAAGCCGCCGCCGATCTTTCCGCCGAACGCCATATCCACTGGGTAGAGACGCCTTTCCGGCGGGTGCTGTCCCATGCCCCGGCCATGTACGACGAACTGTGGACAGCGGCCAAAGCCATGTACAAACTCGAACCGGCCATCGCCGACGGCGGCGAGGTCATCGTGTACGCCCCGCACCTGGATACAGTGAGCCGTGTGCATGGCGCGTACATCTACGAGGCCGGCTATCATGTGCGCGATTATTATCTGAAACAGTGGGATCGCTTCAAACATATCCCGCTTGGCGTGCTGGCGCACGGCACACACCTGCGCGGCAGCGGCCTGTACGAAAACGGCATCGAACGCGCCCGCATCCAGGTCACGCTGGCGACTCGCATCCCACCGGAGGACTGCCACCGCCTGGGGCTGGATTACCTGAACCCGGACGACATCAACCCGGCTGAATGGCAGGGGCGCGAGGCCGAAGGCCTGCTGTACGTGCCGAAAGCCGGCGAGATGTTATACCGGCTGCGTTAAGCCGCGTCCGTCCGGCGCACGAACTGGTAGAGCAGCGCGCCCAGCGCCGCGCCGACAACCGGAGCAGTCCAGTAAATCCACTGGTCGGCCCATACCCCGGCCACCAGCGCCGGGCCGAACGAACGCGCCGGGTTCATCGAAGCGCCGCTGATCGGCCCACCCCAAAGCGCGTTGGCCGCCACCGTAAAACCGATAGCGATGGCGGCAGGCGTGCCGATCGCGCGGGTATCGGTCGCCACCGAGATGATGACGAACATCAAAGCTGCCGTCAGCAGCACTTCCAGACCGAACGCCTGCAACACCGAACCCGCAGGCAGCGTCGCGCCTAGTTGAGCGGCGTCCCCCACCAGAACGCGCAGCGTCAGCGCGCCCAGTGCCGCGCCTGACACCTGCCCGATCACATAAAACACAACCTCGCGCAGGGGGAAATGGCGCGTCAGGGCAAAAGCCAGCGTCACTGCCGGGTTAAAGTGCGCGCCGGAGAGGTGGCCGGTGGCTGCGATCATCACCATGATGACCAGACCGAAGGTGAGCGCCACGCCGACATGGCCGAGCGCGCCGGAAAGTTCATTCACCATCACCGCGCCGCAGCCCGCCGTCACCAGTGCATACGTCCCCACCAGTTCGGCGGCTGCGCGCCGCAAAAGTCCGTTGTTCAACCGCTTCCCCCGTCCTAACCCCTGCCATCCCGGAGCATCTGCGCGTATTCGTGCGGCATATCACTGGCCTCGATGGCGCGAGCGGCCTTCTCCACATCATACGGCACACGGACAAACTCGACCAAAAGCTGCACGCCTTCTGCCGACAGCACGACATAACAGGCGCGCGGATCGCTATCTTTCGGTTTGCCCACGCTGCCCGCGTTAACAACCTGCCTGCCGCTCGGCAGAACCTTATGATATGGCAGATGAGTATGGCCGCACACCAGCACGTCGGCCTCGGCGACATCCAGCAGGCGCTCGAAGCTGCTATCCGGGCGATCTTCAAACAGGTATTCGTTGACGCGGCGCGGGCTGCCATGCACCAGCAGCACCCGCAGATCGCCTAATTGCAGCGGAATATGGGCAGGAAGCTGGCGCAGATAGGTTTTATGCTCGGTGGATGTATGCGCGTTCGTCCAGGCAATTGAGCGTTTGCCCAACGCCTCTGACACCGGATTCGTATAAGCGCAGCCGCAGTCGTCGCTGTCGCTGCCCACCCCTTGATCGTAATTGCCTATCAGCGTCGGCACGTTCATCTCGCGTATCCGGGCGACAACTTCGTTGGGAAACGTGCCATACCCCACCAGATCACCCAGACAGTAACGGTCAGCCAAGCGGCGCGCATCCATATCGGCGATCACCGCTTCTAATGCCGGCAGGTTGGCGTGAATGTCGCCAAAAACAACCACACGATTCACGATTTGCTCCTTATGATGTCGTCACCTTCGTCAGAAAATAACCGATCCGCGACCGCAGCCGCCCGGCGATGTCTTCAAACGCCGCCAGCCGTTCGGTCGGGTCGTCAATCGCGGTGGGATCGGGGAAGCCCCAATGAAGCTGCTGTCCCTCGCCGGGAAAGGTCGGGCAGACCTCGCGCGCCCGGTCGCAGACCGTGATAACATAATCGAAGGGCTGCGCCTCGAACTCGCTCAGGTGTTTGGCGTGCTGCCCGCCGATGTCAATTCCCATTCGCGCCATCGTCGTGATGGTATCCGGGTGGATGCCGCCCGGATGGCTGCCGGCGCTGTGCGCTTCGACTCGCGCCCCGGCCAAGTAGCGCGTCAAGCCTTCGGCCATCTGCGAGCGGGCGCTGTTGTGCGTGCAAACGAACAGCACGCGGATAGGGTCGCCCGCCGCAGGGGGGGGCGTCTCGTCCGCCCCGGCAAAAGCCGGATGCAGCGCGCGCCCCGCCGCCTGATACTGCTCGTGCAGGCGGTCGAGATTCAGGCTGTAGTAGATGTCACGGGCATCAGCCTCGCTGCGGCGCATCTGCACCACACCTTCTTCGCGCAGTTTTTTTAAGTGGTATGAAACCAAGTTTGTCGGCTGCCCCGCCAGCGCAACCAATTCCTGTACGCGGTGGTCGCCGCTCACCAGCGATTGTAACAGCGTCCACCGCACGTCATTCGCCAGCAGTTTGATGAACGCCGGCGGCTCAAACAGAGAAGTGTCCATAGCTACAAGTTCCGAGTTCTGAGTTCCAAGTTCTGAGTGAACAACCGGATTATACAGACAGCAGCCAGTCCTGGATTTTCCGGTCAATCTGGTCGCGCACTTCGCGGAATTTCGCCAGTTGGCTTTCCTCCGTCCCTTCGGCGACAGCCGGGTCATCGAACGGCCAGTGGAGTTTAACGCCGCCCTGCGCCCACAGCGGCTGCGGGCAGTTGGCATCGGCATGGCCGCAAACGGTGATAACGTAGCGGAAAAAATCTCGCCCCATATAGGTTTTGAGCGATTTCGAGTGCTGGCTGCTGATGTCCAGACCGATTTCTTCCAGCACGCGAACTGTTAGTGGGTGAATACCTTTCGGCTCTAACCCGGCGCTGTGGACTTCAAAGCGGTCGCCGGCATATTTCCGCAGCAAAGCCTCCGCCATCTGTGAACGTGCCGAATTACCGGTGCAGACGAAAAGCACCTTTTGTTGAGCCATCCCGCCACCTCATTTGCTTCAAAAAATATTGATGCAATTCATTTTGAAGTGTAACCCGCGCGCGAATATTTTGCAAGGGGTCGGGAAAAATCGCTCATTTTACGCTAAGATAGGCATCTCCGTATCTGGGTGGGTTTCAGGAGAGAGCGATTGTGTCCGGTCGGCGGTTACTGTTTGCGCTGGCACATCCTGACGACGAAAGTTTTGGCTCTGGCGGCACGATTGCCCGTTATGTCGCCGAGGGAGCCGCGGTTTATCTCGTTTGTGCCACCAATGGGGACGTGGGGACAGTTTCGGCGGAGATGCTGAACGGCTATAAGTCGGTGGCTGAGCTGCGCCTAGCCGAGCTGGACTGCGCGGCCAGCAAGCTGGGTTTTCAAAAGGTCTACAAATTCGGCTACAAAGACAGCGGTATGATGAACTCCGAAACCAGCCGCGACCCGGCCTGTCTGTGGCAGGCGCCGCAGGCCGAAGTCACTCGGCGCGTGGTTGAGGTTATTCGGGAAGCCAGGCCGCAGGTGGTCATCACCTTCAACCGCTACGGCGGTTACGGCCATCCCGACCATATCGCCATCCAGCGCGCGGCCACCGAGGCGTTCTTTCTGGCCGGGGATGCCGCTTATGAAACCGGCCAGCCGCCCTACCGCCCGCAAAAGCTGTATTACACCGCCTTCCCCACGGCGCTGCTGCGGTTCTACGTAACGTTTATGCGCCTGCGCGGGCGCGATCCGCGCCGCGTTGGGAAAAACGCCGACCTGGATTTTGTGGCGGTTCTGGAAAACGTCGAGCCATCCCACGCGCGGGTGGACGTTCGCGCTTACCTGCAAGCCTGGGATGAAGCCAATGCCTGCCATGCCAGCCAGCTTGGCGGCGGCCTGCCCCGGCTGCCCCTGTTTGTGCGCCAATTAATCAGCGGCGCGCAGGATTTTACGCGCATTTATCCCCCGCCCGATTATGATAAGATAGACGAAACCGATTTATTCGCCGGGGTACAAGTAGACCAAGAGTGAGTTTGCCGAATGGCCGATTCGCAGGCCGAGCGTATTGACCGCCTGATAGACGCGATTGATCTGGTCAAACAGGAACGCCGGGCAGAGGCGCGTTATCTGCTGCGCCAGCTTATCCAGGAAGACAATGACTTCGAGGCTGCCTGGTTGTGGATGAGCGTGGCTGTGGATTCGCTCGACCAGAGTTCGATCTGTCTGGATAACGTGCTGCGTGTCAATCCCGGCAACAGCGAGGCCGCCGGGGCGCTTTATCGCATTCGCGGGCCGGAAATGCTGCTGGAAAAACGGCGCGCGCGCCTGCGTTTTTACCGCGATCTGGCGCTGGCTGCCATGTGGGCGCTGGTCGTCGGGCTGCTGTATGCCATGCTGTTCAGTTTCGCCGCCTAAGGTCCATTATGGCCGCAGCAGCGGTGTGTAACGCTGCCCCACCACCATCTGTCCTTCCTGGCTTTGTACCCAGGCGATAAAATTCAGGTAATAATCCTGCGGTTCGCTCAAGCCCGCAATATACAGCGTGGAGCGCAGCGGGTAGATATTGTTATAAACGGTATCCGGCGTCAGTTCCACGCCATCTACCCAAACCGATCGTGCTGTTTCATCCACGTAGCTCATGGAAACATAGCCGATGCTTCCGGGCTGGCGCGATACACTGGCGACCATCGCCGCACTGGAAGGGGCGATCTGCGCCGAGCGGGTTGTCCGGCGCGCGCCCATCACCAGCCGCTCGAACTCCGCCCGCGTGCCGGAGCCATCCTCCCGGCTGATGACGACAATTTCCATATCCGGGCCGCCCACGTCGCGCCAGTTGCCCACATGCCCCTGATAAATACGGCGCAGTTGTTCGGTCGTCAGGCCGGAGATCGGGTTGGACGGATGCACAATCACCGCGATTCCGTCCTGTCCCAGAGGGGCAGCCCACAGGTTTTCCGAAGCGAGATGGTTGGTCAGCAAAAACGGCGCGCTCCCTTGCATCAGTCGTTCCAGCATCACCCGGTAACTGCCGGATTCTACGTCAAAGGTAATGGTCGGATTCGACCGGCTGTAGTAGGCGGCTAGGTCATTCAGCAGCGGCAGAGCCGCACCGGTGGCATAAACGCGCAGGGTCGCCACGCCGGAGGTCGGCGTCGAGGCCGGCACAAACTGCGAGCTGCAGCTCGCCAGGGTTAATGCCAGAATCGCCAGAGCGCGTTTGGTCTGCCGCATATTGAGTTCACACTCGATGGTGGCGCGCCGTCAAACCGGGTTCTTGAGGGAAAACAGATGAACAAGGGGTCAAGAGCGTGGTATCCTTTAGGTCAGGCTGTGCGTAGATATAATCGGAGGAACGTTTCGGCATATTCCGGCAGGCGGTCTTCCAGGATGGCGCAGCGCAGCGCGCGCATATGTTCCACCAAAAAGTGAATGTTATGCACGCTCAACAGGTACGCGCCCAGGATTTCGCCCGCTTTCACCAGATGCCGCACATAAGCCCGCGAGAAATGACGGCAGCAGTAACACGCGCATCCGGGGTCAACCGGCGCGCTATCGGTCGCAAACGGCAGGTTACGCATGTTCAGCCGCCCGCTTTGCGTCAGCGCCGAGCCATGCCGCGCCAGGCGGGTGGGGGTCACGCAGTCGAAGATGTCCACGCCGCGCGCCACCGCCTGTACCAGATCATCCGGGTCGCCTACGCCCATCAGATAGCGGGGTTTGTCCTGCGGCAGCATCGGTGTGGTCACATCCAGCGTCCGGTACATCTCGTTTTTGGTTTCCCCCACCGCCAGGCCGCCGATGGCATAACCGGGAAAATCCAGCGAACGCAGGAAAACCGCCGATTCCGCCCGCTGATCCTCGAAGATGCCGCCCTGCACGATGCCGAACAACGCCTGCCGGGTATCATCCGGGTGAGCCTCGCGGCAGCGCGCGGCCCAGGCCGACGTGCGCCGAACCGCCCTTTCGACGGCAGCGCGGTCGGTCGGCACAGCACATTCATCAAAACACATGATGATGTCCGCGCCCAGATTTTGCTGGATTTCAACGGAGCGTTCCGGCGTCAGGCGGCGTTTGCTGCCGTCCAGGTGGCTGCGGAAGGTCACACCCTGGTCGTCAATCCGGTTGATTTCCGCCAGGCTGAACACCTGGAAGCCGCCGGAGTCGGTCAGAATCGGCCCATGCCAGCCCATGAACGAATGCAGCCCGCCCAGATCGCGCACCAGTTCGTCGCCCGGTCGCAGGTGCAGGTGATAGGTATTCGCCAAAATCAGCGGCACGCCGATTTCGCTCAAGTCGCGCGGTGGGACGGCTTTAACGGTCGCCTGCGTGCCGACCGGCGCAAAAACTGGCGTCAGAATGTCGCCATGCGGCGTATGCAGCACGCCGGCGCGAGCATTTCCTTGTGTTTTGACGATCTCGAAATAAAATGTCATTAGGCGCGCCCTTCACAAACCATCGTCATTATAACAAATAATAAAAACTTTCGGCGGCTGCCGCCTCCGCCGTTTTAGAGGGAAGCCATGATTAGCCTGTATGACCTGCTTGAAGCCTCCAACGGCCAGCTTTTCGGCGAGCCTGCGGCGCATGTTTTCACCGACTTCTGTCTCGACTCGCGGCTGGCATCCGAAGGCCAGCTTTACGTCGCCCTCAAGACCGACCGGGGCGACACCCACCAGTATATGCGCGAGGCTGTAGACGGCGGCGTGATCGGTATTTTATGCACCAACCCGCCAGAGTTCGATACCCAGGGGCTGTCCATCATCATCGTCAAAGATACCGAGGCCGCGCTGATGGCCTGGGCGCGTTATGTGCTGAACAAAACCGGCATCCAGGTTATTGCCGTCGCCGGCACGTCCGGTAAATCGGTAACGGTGCAGGCCGTCAGGCGAGTGCTGGCGACCCGCTACCAGGTTTGCAGCAGCGACGGCCTGCACACCGGCAGGTTGAGCCTGCCGCTTTCGCTGGCGCGTTTATCGTCGGAACACGATTTCGTAGTGCTGGAACTGTCCCCCAACTACCCCGGCGAGATGCTGGAGATGATCCAGACCATCCAGCCGGATGTCGGCATCATCACCAACATCGGCCACGCGCATACCGATATGTTCGCCAGCCTGGACGAAATCATCCGCGAGACGCGCATTCTGGTTGAACACCTGCCCGCCGGCGGCCTGGCAGTCCTCAACGGCGACGACGAGCTGGTGCGCCAGATGGCCGCCGTCACGCCCGCCCGCGTGACCACCATTGGCATCGAGCATTTTGGCGCCGATATGATGGCCTATAACATCGTCGTCGGGTTGACCAAAACCGGCTTCGACCTGCGTTCCAAAAACGAACGCTACGTTGGCCGCTGGACGCCGCTGCTGGGCAAACATCAACTTTACGCCGTGCTGGCCGGGCTGTCCGTCGGCCTGTATTACGATGCGCCGGTGGATGACGCGCTCAAAGCCATCACCGAGATGGACAGCCTGCCGGGGCGGATGCGCCCCTACGCCGGCATGAACGACTGCCTGCTGATAGATGATACCTTCACCGCTACCCCCCAGTCCGCGCTGGCGGCGCTCAACTGGATTCAGGCTGTCAACGAGGAGCGCCCGCCGAACGAACGCCGCCGCGTTGTCCTGGTTCTGGGCGACATGGATAACCTCGGCTCGTACAGCCAGTACGGCCACCGGCTGGTCGGCCAGCGTGCCGCCGAAGTTGCCGACCTCATCATCACCGAAGGCAGCGACGCAGCACATGCCGGGCGCGCCGCGCTCGATAAGGGCATGGAACGGCGGCGTGTGTGTACAACCTACGGCATTCAGGACGCCATTATGGCGATCAAGGAACAGTTCACGCCGTCTCAGAACGATATTATCATCGTCACCGGCGGCGCTTCCGCTCGAATGGAACAGATTGTGCGCGCCCTGCTGCGGGATGCCCAGGATCGCGCCGGCCTGCCGCGCCAGCAGACCACCCAGGAAATGCTGGCTCTGGTGCAGCCTGCCCGCCCAAGCTGGATCGAAGTAGACCTGGATGCACTGGGCAGCAACGTGCGCGCCCTTAAAACCTTTGTCGGCGATACGGTGGCAATCATGGCGGTCGTCAAAGCCAATGCTTACGGACACGGCGCGGTTTCCGTCAGCCGGACGGCGCTGTTTAACGGCGCTGAATACCTGGCAGTGGCTTCGATGGCCGAAGCGATGGAACTGCGCGATGCTGGCATAGACGCGCCGATTCTGGTGATGAGCTACACGCCCATTCACCTCGTCCGCCAGGCGGTGCGCCAGCGCGTCACGCTCACGCTTTACGACCTCGATCTGGCGCGCGCCTATAACCGCGCCGCGCGGGAAATCGGCGGCAGGCTCCATGTCCACGTCAAGGTAGATACCGGTATGGGGCGGTTGGGCGTCCTGGCAAGCGAGACGCTGCCGTTTTTCCGCCATCTGATTAACCTGGAAAACCTGGAAATCGAGGGCATTTACACCCATTTTTCCTCGGCAGACAGCGACCCCGACTATACCGCCGGCCAGGTACGCATTTTTAAAGACCTGCTCAGGCCGCTGCGCGCCTCCGATTTTAATTTCGCCTACATCCATGCCGCCAACTCCGCCGGGACGCTGGCCTCGCCGGACAATCACTTTAATATGGTGCGTGTCGGCCTGGCGATGTATGGTTTATCACCTTCGGAAAAGCTGCCTCTGCCCGCCGGGGTGCGTCCGGTGCTGTCATGGAAAACGGTCGTCGGTCAGGTCAAAAGCCTGCCCTCCGGCCACCCGGTCGGCTATGGCAACACCTACCTTACACACGGGGAAGAGCGCATTGCGCTGCTGCCGGTGGGTTACGCCGATGGCTACCGGCGCGGCCTGAGCAGCAATGCCGAGGTGCTGATTCATGGCCGCCGTGCGCCGGTCATCGGTCGTGTGAGCATGGAAAAAATCGTGGTGAACGTTTCGCACATCCCAGACGTTTCAATCGGCGATGAAGCGGTGCTGATCGGCGCGCAAGGCGAGGAGACAATCACCGCCGATGACCTGGCCCGCCGCCTGAACACCATCAGCTACGAAGTGCTGACCGGCATCCAGACCCGGCGGTGAAGTCCATAGGCCATAAAATCGCAGCGAAATCGGCACATGGTTATCTGATCGTGTTTTCCGATTTCGCTTTTTTGCCTTTCATTTCCCAACTTTTTTACTTTTCACTTGGCACTCTTGTGTTATACTCGCCCATCAGCCGTTTTGTGAACTTTGGAGCGAGGGGGCACCCATGAGAAACTTCAAACAACTCAATCAGGCCAGGGTGAACACCGAAATCAGCGTGATTTACCTGGAAACCGGGCAGGAGGATGAAGCAACCCCGGTTGTGGCTATGCGCCGCGAGGGCAGTTATATCGTCATTTCGGCCAGCTATGGCCCGCTGGAGATCGCGCTGCGCCCGCGTTTCGAGGAATTCACGCGGGTTCTGGCCCGCTTACAGCCGGTCGAAGGGCTGCAAACCACACGGCAGGTCGGCACCGGGCAGGCTTTTCTGGCGCTCGGCCTCCAGCCAAACGGCGTACTGCTCATGCGCCCGACGCTCGTCGCCGATGCAACCGGCCACCTGGCCTTCAACCTGTCCTTAAGCGACAGCGTGCGTAAGGCGCTGTACGACTGGCTGCCCGTCCAGCCGGAGCAGACCGCCGAAGCTTAAGGCTGTATCGTTGCCATCCACCGGTAAACCGGTTAAAATGAAAACAAATCGAACGGTCTGCAAAGAGAGTTCTCGCCGTCGAGACGCCGAAGGGGCAAGCCGTCCGGTATCGCTGGCCGGGTGGTGAAACTCTCAGGTTCAAGGATTTGCAGGCTGCTCACTCTGAAGGCGAGAATTGCTGACAGAGCGCACAGCATTCGCTGGTGCGCTCTTTTTCATTTTTATCAACAAACGATCTACAAGGAGAGCAACATGGGCAGTTGGAAAACGCCGGAAGATTTGAAATATACCCGCAACGATGAATGGCTTCGGATCGAAGGTAACGTCGGCACGATGGGCCTTACCGATTACGCGCAAGACCAGCTTAATGACATCGTGTATGTAGACCTGCCGGATAAAGGCGACACGCTGAAAAAAGGGACCAGCTTTTGCGCGGTGGAGTCGGTCAAGGCCGCCTCGGATATTTACGCGCCGGTCAGTGGCAAAATCACCGAGGTCAACCAGGCGCTGGAGGACGAGCCTGAACTGATAAACAGCGACCCCTACGGCAAGGGCTGGGTGGTCAAATTCGAGATCGCCGACCCCGGCGAGGCTGCCGAACTGATGGACGCGGCGGCCTATGCTGAATACTGCGACAGCCGCGAGTAATCGTTCTGCGCTCCCCCATACCCCTTCTCGCTTCCATGAGAAGGGGCCGGGGGTTGTGAAACGCTCCATGCGAGCGATGAGGTCTACCCTATGAGCTATATACCCCACTCGGACGCCGAACGCCAGCAAATGCTGGCAGCCATCGGCGTTACCACCATCGAAGACCTGTTCGAGGCCGTCCCCGCCTCGCACCGTTTTCCGAGCCTGGATCTGCCCGCGCCTATGAGCGAAATGGAAGTCGCTGCTGAGCTGCAAGCCCTGGCCGAAGCCAACGAACACGCCGGCGACTTCGCCATCTTCCGGGGGGCGGGCGCTTATCACCACTTCATCCCGGCGGCGGCCAATCATATCCTGCTGCGCGGGGAATTTTACACCGCCTATACGCCCTACCAGCCGGAGGTCAGCCAGGGTACGCTCCAGGCGATTTTTGAATATCAGAGCATGATTTCCACCCTGACCGGCATGGATGCCGCCAATGCCAGCCACTACGACGGCGCGACCAGCCTGGCCGAAGCCGTGACGGTGGCGCTGGAGGCCACCCGCCGCAAACGAAACAAGATCATTCTCAGCCCGGCCATTCACCCGCAGTACCGGGCTGTCGTCCGCACCTACCACCAGGGTGGTAATCTCAAGATCGTCGGTGACGCCGGGCGTGCCGACATCCCCGATCTGCTGGATATGGTGGACGAAAACACGGCCATGCTGGCGGTGGCCTACCCCAACTTCTTCGGCCAGATTGACAACTTTGCCGGACTGGCGCAGAAAGTCCACGACGCCGGCGCGCTGCTGGTGATAGTCGCTAACCCGATGGCGCTGGCGCTCTTTAAAACCCCCGGTGAACTCGGCGCGGACATCGTGGTCGGCGAAGGCCAGCCGCTCGGCATTCCGATGAGCTTCGGCGGGCCATACCTGGGGTTTTTCGCCACCAGGGAACAGTACGTCCGCCGCATCGCCGGGCGCGTCGTCGGCGAAACGGTTGACCAGGACGGCAAACGCGCCTATGTGATGACCCTGCGCCCGCGCGAGCAGGACATCCGCCGCGAAAAAGCCACCAGTAACATCTGCACCAACCAGGGTTTGATGGCGCTGGCGGCCTGCGTGTACCTGTCCCTGATGGGCAAATGCGGCCTGCGAACGGTGGCCGAACTGTGTTACCACAAGGCGCACTACGCTGCCAAACAGATTGATGCGCTCGACGGCTTCCAGGTGGATATGAGCAAGCCGTTTTTCAACGAGTTTGTGGTCAAATGCCCACAGCCCGTCCAGACGATCAACGATGCCCTCATCGAAAAAGGCATCATCGGCGGTTACGATCTGGGGCAGGATTACCCACATCTGAAAAATCACATGCTGGTAGCCGTTACGGAGATGAATCGCAAAGAGGAAATTGACGCGCTGGCAGCGGCGTTGAAAGAAGTCCCGGAGGAAATCCGATCATGACTGAACCCCTGATTTACGACATCAGCGTGCCGGGACGCTGCGGCGTCTCGCTGCCCGGCGTGGATGTACCGGAAACGCCCCTGCCCACCGAACTGCTGCGGAAAGAACTCGACCTGCCTGAAGTCAGCGAAATGCAGGTGATCCGCCATTTCGTGCATTTAAGCCAGTTTAATCACAGCATTGATACGGGCTTTTACCCGCTGGGGTCGTGTACCATGAAGTACAACCCCAAAATCAATGAGGATATGGCGCGGCTGCCCGGCTTCGCCCACCTTCATCCTTTGCAGGATGACGAGGGCGCACAGGGCGCGCTGGCACTCATGTTCCAGCTTCAGACCTGGCTGGCGGAAATCGCCGGTTTTAAAGCCGTCAGCCTGGCGCCGGCGGCGGGCGCGCAAGGCGAATTCGCTGGCATCCTCATGATTCGCAAATATCACCTCGACCGGGGCGATACGCAGCGCACCAAAATTTTAATCCCCAACAGCGCACATGGCACAAACCCTGCGACTGTGACGATGGCCGGCTTTACGGCGGTCGAGCTGCCGTCCGACGAAAATGGCGATGTGGATTTGCAGGCGCTTAAAGCCGCCTGTGATAATACGGTGGCCGGCATGATGATTACCGTCCCCAATACGCTGGGGTTGTTCGAGAGCCATATCCTGGAAGTCGTTAAAACTGTGCATGACTGCGGCGGCCTGATGTACATGGACGGCGCGAACATGAATGCCCTGATGGGCGTCGTTAAACCCGGCGAACTCGGCTTCGACGTGATGCACTACAACCTGCACAAGACGTTTAGCACCCCGCACGGGGGCGGCGGCCCCGGCAGCGGGCCGGTCGGTGTAGGCGAAAAACTGGTTCCTTATCTGCCCGGCCCGGTTGTCATCCAGGTTGAAGACGGCACGGACGACGAACCGCCGCTCTACAGCCTGCACATGCCGGAAAAATCCATCGGGCGGCTGAAGGCGTTTCATGGCAATTTTGGGATGCATGTCCGCGCCTACACCTATATCCGCATCAACGGCGACGAGGGCATCAAAGATATCACCCGTCATGCCGTCCTCAACGCCAACTATCTGCGCGTCAGGCTGCAAGATACCTACCACATCCCCTATAATCGCTACTGCGGCCACGAGTTCGTGCTGGAAGGGCATTTCGGCGATGCGCCGGATATTCACGCCCTGGACATCTCCAAGCGGCTGATGGACTACGGTATTCACCCGCCTACCAACTACTTCCCGCTCATCGTCCCGGAAGCCCTGATGATCGAGCCGACCGAAACTGAGGACAAACAGACGCTCGATGCCTTTGTGGACGCCATGAAAAAGATCGCCGCCGAAGCGCGCGAAAACCCCAATCTGCTAAAAAGCGCCCCGCATACCACGCCGGTTTCCCGCGTGGACGAAGTGCGCGCCGCTAAACAGCTCGTCCTGTGCTGCCGTCCCATCCCGGAATGGGCGGGCTAAAAGGCGGATCATCCGCAGCTTGCTGAAATTCTGAAACCCCCTCGCGCAAACCCGGCTGAGGGGGTTTTTATTTCACACGGCACAGCCATTTTTCCGGCTTTGTTTACGAATCGGCGCTGTTTTCCCGCTGCCAGGCCGGGTCATGGGGCCGCCAGTAGCTTTCTCCGGCGCAGCTCCGGCAGCACACGCGGCCATCAACCCACACTTCGCGCTCGTTCAGGATTTCCTCGCCGCAGACGGCGCAGTTCACGCGCACCCCCGGACGGCTTATCAGCGCGCGCAGCGAGAAGTTTAAAGCCACTTCCGCAGCGTTGAGCAGGTCGGTGTCCGGCATAATCTGGTAGGCTTCCAACTGCGCCTGCCATGCGCTGGGCGCATCCGGGAAATGGCGGACGGCGCGGGCGCGCGCGTCGGGATTCGGCCAGATGCGAACGGCGCGCTCCGTCTCCGTATCCACGAAGGTTGCGGCCACCTTGCCATAATCCATCAGGCGCAGCGTGCGGCGGCCAGGCCGGCAGCCGGTCGCCACCGAAACACCGTCGGCAAAACAGCCGTCGGTTTCGACAAAAGCCCACAGACGTTTATCCTGCTGCGGCAGGGCCAGATCAAGCAGCCGGCCCGCATACAGCCCCATTCGCACGCCCAATACCTGCCGGGGACACAAATGCTGGTGCAGAGCGGCAGACAGATCAAGCAGCAGTTTTAAATCGGTCATCCATCACTGCCTTTATGTCGGCCTCCATCAACGATAATTTCCATAACGTTCGATCAGGCCAATGATGCGGCGGTACGTCTCCAGGCTGACCTGCGGCGGTATCGAGTGATCGGAGTGGTACGAGTAACCCTGTGTCGCCATGCCGGCGGCGAATTTGTCCCGAATCTCCGGTTCGATTCTATCAAGATCGTTGCTCATCATGACCATCACGTTAATATTACCCTGAAAGGCTATCCGGTGGCCGTACTGCGGGCATAACTGCCGGATGTCCATCCGGGCTTTTGCTTCCAGGGGCTGCAGTAGGTCGAAACCGGCCTCAATGTACAGTTCCAGAACGCCGTTCACGTTGCCGTCGGTGTGGAAGATGAACTTCAGGCCGCGCGCGTGCGCCCAATCGGCCAGCCGTTTGTGATCCGGCCAGATCAGTTCGCGGTACATACGGGGCGAGCAGAACGTGTTGTGATTATAGGCCATGTCGCCCCACATAAACACGCCGTCCACGTGCAGCCCGGATTCGTAGGCCGCGTCGAACTCGCGCAGCAAACAGTCGGTGTACGTCCGCGACATATCCTGAACCCACTCCGGGTCCGTGACCATCGCCATCAGCACGGCTTCGTCGCCGACGATTTTACGGGTCACTTCAAACGACTCGGCGGCGTGCCACAAACACCAGCGGTCGGCCCGCCGCCCAGCGGCATACTGCGCCTTGAGGGCGGTTAAATCGGCCTGAAGGTCGGATTGCAGGAAGGCCGGTTTATAAACGGCTTCCCATTTCTCACGGCTGTCGCAGTCAAAACCGATGTGTTCCGGCGTGCCGGATTTATACTTCCAAAAGCGCCCGGTCGCGCCCCAGTGATCCTGGATGACCTCCGTTTCGGCATCTTCCTGGATGACAATACGCTGGCCGGGGAAAGGCGACGGCCAGATCACGCCGATGCTCTTAAAATCCGCGCCGAGCAGTTCAAGCGCCCCATCGAAGCTCCCTGCCAGCCCTTCGGCCTGCCACCGCGTGATGGTTTCGTCCCAGTACGAATCGTAACGGGGGATGCGATCGTGGTCACGGCGCTCGAACATACGTTCGACGCGCTCGCGGCTGGTCATCTGCGTGGCGGTCATAAAACCTCGTTCGTTACGAGTGATGGCAGCGGTTAATGATGTTATTTTAAGCAGTGAATGAATCTTTGGGCAGGGGCAAAAACCGAATAGGTTTTGACAGTTTTTCCATGTTAGAGTAATGCCCATATATTGTGAAAAAGCGAACGAGGAAGCATCATGCGGGATGTATGTATCATCGGCATCGGCCAAACGCCGATTGGCGAACTGTGGGACTACAGCCTGCGCGAACTGGCGTTTCAGGCGCTCGATCAGGCCGCGCGGGAAGCGGGCATCGAACGCCCCGAAGCGTTGTTCGTGGGCAACATGCTTGCCCCGCGCCTGAGCGACCAGGCGCACCTGGGCGCGCTGATCGCCGATTTTGCCGGCTGGCGGGGTATCGAAGCGGCGACTGTTGAGGCAGCCTGCGCCTCCGGCGGGGTGGCTTTCCAGGCGGCGGTGCGCGCGGTCGGCGGCGGCGCGGTGGACGTGGCGGCGGTCTGCGGCGTGGAGAAAATGACCGACGACACCCCGGAACTGGTCACGTCGGCGCTGGCGACGGCGGCGGATGCCGATTACGAGTGCGTTCACGGCGCATCGTTCGTGGCGCTCAACGCGCTGATTATGCGCCGCTATATGCATGAGTATCGGGTTCCGCACGAGGCGTTCGCGCCGTTCAGCATCAACGCCCACCGCAACGCCATGAACAACCCGAACGCCATGTTTCAGCGCCCCATTACCCTGGAGGATTATCAACGCGCCTCGATGATCTCCGAGCCGATCAACCTTTACGACAGCTCGCCGATCTGCGACGGCGCGGCAGCCATCATCGTCTGCCCACTGGAGATGGCGCGCAGCCTGACCGACAGGCCCCTGGTGCGCGTGCGGGCCAGCGTCACCGCCACCGACTCGCTTGACCTCGCCAGCCGCCGCGACCTGCTGGCTTTGGAAGCGGCGCAGTTGAGCGCGCACAAAGCCTACGAAAAATCCGGCCTGACTCCGGCTGATGTGGACGTATTTGAAGTCCACGACGCTTTTTCGATCATGGCGGCGCTCAGCCTGGAAGCGGCGGGTTTTGCCGAGCGTGGCCGGGGGACGTGGCCGGCGCGCGACGGCGAGATCGCCATCGGCGGGCGGATTCCAATCAGCACAATGGGCGGCCTAAAGGGACGCGGGCATCCGGTGGGCGCGACCGGCGTTTACGAACTGGTAGACTTGGTAACACAGCTTCGCGGCGAGGCCGAGGCGAACCAGGTCAAAAATGCCCGCATCGGCATGACGCAGAATATCGGCGGCACCGGCGCAACGGTCGTTACACACATCCTGGAACGGGTGGATTGAATCACAGCGGGGCAAGCATGGTTTACCTGCCCCGCCGATCAAGGAGTAAAGTGTGGGGGTTACGAGGCGCGGGCAAACGCCAGCGCCTCACGAATTTGTGTGAAGTGCTGCTGCGTATGGTTAGGGAATCCCTGAACCTCGAACGATACCCACCAGAGATTGCTTTTGCGTTCGGCGATTTCAGCGGGAACGGCGCGAATGATAGCGACCGTCTCCGCCCAGCTTCGCCGCATTTCGGACAGCAGGGCGGCGGTGGTGGGGAAGGTAGCCATGACACCCGCGATGCGCGCGGGCGCGTTGGCCGTCCAGCCTTCAATTTCCGGCCCCTGCATCAACCCGCCGATCCAGTTTTGCAGCCAGCGTTCGGACAGGATGAGGTGCGCGATCACTTCATTGGCGCTCCACTCGCCGGGCGCGGGTTTGCAGCCGGCCTGCGTTTCGCTGACACCTTCGTACAGCGCGGATAGCTCGGCGTCCAGGCCGGCATAAGTTTCCGCCACCAGGTCGGCCAGCGCATTGAAGGTCGGCGGTTTTTCCGGGACAGGATAACCGGACAGCCGCAGCGTAATGGTATGTTTTTCCGCCCCGCGATAAAACGTGACCGCCACCGGGTCGCCTGGCCCGTTATTTTCCACCGTCCGGTAGATCGGCATTTCCGGCCCGATAGTTTTCCCGTTCATCTCCACGACCACATCATCGGCTTGCAATCCGGCGGCCTCCGCGCCCATGCCAGGGATCACCCCGCCCACGCGCACGCCGTTGGTGACCGGAACACCCAGTTTTTTGGCGACTTCTTCGTTAAATTCGCTCGGCCAGATGCCAAGGATTACCCGGCGGGTGATGCGTAAATCCGCGCCGGTTTCCAGGAACGAAACCAGATTATCCAGCGCGGCATTCCAGCGGGTTGAATATCCATCGGCGGCTTCGGGGTTTTGCAGACCCGCGTGCGTCAGCGTAAGCTGTGTGCAGTCGTCAGCGGTTTCGAGACGCACAGCCACCCGCGAGTCCTCGCTTTCGCCGGATGCGCGCCAGCTCATCACGATTTTTTGATCTTTTTCCAGTTCCAGGTACGTCCCCTGCGCGTGTGAGCCATCATTCCAGGTGAGCAGTATATGCCCGCCGACGGCGTTCCGAACGCGAGCATTTTCGGACAGCCAGTAATCCAGCGCATCGCCGTCGGTGAAAGCGCGGTAAATCTCTGCGGCGGGGGCATGTATCGCGCGTGTAAAGGTCAGTTCCTCAATTAACGGGGCGACCACCATCGGGTTGATCCTCCACTTTATTTACGATAAGTTTTTAAGGCTTTTAATTGATTATTCCGGTTTACCCACTTGATCGGGTAAATTCACTATAAGATATTTTGTGGGGGATGTCAAGCCGGTAAAAATCAGATGGGGGTTAAATCTGCGGGCGGATGGCTTCGATCAGCAGCCAGTCGCTCTGCCGGCGGCGGGCGGTGGGCTGGAGTCCGGTTTTGCGGAGCGCCGCTTCTACATCGTCGGCCTGCTCCTCGATGATGCCGCTGAACAGCGCCAGACCGCCGGGGCGCACCACCTGGCCGAGATGCTGATCGCACATGGCGATAATGACTTTCGCCAGGATGTTAACAACGATCAGATCAAACCGGCGGGCTGATGTGACCAGGCTTTCCAGACTGCCCTGCTGAACGGTGATGCGCTCGGCCACCCCATTTTGCACGATGTTCGTCTGCGCGCTTTCGACGGCGATGGGGTCAATATCCAGCGCCAGCACCGAAGCCGCGCCCAATCTGGCGGCGGCAATCGCCAGGATGCCCGACCCGCATCCCAGGTCAAGCACCCGCGCGCCGGTCGGCAGCCGGTCTTCCAGGGCTTCCAGGCAGAGCTGCGTGGTGGGATGCGTACCGGTTCCAAACGCCATACCCGGATCGAGCGCGATTTCGATCAGGCCGTCGGCGGTGGTTTCCGCCCACGGGGGGCGAATAAGCAGCCTTCGCCCAATGCGTACCGGATGATAATGCGCCTTCCAGGCTTCGGCCCAATCTGACTCTTTGATGGTTCTGTAGACCGGCGTCGGCATGGGGTAAAGCATGTTCAGATGGCCGAGCGCGGTTTCCAATTCCAGACGCGCAGCCTCGGCGCGTTCATCATCGCGGAAATACGCGCGGACGGTCAACCGGCGCGGCGCTTCAGCTTCGCCGTCGTCCCATTGTTCAGGCGGAATGCCTTCCTGCTCAACGGCCACGCCCTGATGCCCGTAACGCTGAAGCAGTTCGGCGACGGCTTCGGCAGCCTCGCCGTCCACGCTGAGGGAAACTTCAATCCAATCCATGATTGAGCCAGAAGATTACGACTGATCGCCGGCGAAAAAGTCCATCACGCGGTCAAAAAATCCGCGTCCGTTTTGCTGCGGCTGTACGCTGCGCCCAAAGGTTTTCGCCAGCCGTTCGAACAGTTCGCGCTGCTCCGGCGTCAGGCTGGTAGGGACTTCAACCTGAATATAGACCAGTTGGTCGCCCCTGCCCGAAGTCGTGCCGTCGCTGCGGAGGCGCGGCACGCCTTTACCCCGCAGCCGGAAAACTTTGCCGGTCTGTGTGCCTGCCGGGATGGTCAGTTCGACATCGCCGTCCACCGTCGGGATGGTGACTTTATCGCCCAGAGCGGCCTGAGCGACATTGATATTGATGTCCAGGATAATATCGTTGTCCCGCCGCTTGAAAAAGGCATGTTCCTGAACCTGAATAACGACATACAGGTTGCCGCTGGGCGCGCCGCGTTCGCCGGCGTCACCCTCGCCGCGAATCTGGATTTGCAGCCCTTCGCGCACGCCGGGAGGAATCTGGACATTCAGGACAGCATGGCGGCGCACCACGCCGTTGCCGCTGCACGTATGACACGGGCTGGGGTTAACCTCGCCGCGCCCGCCGCAGCGGGGGCAGGTGCTAGTACGCACCATCGCCCCCAGGAAAGTCTGCTGAACCTGGCGAACTTCCCCCGTACCTTTACAGTCCGGGCAGCGAATCGGCGTCGTGCCGGGTTCGGCTCCGCTTCCCTGGCAGGCATCACAGGTTTCCAGCCGGTCGAACTCGATTTCTTTTTCCACGCCGAAGATGGACTCTTCAAAGGTAACGGTAACGGACACGCGACGGTCATCGCCAGGCTGTGGCCCACGACGGCGCGTGCCGCCGCGCCCCACTCCAAACCCGCCGAAAAATTCCTCGAAGATTTCTTCAAACGGGCTGTAGCCACCGCTCGTGCCAAAGCCATTGCCGGTTACGCCGGCATGGCCGAAACGGTCGTAACGCGCACGTTTGTCGTCATCCGAAAGGATTTCGTAGGCTTCGTTGATTTCCTTAAAGCGCGCCTCGGCGTCGGCATGTTTGCTTACGTCTGGATGATATTCGCGGGCCAGCTTGCGGAACGCTCGCTTAATATCGTCCTTGTTGGCGTTCTGTGGAACGCCCAGAATATCATAATAATCTCTTGCCATAGCTTGCTCAGAGTCCCCCGGCCACACGTCTTATAACAGTATAGCGCGTTCTTATGCCGGTTGGCATAAACATCTATCAACCAATCAGGGACACGGTGATGCCGTGTCCCCTTGTTGGTATGATATGCGCGGCAGCAGACGGTTTTTATGCCTCGGTGAAATCGGCGTCCACCACGTCTTCTTCCGGGCCCTTCTGTCCCTGGCCGTCGGCATGAGCGCCGGCTGCGGTGGCATCCGGCTGCTGGTACATGCTGCCGCCCAGCGTTTGCACTTGCTGGTTAAGCGCGTCGGTCGCGGCGCGAATGCGGCTGACATCATCGCTTTCCAGCGTCTTACGCACAGCGTCAATTTTTTCCTGTGTCTGCCGTTTGGCGTCATCCGGCAGGCGGTCGGCGAAGTCGCGCAGCACTTTTTCGGCAGCAAAGATGGCGCTGTCGGCCTGGTTTCTCGCTTCGGCGGCCTCTTTACGTTTGCTGTCCTCCGAGGCGTATTTTTCGGCTTCCTTCACCATCCGCTCAATCTCATCTTCGGACAGGCCGCTGCTGGCGGTGATGGTGATCTTCTGCTGCCGCCCGGTGGCTTTGTCCTGGGCGCTAACATTGAGGATGCCGTTGGCGTCAATGTCGAAGGTCACTTCGATCTGCGGCACGCCGCGCGGCGCGGGGGGAATGCCGTCCAGGATGAAACGGCCCAGCGATTTATTATCGGCAGCCATCGGGCGCTCGCCCTGCACCACATGAATTTCTACCTGTGTCTGCCCGTCGGCGGCGGTGGAGTACACCTGGCTCTTTTTGGTCGGGATGGTGGTGTTGCGCTGAATCATCGGGGTCGCCACACCGCCCAGCGTCTCGACGCTTAAGGTCAGCGGGGTCACGTCCAGCAGCAGAATATCCTTCACATCCCCGCCCAACACGCCGGCCTGGATGGCCGCGCCCAGCGCCACTACTTCATCCGGGTTGACGCCTTTGTAGGGGTCTTTGCCGAAGAAACTGCGGACGGCTTCCTGCACAGACGGCATACGAGTCATACCGCCCACCAGGATGATCGAATTCACCTCGCCGGCGGAAATACCGGCATCCTTAAGCGCCTGATCGCACGGGCCAATGGAACGTTTGACCAGGTGTTCAACCATGCTCTCCAGCTTGGCACGGCTGAGGGACATATTCAGGTGTTTCGGCCCGCTGGCATCCGCTGTGATGAACGGCAGATTGATTTCGGTCGAGAGCGTGGTCGAAAGTTCAATTTTGGCCTTCTCGGCGGCTTCCTTCAGGCGTTGGAGCGCCTGCCGATCCTGGCGCAGATCAATGCCGCTTTCTTTCTTAAACTCGGCGGCCACCCAGTCAATAATCACTTCGTCGAAGTTATCGCCGCCCAGGTAAGTATCGCCGTTGGTGCTGCGGACTTCAAACACACCGTCACCGACTTCCAGGATAGAAATATCGAACGTGCCGCCGCCCAGGTCATAAACGGCGATCACTTCGCTCTTTTTCTCGCCCAATCCGTAGGCCAGGCTGGAGGCGGTCGGCTCGTTGATGATTCGCAGCACTTCCAGGCCGGCGATGCGCCCGGCATCTTTAGTGGCGTTACGCTGTGCGTCGTTGAAGTAAGCCGGCACGGTGATGACGGCGCGATCAACCGGTTCGCCCAGGTAGGCTTCTGCATCGGTCTTGATTTTTTGCAGAATCATCGCCGAAATTTCCGGCGGGCTGTATTCCTTACCACCCATATGAACACGGATATCGCCGTTAGGCGCGGCGCTCACTTTATAAGGCACACGCTTGAGCGTTTCCTGCACCTGGGGGTCGCTGAATTTGCGCCCCATAAAACGTTTGACGGAGAAGATGGTGTTTTCGGGATTGATAACCGCCTGATTCCGCGCCACCTTACCCACCAGCCGCTCGCCGGTTTTGGGGTTAATCGCCACTACCGATGGGACGAGATTACCGCCCTCGGCGGAAGGAATCACAACCGGCTGGCCGCCTTCCATGACGGCGCAGACCGAGTTAGTCGTTCCCAGGTCAATGCCAATGATTCTGCCCATGAACTTTAATCACTCCTATCCTGAATTACATGTATGGCACATGATGAGTTAACCGATATAATCGCTTATCTGGCGACTCGCACCACCGCCGGACGCAGAATCCGGTCGCCGTGAGCGTATCCTTTTTGCAGAGTTACGGTGACATGGCCGCTCTGGCCGTCCGCCGCGTCGTCTGTACCGATCGCCTCGTGGCGGTTGGGGTCAAAGGCCTCGCCAACCGGGTCCATTGCGGTCACACCCTGGTCATCCAGAAGTTTCTGAAATTTGCGGTAAATCAGCATCACCCCGTTAAACCAGGGCTGATCTTCGAGTCCTTCCGGCGCGCTGGACATCGCCCGCTCAAAATCATCAATAATAGGCAGGATGTTTTTGAGCATCTCTAATGAAGCGTTCTGATAGCTTTCTTTAAGCTGCTGTTCCATGCGTCTCCGGTAATTGCTGAACTCCGCGCGCTCGCGCTGCCAGCCATCAAGGTACTCCTGCGCCTGCTTCTGCGCTTGGATCAACGCCTCATCAGAAGGCTGCGGCTGCTCCGCCGTTTCCTCCGCAGCAGTTTCGATATTCTCGGCGCTGGCCGCCTCGTCGGCGGCGGTCTGGTGATTGGTTTCGTTGTTAATCGGCTTTGTCTCCTCTTGGCTCACTGGGTCCCTCCCTGCACAGACACAATCAAATACCCGGCGCAGAAGATCTGCTCTAGTGTACAAACGTCCTATAAGAAATGCGTTAGCGAACAGCTTTAGCTCGTCACAATGGCTTCACAGGTGGGGTGTCTTCCGGCGTCTCGCCGGAATCCTCGGCCGGCTGCTCGTCCCCCTCGTAGAGGTTAAGCATCATATTCGACATCAGGTTGGAGATATATCGCACGGTGCTGATGGCCCGGCCATAGTCAATGCGGGTCGGCCCCAACACACCGACCGCCCCGCTCATCTGGCCGGGAATCCCGTAGCGGCTGAGTACCATGCTAAGATGTTTAAGCTCCTCCCAGCGCCCCTCGCCGGCGATGATAACCTGAACCCGGTTAACCAGCGGTGACAGAATTTCCGCCAGGATGGTGTTCAAAAAAGCGCGTTCCTCAAACACCCGGACGGCCTGCTGCGCCCCTTCCGTATTGTCAAACGAGTTGATGATCTCGCTCAACCCATCACGGTAGATCAAAATCGTCTGGTTGTTATCCGCTTTATCCATCAGGTCGGCGGCCAGGTCGGCGATTTCGCGTTCCAGCATCCCCGTGCTGACGCCCTTCATCCGCACTTCGTTGGCGTTAAGCCCCAGGCAGAGGGTGTTAATCTGGTTAGCGACTTCACTCAACCGCGCCTGCGGAACGGCTTCGGCCAGGGTGAGCATCTGCTGGTTGACCGAGCCGCCATGCAGCACCAGCACCATCAAAATCAGCCGCCCCTGAATGGCGATTAACTCCAGGTGTTTGAAGCGGTGCGTTTCGGCAATCGGCGCAGTTACCAGCGCGGCAATGCGCGACGCGCGGGCCAGCGTTGTCACCGTCGTTCGCATCCACTGGTCGGTTGCCAATGCTTTGCCCTGAAATTTTTCGGTGATGCGCGACTGTTCGGCAGCGGACAGATCGCTGGCGTCCAGCAGGCGTTTGACAAAATAACGGTAGCCGATTTCGGTCGGGATCCGTCCGGCAGAAGTATGCGGAGCGGTAATGTAACCCAGGTCTTCCAGCACAGCCATTTCGTTACGAACCGTCGCCGAACTGACGCCCAGATTGAAGGTTTCCGCCAGATATTTTGAGCTGACCGGCTCCGGCGAATGGGTATAGCTGCGAACGATCAGCGATAGAATTTCTTCCTGACGTTTTGTAAGTTCAGGCAGTTGTGTGTCGTCTATAGTCATGGATAGGATCACGAGCAGCCAACCGGCGTTTCATGTCTTTTATCAGTATTGTAGCACGTAAATTCACGTTTCAAAGCCGGAAATGATCGTTTATAATCATTCTCATACCGCATAGAATCAGGAGCAAAACATGAGTGACAATACATTTGAGGTCACTGAGGAAACCTTCGAGACTGATGTGCTGCAATCATCCCAGCCTGTGCTGGTGGATTTTTGGGCGGAGTGGTGCGGCCCCTGCAAAATGATCGCGCCCATTGTGGCTCAACTTGCCGAGGAGTATGAGGGCAAGCTGCGGGTGGGCAAACTGGATGCCGACGCCAACCAGAACATCCTGATGCGCTACGGTATCATGGGCATCCCGACGTTAATTCTGTTCAAGGATGGCGAAGCGGTAGAGCGCATCACCGGCTACCAGCCGAAAGACCGAATCACCAATAAGATCGTACCGCACCTGGGGTAGCCGGCTGTCGGTTAAAAGACGGCAAAGAAGAACGAACGCCCGCTTGCAAGCGGGCGTTGTGTTTGACGGGCTTATTTAAGCGGCTGGGTGGCCTCCTCCAGTTCCTCGACTGCCGGTTCAGCCGCCAGCGGTACGGTGAAAAAGAAGGTTGTCCCCTGGTTGAGTATGCTTTCAACCCAGATTTTGCCGCCGTGCCGCTGCACGATGCCGTGTGTGATCGTCAGGCCCAGCCCCGTGCCGGGCTGCTCGCGCGCCTGCGGGTTTTCGCTGCGGAAGTAAGGCGTAAACAGCTTTATCAGGTCTTCTTCGCTCATCCCGATGCCGGTATCGCTGACACTGATCTGTAGAAATGGGCCGAGGCTGCGATTTTTATTGTCGTAGACTGCTTCGATCACCTGGGCGCTGATCGTGATCGTGCCTTCCGGCGGTGTATATTTGTGGGCGTTGCTGACCAGATTGGTCAACACCTGTATCAGACGGTTCTGGTCGGCCCAGATGTTGGGCATATTCTTCGGCGTGTTAATGACCAACTGCTGCTGCTTTTCTTCGATCTGGCGATGCAGCGGGCGCAGCGTCTCGGTGATGACGTTGCGGAAGTCCACCGCCGAAAACTCCATGTGCAGGTTATTGGTTTGCAGCTTGGTTACGTCGTTCAGGTCGCTGACCAGCGTACTCATACGCTCGATGTTGGAGCGGATCGTACTCAGGAAGGTGTTCTGCTGGTCGTTCATCCCGCCGGTGACGCCGCTCAACAGCAGTTCGGTATACCCCTTGATGGAGGTCATCGGCGTTTTTAGTTCGTGCGCCACAAAGCTGACAAACTCGCTCTTTGACTGGTTGGCGCGGGTCAGTTCATCATAAAACTGGGCATTGGTGATGGCGATAATGGCATGTTCCGCCAACCGTTGGGCGAAGCTCATGTCCAGCAGGTTCAGGCGCGGATCGGTGTCTTTTTCCAACACCAGCAGAGCATGGATGTCCCCCGCCGACAGCATGGGGATGGTAAGCTGGCTTTTTGCGCCTTTGAGGCTGGGTACGTAGTCGGGGTCAATACGCACGTCGGTCACGAGGTCGGCCTGCCGGGTACGCATCACGCGGCTGACGATACCTTTGTCCAGCGGCCACAGTTTGCCTTCGGCGCCTTCCGGCTCATCCTCATCCCGGTAGCCGTAGCTGGAGATGATCTGCAGCTGCGGCGGTTCGCCTTCCAGCACCAGCCCCAGCACGCCGGCGGTCGCGCCCGTATGGGCGATAGCCCAGCGCATGGTCGCGTCCGCCACTTTTCGCAGGTCGAGCGAACGGTTGAGTTCCGCGTCAATGCGTTCCATGGCTTGCAGTTCGTCCACGCGCTGGCGAAGCTGCAAGTCGGTCACTTCAAACCGGCGCGCCGTTTCGATGGCGATGGCCGCCTGCCCCGCGAAAGTGGTGAGCAGGTCGAGGTCTTCTTGGACGTAAATGCTGCCATCTTTCCGGTTTAACACCTCCAGCACGCCGATGACGCGGTTCTGCGCGACGAGCGGCACAGCCAGAACGGCGGTCGTGATGAAACTGCCCTGGGCGACCTCGCCGCCCCAGCGCGGGTCGTGGGCGGCGTCATTGACGATAACGGCCTTACCGCTGCTGGCAACCTCCCCCACCAGCCCGCGCCCGGCGGGAAACCGCTGGCCGACCAGTTCCTGCCCGCTGCTGCCGACCGCCACCCGGAATTCGAGATCGCCGGAAGAGTCATCCAGCGTCAGCAGCAGCGACCCGGCCTCGGCATTGAGAATGTCCACCGCGCTGCGGGTGATGAGTTCTAGCAGGCTTTCGACATGCAGTTCGGAAGCCATCTGGCGGCTGATGTTATTGAGTACCGAAAGCTGGCGAGCGCGCAGGTTGGTTTCGTCAAACAAACGGGCTTTTTCGATGGACGTGGCCGCCAGCGCACCGATGTCGCCAAAAATACGCAGTTGGTCGGCAGTATAGGCAGCGTCGGGGTCAGAACTGCCCAGCGCCAGCAGGCCGATGGTGTTCGGCCCGACGATCATCGGCACGCCCATCCAGGCTTTGATGTCCGAGGCGACCAGATGCATCTCGGCATGGCGCTGGCGCATGGCCGCCGCGTAATCGCTAACCCGCAGCGGCTGGCCGTCGCGCACAACTTCGCTGAACAGGTCGCGCCCCAGCACCCAACGCCGGTTTTCGCGCTCCCGGTAGCGGTCGTAATCTTCGGAGAAAAAGGCAAAATACAGCCGATCGGTCGAGCCGTCGCGCAGGACGATGTAAAAATGCGGCGCGTCAATCAGCTTACTGGTCTGTGTGCTGATGAGTTCCAGCAGGTCATCGTATTCAATGGTGAAGTTGACCGCCTGGCTGACCTGACTGAGGATGTCCAGCTCCCGCACACGGCGCTCTAGCGATTCTACCACCTGGGCGCGCTCGACGGCAATAGCGATCTGGCTGGTCAGGCTTTGAACAAAACGCAGTTGTTCAAAGTTATACACCCCAACCCCGGACAGCGGCGGGCCGATACACACAAACCCGATCAACTGCTGCCGGCCTTGCAGCCGGGCGATAACCAGCGTTTTAAGAATGCTCAACCGGGCGCGTTCCGAGCGCAGCGCCATCGGCCAGGGGCGGCCTGCTTCCAGGTAAATCAGGTCTTCCTGCGCCGGGTCGTCCAGCAAAGTAACCACGCCGCTGCCACCGCTAAAACGAATGTCGGTCTGGAGATGCGTTAGCGGATGGCGGAAGGCAACATAATCGCCGCTTTGCTGGTCTGGCAAAAAAACGAAGATGCTGGACGGCGCCAGCGACTCGTCAAGCTGTTTATGGAAAGCCTGAATAATCTGGTTGATGTCCGCCAGATTGGTTAACGTGCGGGTGAACGTCTCCAGTCGTTCCTGGTAGTTCGTCCGCATTCGGAAGTAAATCCGGTCAATGCGATCCTGTAAAAATGTCCGGGCGGGCATAAAGAGAATTGCCATGAAAAACACCGTCAGGGCAATCAACAGCGGGTCGCTGGCCCGAATTTGCAGCGCCTCGCGGGTAATCAGGCTGCTGCCAAACACCACCAGGAAATAACTCGTCACCAGCGCCACCAGCAGCAGAACATACGTAATGCCCTTGCTGATGACCTGATCGGTGTCAAAAGTGCGGTACTGCAAGATAGCGTAGGCAAAACTGACCGGCGGCATGATGAAAAACGGCATGATGGCGGAAGTATTAAATGAAACCAGCACGCTGCCTGTTAAACCTTGCGCCAGGGTATTCATAACCCAGAAGGCAATCGGGGCGATGGTCAGAGCCACGCCGATAAGCGCCGTATTGCTCTGATCGCGGATGGTGGCGGTGGTCGCCAGCCGGCGGCGGCGAACCAGGTTGATGATGAGCAAAACCAGCGCCACCGCTCCGGCGAAAATGCCGGACTGCCACACCACCGGAAACCACCAGGGCGACGGCGGGTTGAAATAAAGCGCCAGCATGACGGCGGCCTGCGCCGCACCAAGCGCCAGCGGCACATAAACCAGCGCCGGACGCCGGTAAACCAGCATGATTTTGATCGGAAAAACCAGCGCCAGCGTGGCGATCAGCCCGCCGATGCTGTTGACCGCAGCCAGCCATACGGGGATAAGCTGGTACGTGTTGTTGACGTTATAACCGCCGCCCATAAAAACGGCGAATACGATGCAAAACAAAGTCACCAATCGGGCAGTAGGCTGGTTGGGGCGCAAAAACAGCACGGCCAACCCCACTGCCAGGCTAAGAAGCCCTGTAATATAGGGAATGACGAAGTAGGCCAGAAAATCGTTGCCCGGTAGGCTCGTTAATGTGTAGCTGGCCCGACAGGTCAGGGCATCCGTCCCGCTTCTGCGGCAGGGTATCGCGGGCGGCATCTCTGTCGCGCTGTCGGCAGGCCGCTCAAAGTCTACCTCAATCCGGTCGCCAACCGCCAGACGTGCAAGGATGTCCTGATATTTCTGGCGTGCGGCAGCATAATCGCCGGAGTCGTCAAAAAGCGGCTCGCCATTGATGCCGGTGATGCGGTCGAGGCGCTGCAGCCCGGCGCTCCAGCCTGCCCAACGGGTGGTGGTGATGGACTCGCTGCCATCCACGACCAGATAAGGGGTGAGCATCGCGCCAAAAAACGGACGACTGCGCGCTTCCAGCGCCGCCACCAGGAAAACGACCAGAGCAGCAGCGGCGGTGGCGCAGACCAGCAGGGTAAATATAAATCCGGCGCGTTGATCGGGCGCGATAGCAAGCGGGAAAACACGCGCGTGTGTGCTGCCAACGCCGATTTTAGAGGTTGTTTCGGATGCCGCGCTCATGAAAACAGCACTCTCCCATAGCCCATTGTTTCATTGTAGCATAGTATCAAAACCGCAACTATTGGGTTTACTTTGCGTGCGGTTTGATTCTGGTTTCGGTCTGTTGGGACGAATAGGGGTTTCTGATATAATTTGAATAGGTTATCTCAACATTAAGCGGGGGTTTCCCCTGCGGCTGAACTTCAGGGTCATCATGAGCATAAACCAGACGATTCGTGTATTGATCGCCAAACCCGGACTGGACGGCCATGACCGGGGGGCGAAAGTGATCGCCCGCGCCCTGCGCGACGCCGGCATGGAAGTCATCTATACCGGGCTGCGTCAAACGCCGGAAATGGTGGCCGAGGCCGCCTTGCAGGAAGACGTGGATGTCGTGGGCTTAAGCATCCTCAGCGGCGCGCACATGGCGCTCGTGCCGCGCGTCCGCCAGTTGATGGACGAAAACGGCCTGCAAGACGTGGCGCTGCTGGTCGGCGGCATCATCCCCGAAGAGGACATCGCGGCGCTGAAAGCGATGGGTATTTCCGGCGTGTTCGGTCCCGGCACGAACACCGAGGACATTATCCAGCACATCAAACAGATCACGGCGGCGAAGGGCGGAAATGCCGGCTGATGGATGCGTTGGTTCAGGCCATGCTCAACAGTGACCGCCGGGCGCTGGCACGTCTTTTAACGGCTGTCGAAAACAAGCGCGAGGGCGCGGATACCGCCCTCGCCGCTTTGTTTCCCCGCACGGGCCGCGCCTGGATCATCGGCGTGACGGGCGCCCCCGGCACGGGTAAAAGCTCCCTGGTGAACGCGCTGGCAAAAACTTTCCGCGCCGCCGGCAAAACCGTCGGCATTGTGGCGGTTGACCCGACCAGCCCATTTTCCGGCGGGGCGATCATGGGCGACCGCATCCGAATGCGGGACCTGGCCGGCGACCGGGGCGTGTTCATCCGCAGTATGGCGACGCGCGGCAGCCTGGGCGGTCTGGCGCGGGCAACCCGCGACGTTATCCGCGTGCTGGATGCTGCCGGTTTCGAGATCATTTTTGTCGAAACGGTCGGCGCAGGTCAGAGCGAAGTGGACATCGCGCGGGCGGCGCAGACCACCATTGTCGTAGAAGCGCCGGGCCTGGGCGACGATGTTCAGGCGATTAAAGCTGGCATCCTGGAGATCGCCGATGTACTGGTGGTAAACAAGGCCGACCGTCCCGGAGCGGATAATACGGCCCGCGCCTTAAAAGCCATGCTGGAGATGGGGCATCCCACCGCACGCGCCGATCTGATCGCTCATCATGGCCGGCTGCTGCCGGTAGAAAACCTCGCCGGCCCAACAGACGCTCCCCTCTGGATTCCGCCGGTAGTGTCCACTATCGCCCCGGAAAACAGCGGCATCGGCGACCTGGTATCAGCATTGGAGGCGCACCGTCGGTATTTGATCGAAACGCAGGCACTTGACGGCCTGGAACGACAGCACATCGAAATCGAACTTCACGACCGCTTGCAAGCAGAGTTAATGGCGCGCCTCCTTAAGGCGGTGTCCGGCGAGGTTTTCGCCGATGTCATCCACCGCATTCAAACACGCGAACTGGCCCCCCAGTCGGCAGTGGATATGATTTTGTCCCTGCATAATCAATCGTGTTGACGTATGGCCGGATAAATCGGCCATTTGAATGTTAGGGAGTGGGTTAACAATGGATGTCACGCTGGCGAAGGTGCCTGGCACCAAGCTTACACGCGGGACGCGCGCGCATTCGGGAAGATTAACAATGGGTCAATACGGACAGATCATGTTATTTGGAGGGTCGGCGTCGGTGGCGTTGTGCCAGCAGATCGGCGCTTACCTGGGCATCGAGTTGGGCGAGTCGGAGCGGATTGTCTTTCCCAACGAAAACATTTTCATCCAGCTTAAGGAAAGCGTGCGCGGCCAGGACGTGTATATCGTGCAAACGATGTCCCACCCGCTGCACGATAAATTCATGGAACTGCTCATCATGGTGGACTGCGTGAAGCGCGACTCCGCCGGGCGTATCAACGTCGTCATCCCGTATATGTCCTACACGCGCTCGGACAAAAAAGACCAACCGCGCGTGCCGATCACCGCGCGCCTGATCGCCAACATGATCGAAACCGCCGGCGCCGACCGGTATATCACGATTGATCTGCATACCGGCCAGATTCAGGGCTTTTTTAACATCCCCGGCGATGCGCTGACTGCCTTCCACCTGATGAGCGATTACGTCAAAGAGCGGCACATTGATAATCTGGCGGTTGTATCCGCCGATCTGGGCTTCGCCAAAAAAGCCCGCAACTGGGCGGAGAAACTCGGCACGCCGCTGGCGGTGGTCGAAAAACGGCGGCTCTTTAATACCGGCCAGTCGGAGGCACTGACCGTCATCGGCGATGTAAAGGGCAAAAACGTCCTGATCGTAGACGACGAAGTGCTGACCGCCGGCACGATGTTAAACGTGGTCGAGGCGCTGCGCTCCGACGGCGTAGGCGACGTATACCTGGCCTTCACCCATGCTGTTCTGTCGGACATCGGCGCAGAACGCCTGCGCGGCCTGAACCTGAAAGAGATCATTACCACCAATACCATCCCACTGCCGCCGGAGCGCAAGTTGCCGAATATGACGGTGCTTTCGGTCGCGCCGCTGCTGGGCGAGGTAATCCTGCGGGCGCATGAAGGCCGCAGCGTCGGCGAACTGTTTAACGAGTGACCCGGCGGCAGAGCGTTTCTTCGCAACGGTGAAACTGGATGCCATCCCAGAGGACATATTCGTTTTACATCAGCAAGCACGCAGGGTTTTGTTCAACTACATCGAGGTATTCTACAATCGTCAGCGGCGGCATTCCGTGTTGGGCTATGCCGGCCCGGTCAGCCGCGCCATCTGAGTAATTGTTTGTAGTGACCCCCAGAGATTGGACAGGATGCTAAATGCAGTATCATAGTCCAAGAGAGGAAAGGTCACATGAGCAAGCGACGGAAGTTCAGTCCAGAA
>QUBZ01000161.1 GCA_014338005.1 Chloroflexota bacterium | reverse complement strand
CGCGTTCTGGGCCATGGGCAACGGCCGCCGCGTGGTCGTTTCCACGAACACCATCAACCTGCAAGACCAGCTGATCGACAAGGATATTCCCGCGTTGCGGGAGACGCTCCGCCTCGACCTGCGCGCGGCCATTCGCAAGGGTCGGAGCAACTACATTTGCACCCGCCTGTTCCAGCAGATGCGACGCAGCGGGCCGGGCAACGCTGACGAAATGACCCTCTACGCGCGCATCCTGCTGTGGCTGCCGCACTCGCGGACGGGCGACGTGGGCGAGATCGCCCTGCGCACGCCGGGCGAGCGGCAAGCCTGGGCCAAGATCAACAGCGAAAACCCCACCTGCACCGCCGACTGGTGCCGGTCGGTGACGTTCACCGTCGGCTCGCCCGCCGCCGGCCGTCCGCTGCCCGGCGAAAGTGCGCCCGCCGCCAGCAGTCCCGGCGGGCGCGTTAAAGTGCCGGTGGAACATCTGATTATCTACTACGACGGCCCGGACGCCGAAAACAGCGTCGTGGTGCGTTTGCAGCTTTGCGCCAAGCCGTCCGGGCAGGCCGGCAATACCTGCCAGAACGTGTCCGAAGTGCTGGCCCCCGGCGGCGCGGCGCTGACCCCGGTCGGCACGCTGAACGGGATGCCGCAGTTCCGGCTGCCTTATGGTTACAGCGCGCATACGCTGTACGCGCCGGCTTATTACATGACCGATGTCTGGATAGCCGCGCCCGGCCAGGGGAGGTAAACGTTTATGCCGCGCCTGTTTGTTGCCATTGATCTGCCCGAAACCGTCAAAGATGCCCTGGGCGAGCTGTGCCGGGGCATTCCCGGCGCGAAATGGGTCAGCCGGGAGCAGATGCACCTCACCCTGCGTTTTATCGGCGAGGTGGACGCGCCGCGTTTTGAGGCCATCCGGTCAGGACTCGACCACCTTCAGGCCGCGCCGTTTGAGCTGGCGCTTAAAGGCGTGGGGCAGTTCCCGCCCAGGGGCGCGCCGCGCGTTTTATGGGTCGGCCTGGCCGCGCCGCCGGCCCTGGCCGCGCTGCAACAGCGGGTTGAATCCGCGCTGGTCGGTCTGGGGATAGAGCCGGAAGACCGCCCGTTTTCGCCGCATATCACGCTGGCGCGGCTGAAAACCCCGCCGCCGCCGCTGCTGGTGGGCCAGTTTTTGAACAAACATGCGGCCTTCCAGAGCGAATCGATTCCGGTGAGCGCGTTTATCCTGTATTCCAGCCAGCTTCGGCCCACCGGGCCGGTTTACCGGCAGGAAGCCGTTTATAACCTGAAGGCGGAGTCGTAAACCGCCTTTACCTTTTTTCTGAAATATTTCCCAAAAAGATTGTTTTCCCTGTAACCTTGAGTCTCTTTCGGGCTGCTCTCCGCCATAATAGTTATAAACAGCATCGGCGTAGAGGGAAGGACGCCCGGCATGGCGTTGGATAAACGACTGCTCAAACAGTTGAAGGATAAAGACCCGAAGGTGCGCCGCAAGGCGATTGTCGCCCTGGCGGACAGCCGCGATCTGGCGGCGCTTGAACCCCTGGAACAGGTCGCCCGCGACGACCCGGAACAAAAACTGCGCGACCTGGCGGTGCGGGCGCAGAATCACCTTAAGGAGCAGATGGCGCGCAAACAGCAGGCCGCCGACGCGCCGGAGGCGTCCGCCGATGGTTATGCAACCGCGCCCAAAGTCTCCGAACGGGAGGTCGCCCGCGCCAGGAGCTACATGGACGAGGCGCTCAGCTACTATATCGCCAAAGACCTGTCCAAAGCGACCGCCAGTCTGTCTAAGGCGCTGCGGGCCAACCCCGGCCTTAAAAACGAAAGTTATTTCCTCAGCTTGGCGGGGGACGTGCTGAACGCCGACCCGGACGAGGCCATCAAAATCCTGCTGGACAGCAGCCGGCGCGGCGAGTTCGTCAACACCTCGCGCAAGAGCCAGAAGCAGAAGAAGAAAGACGAACACTACGGCAAAACCGACGAGTTAAGCTGGGCAGCGGTATTTTTCGATCTGGGCATTTTCGCCGCCGTCACCGCCGTCATCACGTTTCTGACGCCGCTGGTGTTCGTGCAGATGATTAACCAGACCGTCGCCTACGAGATGGGGCTGTCGCCGGAACAGATGGAACAGGCGTCGCTGCTGCTGCCGCCGGAGATCGTGTCGTTTAACCAGGCGGTTTCTACCTTCGGCGTCCCCATCTTTTTAATCGTCGCGCTCGTTTCGGCGGTCGCAACGGCCATCAGCATGTTAATCCAGGGCGGCGCGATTCACTTGATCGCCACCAAACTGCTGGGCGGCGTCGGCACAATGCGCTACATGATGTGCCAGATTTTGCCGTTTTATTCGATGACTTCGCTGGTGCTGTTCGTCTGGTGGTGCATCGGCATGGGGATACTGGCAATCGGGGCGGGCATCATCGGGGCGCTGTGTATGGCGCCGATGTCGCTGGCGGGGTTTTACATCCTGTTTAAGGTGGCCGGCAAAATCGGCGCGGCCTACGACTTCGGTTCAGCCAAAGGCTGCCTCTCGCTCATCCTGGCGAGTTTGCTGCTGTCACTGATTTCGGCGCTGCCGAGTATCCTGGCCTGGAATTATGTTTCGTCCCAGTTGATGGAAGCGATGATGACGGGGCTGTAGGGCGGCAGGGGGAGTCGTTTGAACCGCCCCGGCAAATTGACGGCGTGTGCGGGGCGATTATAATCGAAAAACACCTTTTTCATTGATAAGGACATTGTTTCGTGACCACGTTGATTCAAATCCGTGACATCGCCCGCTGCGAAGGCCAGGAAGTCACCCTGCGCGGCTGGGTGTACAACCGCACCGATAAGGGCAAGCTCCAGTTTATCCAGATGCGCGATGGCTCCGGCATCGCCCAGTGTGTGGCGTTTAAGCGGGAAATGGCCGAGGACGAGTTTGAGATCGCCGGACGGCTGACGCAGGAGTCGTCCATCATCATCACCGGCGTCGTGCGGCGGGACGAGCGCGCCCCCGGCGTGCCGGGCGGTTACGAGGTCGGCATCAAACGGCTGGAACTGGTGCAGATGGCCGAAGAATATCCCATCACGCCCAAAGAACACGGCGTCGAGTTCCTGATGGACAACCGCCACCTGTGGGTGCGTTCCACGCGCCAGTGGGCGATTTTGCGGATTCGCGCCACCATCGTGCGGGAAATCCGCAGCTGGCTGGATGATAACGGCTACCTGCTGGTGGACACGCCGATCATCACGCCCGCCGCCGGCGAGGATACCACCACACTGTTCAGCATTGATTATTTTGGCGAGCCGGCCTTCCTGGCGCAGACCGGCCAGCTTTATAACGAAGCCAATATGGCCGCCTTCGGCAAAGTTTACTGCTTCGGCCCCACCTTCCGTGCCGAAAAGTCCAAAACGCGCCGCCACCTGATGGAATTTTGGATGCTGGAACCGGAGATGGCCTTTTTCTCGCTGGAAGACCTGATGGCGATGGAAGAACAGTTCATCAGCCATGTCATCCAGCGGGTGCTGGAAAAACATACCGAAGAACTCAAAATCCTGGAGCGGGATACCACCCGGCTGCAAAATGTGCTGCCGCCCTTCCCGCGCATCAGCTATGATGAGGCCGTCGAGCGCCTGAATAAACTGGCCGAAACGCTGGAAGACCCGGAACAGCGGGCGCAGACGCAGATTGAGTGGGGGACAGACTTCGGCAGCCCGCACGAAACCGCCCTGGCGGAGATGTTCGACAAGCCGGTATTCGTCTACAACTTTCCGTCGGTTTTTAAGGCTTTTTACATGCAGCCGGTCGAGGGGCGGCCAGAAGTATGCCGCAGTGTGGATTTGCTTGCGCCGGAAGGTTACGGCGAAATCACCGGCGGCAGCGAGCGCATCTGGGATAAAAACCTGCTGGAGGAGCGGGTGAAGCAGTTGGGCATCGGGCGGGAGGCTTACGCCTGGTATCTCGACCTGCGGCGCTTTGGCAGCGTGCCGCACGCCGGCTTTGGCCTGGGGTTGGAGCGCACCATCGCCTGGATTTGCGGCCTGCCGCACATCCGCGAAACCATCCCCTACGCGCGCATGTTAAGCCGCAAATACCCGTAAATAGCAGGCAGGCGGGGGGCGGCGCGCCGTCCCCCCTGAACCTGATCGCCTGTCTGTGTTCCGCGTTATTCCCAACTGACGATGATGACTGTTTTATCGGCCCCGCCCCGGTCAAGCCGGTAGTTGTAATCTTCATATTCCACTTTAAACGATACGGTTTTGGGCAGCATTTGGCGGGCAAAACCATACGCCAGCCCATAGTTGAGGCCATCCGGGTAGATGTGCCGGTGGATTGTCTTGTAAGTCTGGTCGTTGATTTTTTCGGTCACAATCTGCCCGATTTCGCCGTTGCGATGGTTGGCATGAAAATGATGATTCCAGCCTTCGAGCATCTGCCCCAGCGTCACGTTTTTCATTTCCGGCGGCGTCAGCGCGTATTCCACCACCTTGAGGCCGACCGCGATCATGGTCGTCTCGAAGTCGGGCCGGGGGGCCAGTTCATCCCAGATGAGGTCTAGCCAGGGCTGGAGCGGATACCAATGATCGGGTTTGATGTCCTTCAGTTTGTATTTTTCCAGCAGGGGCATGATGAGGTCGCCATGAATGTTATGAATGTAGGACAGCATCGCCTGTCCGATAACCTCGGTTCCCGGACTGCATGAACGTTTTGGCATATTAACCTCCTGAGGGGGCTATAAATTTGCCTGGACATGCGTTAAGTTGTGGCCGGCTGATGACGGCATCCCTTGAAATAATTGTAAGATGAATCGAATAACCTGAACCTTAAGGTTAACGTGGTTTATATTTTCAAACCATGTAATAAACAGATGGCGCCGGCAGCGGGGTAAACAATAGGTGGGCGGCGGAAAGCCGGCTTATGTGCGAGGTTTAAACTGATGGGCTTGTGCGCCGCGCCGCCGCCGGCAGACTGATGCTGAAGGTTGAACCCGCGCCGATTTCGCTCTCAACGTCAATTCTGCCGCCGTGCAGTTCGATGATCTTGCGGGCGATGGGCAGCCCCAACCCAAAACCGGGGGTGGTATGCACCTCGTCGCCGCGCCAGAACAGATCAAAAATGTGCGGCAGATGATCTTCCGGGATGCCCGGCCCGCTGTCGCGCACGGTTATCCAGATGTGGCTGTCGTCTGCCCCCGCCGCCACCATAATCGTGCTGTCCGGCGGCGAAAAACGGCAGGCGTTGTCCAGAATTTGCCTGAGGGCTTCCATCAGGTAGTCCGGGTCGCCCATCACCGGCGGCAGGTCTGGATGTTCCTCGCACTGTATGGCCGGCCCGCCGCTGTATCGTGCTGTAATGGCATGGCAGAGCGACTCAAAAATCACGTTCATGCTCACCGGCAAGCGCGCTAAAGTCGAGCTGCTTTCCAGCCTTGCCATCAGCAGCAGGCTGTTCACCAGCCGGGTTATCAGCTGCACCTGCTCTTCGATCTGCCGCACTTTGCCGGCGCGGTTTTCCGGGTCATCGGTGCGCTGCATCAGAAAAGCGGCGGCGTTGATGACCGAAAGCGGCGTCCGAAACTCGTGCGAGGTTTTTTCGATGAAGTGCCGCAGCAGCTGCACCCGCTCCCTTTCCAGCGCCAGGTCAAACTCGCGCTGCCGGGCCTGCTTGCGTTCGGTGATATTGCGGACGATGGTCAGCACTTCATCCGGCCCGGCAGCCACCATGCGCGCTTCAAAGTGCAGCAGCTGCTCGCCGATGGTCAGGGCATATTCATAGGTCTGTTCTTCGCCGGTCTGCAAAACCTGTTCGATGGCGCGCATGTGGCGTTCAGCCGATTCCGGCGGCATCACCTCACGGATCGTTCGCCCCAGGAACTGCTCCGGCGGCACAGCCAGATCGTTTATGTTCCCGGCATGATAATCCAGATGCGTGCCGTCACGGCTGACACGGAACACCAGATCGGGGATGGCTCCAAGCAAAGCCCGGTGACGCGCCTCGCTTCCCAGCAGGTTGTTTTCCATCTGCTTGCGCTCGGAAATATCGCGCACGACGCTCTGGATATGCAGTGGTGTCCCGTCCATATCGCACACCAGTTCGGCATTGATTTCGATCGGAACCAGCGTGCCGTCCTTTTTGTGGAAAATCCGCTCGTAAACGGGGATCCGCTCGCCCGCCAGCAGGCGCTGGCGTATGTTTTCACTTTTGGCAGCCTCGGCGGACAGGTCGCGGAACGAGAGCTTGTTCATTTCTTCAACGGTGTATCCCAGCATGTCCGCTGCTCGGCGGTTGGTCTCGACGTGATTGCCCGCTAAATCCAGGATAAAAACCGCATCGTGCGCCTGTTCAAACAGAGCGTGGTAGCGGCGCTGCGCTTCTTGCAGGGATCGTTCGGAACGGATCAGCGCGCGCGCGCGTTCTTCGACGCGCTGTTCCAGCGCGGCTTCCGACTCCCGCACACGGTCATGCGCCGCCTGAAGCTCCGCCCGCCGGATGCGCTCGGTCGCGTTTTGATGGTTGGCATACACCAAGATGATACTGCCGACAGACAGTATAAACAGCAGGCTTTCCAGCACCAGCACGCGGCTGGTCGTAGTATTCACGGGAGGCACCAATGCCAGCAGGCCGACCTGCACGATCAGCGCCAGCCCGGCCAGTGCTATCGTCCAGCGCAGCGAGAAAAACAGCGCGGTGAGCAGCAGCGGAATGATGACGAAAAACGGTGAGGAGCTGAAGCTGTCCGGCGTAAAAGGCGCGACCGTGAATAACACGAACAGCAGCGCGATCAGCACCGCTGCCGCAGCGGTGGTATGCCCCCGCCGCGCCCAGCTATACAGTCCAAAGCTCGACAGCCAGATCACAACCGCCATCCAGAAATCAAAGTTGTCGAACGAGCCGGGGTTTGTCAGCGCCTGGAACACCAGGATCGGCCCGCTGCTGACGATGAGCGCGACCAGCAGCAGCAGGCGCGACCGCCGCCGCGCTTCCGGGTCAGCCAGGGAAGGCGCAGGCCGGCCCAGCCGATTCGAGACTGATGCAAGCCATTCGAGAGTAGGCTGTATGCGCTGCCGGTTTGAGGTGAACATGGCATATCCTTATGGATAACCGGAAAAGCATGAGCCTGATAGACAGTGAGGCTTTAGCCCGCCGTCCACTCAGGATCAGGCACAGTCTAATTGGTTTATCCATTAGACAATTACACTATTTCGTCGCTTTTATTAATCAGGACGGAGTCCATGTTCCACAAACTGTGCGGCGGCGAAAAAACGCACAATATCCTGATTACATTCTAAACCAGTAGTCGAAGAAAATCCACGAATGCGCAAAACTCGTTGGGTATGAGCCGACGAGTCAACTTCACCCTTACTGACGAACAGCTTGCTGAGATCGAGC
>QUBZ01000160.1 GCA_014338005.1 Chloroflexota bacterium | reverse complement strand
CGTTCCTGAACTACCTTCTGCCTCCTTTTCCTTATCCCCGCAACAAAAAAGTCGCTGTTTTCTCACAACGACTTCCTTTAATCTGCCAAACTCCAGGGGGCAGGTTTCTAAACCTGCCCCCGCAAAACCAATGTTGGGTTACGGCGCGGACATCGCCGCGCCCAGGGTGGCGCAGGCGCTGCATGTATTATTCGGGCGGATGATGGCATAACCCGCCTGTGGGTCTGCGCCATATTCGGTCGAATCCACGTTCCAGACGATCAGCAGCCGCACGCGCCCGGAACGTTTCGCCAGCGTGGTCGCTTCGGCCAGCCAGACGGCCTGATCCTGCGCGGTCACATTAGCCGCCCACTCAAAACCCGCCGGCAGCGGGCCGTAACCTTCGGGCGACAGATAACCCAGCTCGGTGAAACACAGCGGTTTACCTGAGATGATGGAAGCGTAGGTGTTCACCATCGTCTGATAGTAGCGTGTGTAGTGGTTCGGGTTGCCGCGCGGGTCGCCGCTGGTGCGGGTGGGGGACAGAATGCCCTCGTTATAGTGAATGCCCACGCAGTCCATAAACTGGGTCGCGCCGGCCTGAACCATCTGCTGCAAAAACGGCGCATCGTCACAGCCGTTGCCGGTGCAGCCGCCAAAGAAGCCGGTCGGGGCGGGCGCGCCGCTGATGACCAGCACGTTCGAGTTGGCGCGTTTGATGGCCTGATACGCCGCGCTCAACATCTGCGTGTAGGCCGCGCCGCCGATTCGCCCGGCAGGCCACTCGCGGTCAATGTTCTGTTCGTTCCACACCTCGATGGCGTCCGGGTTGAGGGCCGCCACGCCGCCCAGGAAGTTAGCGAAGTTCTGGTAATACTGGGTGGGGTTGGCGGCAAGCTGCCCCCGGTCGCCGACGATGCTTAAGAGGATTTTAAAGCCGTTGCTGCGGGCGGCATCAATCGCGCCCTGGGCGATGCTGGCCGGCGCACTGCCATCCCAACGTATCTGCGTTTTAGCCCAGGTCATCCCGGCGGCGCGCATCTGTGACGGGTAGGAGAAGCTGAAGACATGCCCACCCAGTTCAAAGCTGCCGGTGATCGGGCCAGGGCCGGGGGCAGGGCCAGGGCCGGGCTGAGTCGTGCCGCCGCCGGCAGGGATAATCAATACCTGCCCTGGATAAATCAGGTTCGGATTGGCGATATTGTTGCGCTGCGCGATGGCCGCGATCGTCGTGCCAAAGCGCCGGGCAATTGCGCTCAGATAATCGCCGCGCACCACCGTATAGCTCGTTTCGGTCGGCGGCGTGGGCGTAACAACCGGCGGAGGCTGCTGGCCGCCGGTCGTGCCAGGGATCGTCAGCCTTTGCCCGACATAAATCAAATTCCAGTTGAGAATGCCGTTCCGGGCGGCGATGGCCGCCATGGTCACATTGTAGCGCAGCGAGATGCGGAAAAGATTTTCCCCAGGCTGCACCACATGCACGACTTCGCTCTGCGCCAGCACGGTGACGCCGAACGACATCAAGAGCGCCAGCAGACTTACAATCAGGATAAAGCGACGCATAGGGACTCCTTTTGCTGCGGCCAGGTAATAATCCGTTTTACAATCTTTGAAAGTTAAGTGTAGCACGAACTTAAAAAACGCGCTGGCAAATTTTCCTGTCTCAAATGCTGCGGCAAATAAAATACAGCCGCTCATTCGGCGCGTTTGCGCTGCAAGGCGCGCGCTTCGGCCAGCACAAAATCCACCGCCGCCGTGATGGTCGGGTCGGGCAGCGCGGCGGGCGGCAGATCATAAATCGCGTGGTCGAGCAGCGCGGGCGCATCATCCAGGCGCGCCAGCCCCACCTGCCCCGCGCTCACCCCTGCCAGCCGCAGCGCCCGGCCATCCAGCCGCGTGGAGTCGGCAGGCGCGAGTACGACCGTCAGCGCATCGGGCGGCGGTGGGACGGCTTCGGCAGTGAACACGAGTTTGCCATCTGCCCAGGGATGTTCGGCGTCCACTAGCGCCATACCAAGCAGGTTGGCGCGCAGGCGGCGGCGGTTTTCGTCCGACAGCTTAACGCGGGCGGCGTGGCAGCCCATCGCGTCCAGCACGATGAGCGTCGAACGCCCGCCGGTGATCGCGCAGTGCCACACATCCGGCGCGCACGAATCGCCGAGATCGAGCAGCAGCGTCCGTCCAGGTGGCTGCTGGCGGCGCAGGTTTTGCAAAAAGGTGTACAGCCGGGGCAGGCGCTCCAGGTCGCCCCGAAGGCCGCCGGTGTAAAAAATCGTCAGCATGGGCCGCCGGTTTAGCGGTGTTTCCACTCCGGCGGGCGTTTTTCGACGAAGGCTTTCATGCCCTCGGTTTTGTCCTCGGTGCAAAACAGCAGGTAGAAGTTACGCTTCTCGAAGGCCAGTCCTTCGCTCAGGCTCAGTTCTTCAGACTTGTTGATGGCGTCTTTAATCATCTGTACGGCGGCAGCAGGCATGGCGGCGATTTTGGCGGCCAGCTTGAGCGTTTCGTCCAGATAACTTTCCACCGGGTAAACCTGGTTGACCAGGCCGTAATGCCGCGCTTCCTCGGCGCTGAGATGCCGGTTGGTCAGGCACATTTCCATCGCCAGCGCCTTACCCACCGCGTGCGTGAGGCGCTGCGTGCCGCCCGCGCCGGGCATGATGCCGATGGTGATTTCCGGCTGGCCGAATTTGGCTGTTTCGGAAGCGACGATCATATCGCACATCATCGCCAGTTCGCAGCCGCCGCCCAGCGCCCAGCCGGACACGGCGGCGATGATCGGCTTACGGATGCGCGCCAGCCGCGACCAGTCGGTGAAGTCCTGGCCGGCGAACATGGTCACGGCGTCGGTATCGGCCATCTGTTTGATGTCTGCGCCGGCGGCAAAGGCTTTGTCGCTGCCGGTAAGAACGAGACAGCGCACCGAGTCCTCGCTGTCGAAGGCCTCCAGCGCCTCGAACACCTCGCGCATCAGATCGCCGTTGAGGGCGTTAAGCGCCTGCGGGCGGTTGAGGCGCACCAGCCCGACGCCGGAGACGGGTGTTTCGACCAGGATATTTTCGTAAGCAGCCATAAAATTTTACTCCTCTGAAAATAAGCGCCGAGTGCTGAGTTCCGAGTCGAGTAAAGACAGAAAACGCGGTGTGAGGCCGCAGCAGTTCTTCAGTCTTGCGGCGACACAGACACTACCTGATAATCTGGCCGGGATTCCGGTGGCGCAGCAGCCTGATAAGCTACCTGAACTTCCGCCGGCCGGTCCTGCGCCAGCCGCTTTTGTTTGAGCAGATACAGCGGTCGGCCTTTAACTTCTTCAAAAATCATGCCGATGTACTGCGCCAGGATGCCGACCGAAATCAACTGCACGCCGCTGACCACCAGCAGCACCGCAATGACGGATGTCCAGCCGGGGACGGTTTCGTGGAAAAACGCCCACACCACCAGCGCGTAAATCAGGTACAGCATCGCCAGGCCGGTTAGCGCCAGCCCCAGCAGCGTGATAAGATCAAGCGCCCCGGTCGAAAACGAAAAAAAGCCGTAGCGCGCCAGCCGCAGCATCTTCGTCCAGGTATATTTCGAGTGGTCGGCGAAACGTTCCGCTTCCTGATAATGCACGATCTGATATGAGAAACCCATCCAGGGAACCATGCCGCGCAGATAGCGGTGTTTTTCCCGCATCTGGCGCAGGCTTTCGACTGCCGGGCGGGACATCAACCGGAAGTCCATCGCGCCGCTGATGATGTCAATCTGCGTCAAACGCCTGAGCAGGCGGTAAAAAACACGCGCGGTGAGTTTTTTCGCCCAACTGCGATGATCTTCGTTGGCGCGCACAGCGTACACCACTTCCGCACCGGCCTCGTAGGCACGCACCATCTCGGCAATAGCTGACGGCGGGTGCTGCAAGTCACCATCCATTGTCACAACGGCTTCATCATCGGCATAGTCTAAGCCGGCGGTGAGTGCGGCCTGGTGGCCGAAGTTGCGCGTCAGCGACAGCACCGATACGCGGCTGTCCCGGTCGGCCAGGGCGTTGAGCAGGCGCAGCGTATCGTCGGTGCTGCCGTCGTCCACAAAAACAAAATGATAATCCAGCCCCAGCGCGTCGAGCGCGGCACAGGCCTGCCGGTAAAAAGCCTGCACCCCACCCTGTTCGTTATAAAACGGCACAACAAGCGTTAAACTGGATAGTTGGCGCAGTTTGTCCATCCGACCATCCTCAAATTCCCGCTCCAATGATATATGCGATCAAGCAAACTGCCTACCCGGAAAGGTAAGCAGTCGGCAGCAATCATCGGTTCAAAAAATCGTTTACCGCTGGAAAATCGGCACGAACGGACGCTCCTTCTCGCCGGTATAAATCTGGCGCGGGCGGGCGATGCGCGTGTGTTTGTCCTGGCGCATTTCCTTCCATTGGGCAATCCAGCCCGGCAGGCGTCCGATGGCGAACATCACGGTGAACATATTGGTAGGGATACCCATCGCCCGGTAGATGATGCCGCTGTAAAAGTCCACGTTGGGGTACAGTTTGCGCTCGACGAAATACGGGTCTTTGAGCGCGACTTCCTCCAGGTTTTTGGCGATGTCCAGCAGCGGGTCGTCCACGCCGAGCGCGTCCAGCACTTCATCCGCCGAGGTTTTCAAAATCCGGGCGCGCGGGTCGAAGTTGCGATAGACCCGGTGGCCGAAACCCATCAGCCGGAAATCGGCGCTTTTGTCCTTCGCCATGTCCACATATTTACGGTAATTGCCGCCGTCATCGCGGATCATCTCCAGCATCTCGATCACTTCCTGGTTGGCACCGCCGTGCAGCGGCCCCCACAGCGCGCAAACACCCGACCCGACGGACGCAAACAGCCCGGCGCGGCTGCTGCCGACCATACGCACCGTCGAAGTGCTGCAGTTCTGCTCGTGGTCGGCGTGCAGAATCAGCAGCAGATTAAGCGCCCGCTCCAGCACGTCCGGCACATGATAATCCATCGTCGGCAGGTTGAACATCATGTTCAGGAAATTGGCGGTATAACTCAGATCGTTGCGCGGGTAAATGTAGGGATGCCCCATCGCATGTTTGTACGAAAAAGCGGCAATGGTGGGCATCTTGGCAAGCAGCCGGATGATATTCAGGTTGATGGTATCCGCGTCATCCGCTTCGTGATAATAACCCGACAGGGAGATGACCATCGCCGCCAGAATCGCCATCGGGTGGGCGGTCGAAGGATAAGCGTCCAGCGCCTTTTTCATGTCCTCGTGGATGAGGGTGTGATAGGTGATCTGGCGTTCAAATTCCCGCAGCTGGTCATGCTGCGGCAGATGGCCGTAAATGAGCAGGTAACAAACCTCGGTGAAGCTGGCAAGCGCGGCGATCTGCTCGATGGGATAACCCCGGTAGCGCAAAATGCCCTGCTCGCCGTCAATGTAGGTGATGGCGCTTTCGCACGAACCGGTGTTGCCATAACCCGGATCAAAGGCGATAGCTTTGGTTTTGGCGCGGAGAGACGTAAAATCTATCCCTACCTCGTCCTCCGAACCCACGATGACCGGAAACTCGTGTTCCTGACCGTTGAGTATGAGTTTAGCGTTTTCCATAACTTATCTCCATTTTGACGTAAATAAATCAGCCGGTTCGCCCCGCAGGCGAGTCGAAATCGCAGCCCTATTATTTGGAAGCGTTGTACAGGTTTTTCGTTACCTGCGTCACACCCAGGCAAAAATATACGTTCCGAGCCGCGATTCTGGCCTGTAACCGGCAGGCGGTAGAAACGATTCGTTATACTAGCTTAACCCACTCTGGCGTTTAGTTCCACAACTGCCGGTTTAAAAAGTCAGTTTTTTACAAATGCTATGGGTATATAAAAAAAGACTTCCTTAAGGTCTGCCGCAGCGCCAATGGCGTTAACATAAGATAGATGCAAACGACGAGTTAGTTACGTGAGTTTCCTAAACCGCCATAGCCACCGCGCGGTGCTTTTGCGAAATCGGTGGGAAGAACTGGTCGCTCCCCCTGCCCATGTGCGCGAACGCCGGCGGGCGCGTTTTCTAAATATCCTGCTCATGGCGCTGGCCGGGCTGGTAATCTTTAATGTCCTGGTCATGCTCATTTCAGAACTTTCCCCGCCAGGCTTGAGCAGCCGGGACGATCTGCTGGCTTCGCTGGCGCTGCTGGCCTTTCTGCTGGCGGCCTACCGGCTCAACCGGAGCGGGCGCTACCGGGTGGCAGTTTACCTGACGCTGACGATAGTCGCCGGGGGCGGTTTTCTGCTGGCGTTCCCCTATCAAACCGGCGAACAGATTCAACGCCTGAACTATCTGGTGATTCCGGTCATCCTCGGCAGCACGCTGCTACCGGTACGGGGAACGGCGCTGGCTGCGGCGGCAGTTATGGCGGGAATGCTGATTCTGTATCCCGTCGTGGCCGACCCGGAACACTATACCTTCGGCCCGGCCATGTTCGTCCTGATGAGTTCGGCGCTGTTGGTGGCAGCGCGCAAGTTCATCCACGATCTTGAATCGGCCCGGCTGGACGCGCTGGCTGCCGACCAGGAAAAACTCCGCCAGAGCGAGCGGCTGTACCGCCAGTTGTTCGAGTTTTCGCCCGCGCCGACGTTCATCCACAATGCGCGGCAGATCATCTTTGCCAACACGGCGGGCGCGGAGATGCTGGGGGCAGGCCAGATCGAAGCGGTGGTCGGGCGGCCCATTACAGATTTTATCCACCCGAATGATCGCCCGGCGGTGCGCGACCAGCTCAACAGGGCGTTGTCCGAGAAGGTCATCGCCCAGTGGGTCGAACAGCGCATCATCCGGCAGGACGCCGAGGAACAGCATGTCGAACTGGTTTGTGTGCCGCTGAACTACGGTGACGAAATGGCGGCGCTGCTGGTCTACCGGAACATCACCCCTCACAAACAGCAGGCCGCCGCCGAACGCCAACAGCGTGTCGCCGCCGAAGTGCTGCGCGACACCGCCGCCGCGCTCAACAGCACGCTTGATCTCGACGAGGTGCTGGACCGTATTCTGGGGTTCGCGGCGCTGCTCGTCCCCCACGACGCGGCGCAGATTGCGCTGCTCCAGGCCGGGGTAGCTTACGAAGTCCGTTCCAGGGGTTACAACCGCGAATCGTCCGAGACGATTCCCCTGTTTTCGATTCATGCCATGCCGAACATGCGCGAGATGATCGAAACCCGGCAGCCGGTCATCATCCCGGATGTGCCGGAAGCGGAGCGCCTGTCGCCCTGGGTGCGCTCTCGCCTGGGCGCGCCCATCTGCATCAGCCAGGAAGTGGTCGGTTTCATCTACCTGGACAGCGCGCGGCCTGCCGCCTTCGACGCCCACTCCGCCGGGCAGCTTCAGGCTTTTGCCGAACAGGCCAGCGGCGCGATTCAAAATGCGTTGATGTACCAGACCATTCAAAGTTGGCTCAACTGTAGGAAGAGTGAAAAGGATTGGGCAAACTATACCACATGGAATTTCCAATCACCGATATACTCAGTCAAGCACAAAGCGAACAATGG
>QUBZ01000021.1 GCA_014338005.1 Chloroflexota bacterium | reverse complement strand
GCGCGCGCTCGCCAGCGAAGCCGGCGTGCCGACCGGCAGCGATCTATCCGACCTGCGGCAGCGCGCCATCCGCGAAGGCCCCGTGGTGGTGGGCGAGGCCACCGGGCATGGCACGGTTCCCGTCGCCGTGCCGATTAAACTGTCCGGGCAAACCTTGGGCGCAGTGGAGTGGGAACTGCCCGCCGAACACCTGGACAACAGCAAGCTGCAATTGGCGCAGGAACTGGCGAACCGGCTGGCGATCAGCCTCGACAACGCCCGGCTGTTCGAGGACAGCCAGCGCGCCGCCGAACGCGAGCGCATCGTCAACACCATCGCCGCCAAGCTCACGCCCCAGACGGAAATCGCCGAAATTTTGCAGACGGCTGTGCGCGAGGTCGGGCAGGCTTTACGCGCGCCGCAGGTTAATATTCGTCTGCACCAGGCCAACGGCAAAAACGAGCAGAGGTGAAATACCGGCAGCCATGACGACGACCCGGAAACCCCATGCGACTACTCCGATTCAGGCCGAGATCATGCGCCGCCTGGCGCCGGTCATCGTGCTGGCGTTCCTGGCGTTCGCCCTGGTCGGCAGTTACCTGTACCAGGATAACATTCGCGGCCACCTGACGCAGATTCACATCGCTGAACTGAACGAACATGCCGGCCAGATCAGCACCCCGCTGCAAGAAGCCATCACGGCCGCGCAGCGGCTGGCGCGCGGCGCGGCGACCCGCGTTTTCGCCGCCGAACTTCAGCGCACCGGCGGGCCGGTCGGCGACAATCTGCTTAACGGCCAGCCCCAGATGCTCGACGACATGTATTCGGTGTTGAGCAGCAGCGGCGGCCTGTATTTCGCGGTGCGTTATGTGGATTTGCAGGGTACGGTGTGGAGCGAAGTCACCAACCGCAGCGGTTTGCTGTCGCGCAATACGCGGCAGCAGCCGGGTATGCTGGCAAACGACGCGCCCTTCCAGGTCGCGCGCGAAAGCTCGAACCCCACACTTTCGGCAGTGACGGTGCGGCAAATTTCGCCAGGGGTGGTCGAACCGGCCATTCGTATTTTCGCGCCCGTCAGCCGCGCCGACACCGGGACGGAAACCCAGGGTGTGATCGAGCTGGAAATTCTGGTCAGATCAATTATTAACCCGATAAACCTGGCCGATGAAGGCGACGGCCAACGCTGGCTGCTGGTGAACAACGCCGGGCGTTATATGGCCGACAGCAGCGCCCCCCGCGCCTATCTCAACAGCCTGATGCCGGCCACTACCGGGACGCTGGAACGCAGCGAGCCGGAGCTGGCCGCCCTGCTGGCCGAAATGCCGGGCGATATTCACCTGGCCGAGACATCACGCGGGCAGGTTTCGGCGCGGAAAATCAACATCGGCGACGCGCCGGATATGCCCTGGACGCTGATGGTGATGGATTTTTCCGGTTATACGCTCAGCAGCATTTACCAGGGGGTGGGGGTTATCGCGCTGGTCAGTGTATTGGGCTGCGCCGGGTCACTGTTTGTGACCGACCGCATCCTGCGGCGGCGTTTAGCGCCGCTGGCGGTGGTGAATTCGATGGTGACGCAGATGGCCGCCGGTAAGCTGGACGATACGCTCAAGATCATCCCCGGCGATGAAATGGAGTATCTGCTGGCCTCGCTGCGGGGGGTATCCGCCCATCTGCGCGATCTGACGGTCGAAAACGAAGAACGCTCGCAGCGGCGCAAGCGCAGCCTGCAAATCGCCGGGCGCATCAGCCAGGAAACCGCCGCCCTGGCGGCGCTGGCCGACCTGGATAATCTGGTCAACCGGATCATAGAGCTGATTTGCAGCGAGTATGGGTTTTATCACGCGCAGGTTTTCCTGCTGGACGACATCGGCCTCAACGCGGTGCTGCTCTACAGCCGGGGGGTGATCGGCCAGCGCCTGCTGGAGCAAAAGCTGGCGATTCCCGTCGGCCATGCGTCGGTGGTCGGCACGGTGGCGCGCACCGGCAAAGCGGTGATCGCCAACGACCTCCATGCCCGCGAACCGGAGTCGCCGGTTTATCAACGGCTGCTGCCGGATACGCGCGCGCAGATGGCGCTGCCGCTGCTGGTCGGCAGCCGGGTGGTCGGCGTGCTGGATATTCACAGCATTGTGGTCAACGGCTTCCAGGACGACGAAGCCCCGATCTTCCAGCTTCTCGCCAACCAGATCGCGTCCGCCATTCATGATGGCCGCCTGCTAACACAGTCGCAGGAGCGCCTCCAGCAGATGGACGCGCTCAACCGGCAGCTCACCCGCCGCGCCTGGGACGAAGTGCAGGAGCAGGCGCGTTTGCAGCCGGCCTACCGTTATGACCTGATAGACGTGTCCCCGGTTTACGGCGAAGGCGAGCCGCCGGCGGAGGCCATCAGCGCGCCGATCAGCATTCGCGGTCAGGTGATCGGCACAATTGCCGCCGCCCCGCCCCCTGACCAGCCCTTTACGATGGGCGACCAGATGGTGCTGCGGGCGGTGGCCGAGCGCGTCGGCATGGTGATCGAAGGTGCGCGTTTGTTCAGCGAAACGCAGAACGCGCTGGCCGTCACCGAACTGCTGTACGAGTTAAGCCGCTATCTGAACGAAGCCGATACGCTGGAAGACATCATTCGGGCTATCATCACCTCCACCATGAGCGATGCCACCGGCGGGCAAATCTGGCTGTTTGATGAATATTTACAGGGCGGCCTGCCGGAGTGGGTTGAAATCGTCTCCGACTGGTCTACCCTGGAACGCGCCGGGCAAAGCCGCGCTGCTCTGCGGCTGCCGATGCTGGAGACGAGCTTTTTGCTGGCGATGCAGGATGGCCGCGTTAAGCTGGTGCAGGATGTGGCGCTTGACCAGCGTCTCGACAGCGATCTGCGGCAGATGTTCCTGGCCTGGGGTACGCGGTCGGTGGTGTTTATCCCCTTCAACGTGCGCGGCGCCTGGCGCGGTTTAATCACCATCGAGTTCGCCCGCCCGCGCGACTTCAGCGAGCGTGAAGGCCGCATCTACAGCGCCCTGATTGACCAGGCCGGCGTTGCCATTGACAACCGCCTGCTGTTCACCCAGACCGAAACGACCCTCGACCGGATCGAACGCCTGTACGCGGCCAGCCGCATCATCAACAGCGCCCAGATGCTGGCCGATCTGGTGCGCGCCGCCGCCGCCGCCACCAAAGACCCCACGCTGGGCTTTGAACTGGGCGTTCTGGAAGGCCAGCTTGACGAAAGCGGCTGGCCGACCCGCGTGCGTAAGGTCGCCAGTTGGGATATGGTGCAGGCCGTTGAGGAAGAACGGTACGAAACTCTGCACATTCCGGCGGAGTCACCGCTGCGCCGCCGCGAACCGGAGATCATCAACGACCCGGATGATGGCCGTCTGACGGCTGTATTCCCCATGTTCAGCGCCAACCAGCCGATCGCGCTGCTGTACCTGTACAGCACGGCGGCGCAGGAGCTGACCGACGACGATTACGAGGTCTACAACGCGCTCACCGGCCAGATGAGTACCATGCTGGAAAACCGGCGGCTGCTGGAACAAACCGCCCAGGCGCTCGACGAGACGCGCCGCCTGTACGACGCCAGCCGCGCCATCACCGGCGCGCCGGATTTAAAGGCCGTTTATCAGGCCGCCGCCGCGCACCTTTCGTCGGGCAGCGAGCCGGTGAGCCGCATCCAGATTTTGCTGGCCGGGCCAAACCCCGGCCTGGACGCGGTTTATTACGATGCGGTGCATGTCTGGGAAGAACGCCCCGACCCGGCTTCGCCTGTCCGCACCGGGCTGCGGCTGACGAACGAGGCCGCGCCGATTAGGGAAATACTGGCCGAACACGACGACATGATTTATTTCGCCGATCTGGAAACCGATCTGGCCGGGCGTCCGCGCCTGCGCCAGGTGTTGCAGCGCGGCGGCGCGGCCAGCGTTATGCTCGTGCCGCTGCGGACGCAGCGCAGTTATTTTGGCCTGGTGGTGTGCGAATGCGAAACGCTGCACGGCTTTGATGACCCCTACAGGCGTTTTGCCAATGCCGTCGCCGGCCAGATCGCCATCGCCGTCGAAAACCGGATGCTGTTCGAGGAAGCCCGCCAGGAGGCCCGGCGGGCGCTGGCGCTGGCCGAAGCCGGCCAGCTGGCGACTCGCATCGGCGCGGACTTCGAGGCCAACCTGAACGAAGTGTTCGCCCGCGTGGCCGAAGCCGCCGGTTACGACCGCTGGCTGGTGATGCTGGTGGACGAGGAAAATCTCAACCAACTGGCGGCGGTCGTCTGGCACACGCCGGAACAAACCACCGTGTCAGGAATGCGTTTTGACCTGATCCGTGACCAAAACGCGGTGGTGGACGCGGTTCGCCTGGGGCGTGTGCTGGTGGTCAACAACCCGGCTTCGTACCCCACTTTTTCCGCCGGCGGCGACCTGCTGCATGACATTGGCAAACATATCGCTTTGCCGGTTTTCAGCGGCGACCGGATTGTCGGGTCGCTGGCGGCGGGGCGTCCTCTGGACGGGGCAGACCTGGACAAACGGGACGAACAGCTTCTCTCCACGCTGGCGGCGCAGGTCGGCATCGCCATTGAAAACCGCCGCCTGTTCCGCCGGGCGGAAAATGAACGCCAATATCTGGGTTCAATTCTGGAATCCATGCCCACCGGCGTCCTGGTGCTGGACGGGCAGACCTTCAAGCCGATTCAGGCCAATGCTCAGGCATCCAGGTTGCTGGGCGTCCCCCTGGATTACGACCGCCCATTCGAGGCCGCCGCTTATAACCTGTACCGCACCGGCACCAGTGTCCATTACCCGGCGCAGGAACTGCCGATTTACGTGGCTGCCGAGTCCGGCGGAGAGTATTTTAGCGACGACCTGGTGGTGATTCACGAGGATGGCACGCGCACCGACCTGCTGCTCAACGCTGCGCCGATCCTGGATGAGCGCGGCCATGTTGTCACCATCGTCGCCGTTTTCCAGGACATCAGCAACCTTCGCAGCCTGGAAAATGCCCTGCAAGACAACCTGCGCGAAACCATCGCCCTGTACGAAGTTTCGCGTTCGCTGTCGGAGGCCGAGGAACTGGACTCGGTGCTGGACATCGTTATGATGCAGTTGATGATGCTGGAACCCACCGACGGCTATATCGTCCTGCTGGATCAAAAGACCGGCGACCTGACGCCCGTTCGCGCGCTGTCGTCGGTGGAAATGTTTGATCTGCCGCAGGGGGTATTTGAGGCCGCCCAACTGGTCATCTCCGACGCGGCGCAAAGCAGCCCGTTCATTGACGCCAATTTAAGCAGCCTGTTGGTGCAGCGCGGCATCTTCGCGCTGGCTTCCATTCCCATGCGCGTGCGCGACATCATACTCGGCTGGATTGTCGCCACTTACGACCACACCCACGAGTTCACGGCGGAAAACGAACGTTTCCTGATTACGCTGGGCGACGGCGCGGCGGTCGCCATTGACAACCGCAGCCTGTTCCAGCAAACCGAACGCGCCTACCAGGAAGCGGCCACGCTGTACCAGACCAGCCGCGCGCTGGCGACCGCTGTTGACGCCGACGACGTGGTGCGCGCGGTGGTGGAGCAGGCCAACCGTCCGCATCTGACCCAGGTATTCCTGGCCGTGCCGCCGCCTTATGACCAGAACGAAGTCCCGGTTATGATGGAGGTCGTCTCGTCATGGGAGCGCGAGGATACCATCGGCATGAATATGCTCGGCGTTATGCTCAGCGATGAGCAGTTCCCGGCCTGGCGGTTTGTCGTGTCGCCTTCCATCACCCTGATTGACGACCTAAGCGAAGCGACTCTGTCGGAAATCGAACTGATCGGTCTGGAGAGCATGGACATACGCTCGCTGGCGGTGCTGCCGCTGCGCGCGGGCAGCCGGTTGATCGGGACACTGTGGCTTTGCTCGAACCAGCCGCACAGCCACAGCGAGGAAGATTGGCGGCTGTACCAATCGGTGGCCGAACAGGGTTCGCTGTCCCTGCACGCGGCGCAGCTGCTGGCCCAGGCGGAACGGCGCGCGCGCCAGCTTTCGACCTCTGCCGAAGTCAGCCGCATCGCCAGTTCCATCCTCGACCTCAACCAACTGCTGCCGCAGATTGTAGACCTGGTGCAGTCGGCCTTCCATTACGATCACGTGCAGATTTTCCTGATGGACGAGGCCGGCGTGAACGCCGAACTGCGCGCCAGCACCGGCCAGGCCGGCCAGCAGCTTCTGGCGATCCGGCACAAACTCGCCAAAGATTCGGCCAGCGTCATCGGCCAGGTGACGGCCACCGCGCGCCCGGTTCTGGCGCTGGATACGGCGGACGCGCGTTTCGTCCACCGGCCAAACCCCTACCTGCCGCTGACACGTTCCGAAATGGCGCTGCCGCTGATGGTTAAAGGGCGCGTGGTGGGCGCGCTGGACGTGCAGTCCAACCAGCCCAACGCCTTCACCAGCGAAGACGTGGAGGTGCTGTCGGCGCTGGCCGGGCAGATTTCCATCTCTATTGACAACGCCACTCTGTTCGCCCAGTCAGAACGCCGCGCCCGCGACATGGGCTTCCTGTTCACGGTCACATCGGCGGCGGCCCTGCCGGATCAAAGCCTGAGCAGTTCGCTGCAAAACGTGGCCGAACTGGTGTTGAGCGAGCTGGACTCGCTGACCGTCACCATGTACATGATCGAACGTTTCATAGACGAAGAAGGCGAAACGCTGGACATCGTGCGCCCGGTGGCGCTGGCCGGCTCCGACCAGCCGCTTTCAGAAATCATGGAAGTGCGGGTCGGCGACCCCCGCAATCTGCTGGGCGTGGTAGCGCGCACGCTGGAACCGGCCATCATCAGCGACGTGCAGCAGGAGCCGCGGTACGCGCCGATTGCCGCCACCGCCGCTTCGGCCATCATCGTGCCGATGGCCGCCGGCAGCCAGATCATCGGGTTGATCGCCATTGAGGATACCCACCCCAACGCCTATAACCAGGAAACGTTGACGCTGCTGCGAACGTTAAATACGACCCTTTCGGCAATCGTGCAGAACGCGCGGCTGCTGGAGCAGGTTCGCAAGCAGAACGAACAGCTCCGCGAGCTGGATAAGCTGAAAAACGACTTCCTGGCGAACATGAGCCACGAGCTGCGGACGCCGCTGAACTCGATCATCGGCTTCAGCCGGGTGATCTTAAAAGGTATTGATGGCCCGCTGACCGAAATGCAGGAGCAAGACCTGACCACCATCTACAACAGCGGCCAGCACCTGCTGGGGCTGATTAACGACATCCTCGACCAGGCCAAAATCAGCGCCGGCAAGATGGACTTGCAGAAGGATTATTTCGATGTCAAGCCGGTGCTGGAGGGTGTGCGCTCCATCGGCATCGGCCTGGTCAGGGATAAACCGATTGAAATCCGCCTGGACGTTGCTTCCGGGCTGCCGAGGGCTTACGGCGACGAGTTCCGCACCCGGCAGGTGCTTTTGAACCTGGTTTCCAACGCCTCCAAGTTCACCCAGCAGGGCAGCATCACCATTCAGGCTTATCTGGATCAAGACCCGGAAACCGGCAAAGAAATGGTGCGGGTGGATGTGATTGATACCGGCATCGGCATCGCCCAAAAAGACCTGCCGCTGCTGTTCGAGGCGTTCCGACAGGTGGACTCGTCGCTGACGCGCACCGTCGGCGGCACGGGACTGGGGCTGCCTATCTCTAAGTCGCTGGTGGAGATGCAAGGCGGGCGTATGATGGTCACTTCGGAGGTGAACGTCGGTTCGACCTTCAGCATCTTCATCCCGCTCGAACCGACCGACCCAACCCCCGAACACGACCCGACGGTCGCCGTCAGAACCAAAAAGGATACCGGCAAACTTTCTGAAAACGGCAAGACCGAACCCCAAAAGACCGGCCCGCTGCCGCCCACCCTGGAGACGGTCGAAACGGCGCGCGACAAACGCACCACCGGCACGGCTATGCAGGCCAAACGCCAGATTTTGTTGATCGAAGAAAACCCCGATATGGTCAACCAGTACCGGCGCGCGCTCCAGCGCGAGGGTTTTGACATCTTCGCCGCATCTATCCCGCTGGAAGCCGAGGCGATGGCGAGCGGCCTGCGCCCGACGCTGATTATCATGGATGTAGACTTCGCCGGCGGCGCGGGTTGGGACATCCTGGGGCGGCTGCGCGAGCGCGAGGATACCCACGACATCCCGATCATCATCTGCACGCTCAACGGCGACGAAGAACGCGCCCGCGCGTCCGGCGCGTTCGACTTCATTCGCCGGCCCTTCACCCCCGACCGGCTGGTGCGGGCGGTGCGCGAGGCCGAGCGCGACAGCCAGACCGAACGTATTCTGATTATTGACGACCAGGCCGAAAGTGTGCGCCTGATCCAGCAGGCGCTTGACCAGTATGGGCGCTACCGCATCTTCACCGCGCAGGGCGGCGCAGAGGGTATTTCGATGGTGGCACGCTGCCGGCCCGATCTGGTGATCCTGGATTTGCGAATGCCGGAAAAAGACGGCTTCGCTGTATTAAACGAACTGCAAGCCAACCCGGAGACGGCCTCCATCCCCATTTTGATTGTGACGGCAGATACGTTGAATACCAGCGAAAAAGACCGCCTGGCCGATGTAACGGTTCTTTACAAAAGCGATCTAAGCTATGAAAATTATATACAGTTGATCGCCGGCGTGAAGGCGTTTTTATCACGGCAAAATGGGGAGTGAGGGTCATTGAACTCGATAACAGAAGCAAACCGACGGGTTGAGCTGGAATGCACCAACTGCCATATGCACATCCCGCTTGACCGGTCTCTAACCGGCTGTCCATCCTGCGGTGAAAACCTGCTGGAAGCCGTTTATGATTTCGACCGGATGGACATACCCGGCTGGGTAGAGCAGGTGAAACGCCGCCGCCCCAACCTGTGGCGCTACCGGGAAGTACTGCCCGTCCAGGACGCCGCCAACATCGTCAGCCTGGGCGAAGGCGGCACGCCGCTGGTTAAATCGCACGCGCTGGCCGCCAGCCTGGGTTTAAAACACCTGTACATCAAGGACGAGCGCCAGCAGCCGACCAGCAGCTTCAAAGACCGGCAGGCGACGGTCGCTATTTCCGCCCTGCGCGAGATGGGCGTGGACGAACTGGTGGTCGCCAGCACCGGCAATGTCGCCATCTCCTACGCGGCCTACTGCGCCCGCGCCGGCATCAAACTGTGGGCTTTTTTCCCCAGTCTGACGCCCGGTGATAAAATGCGCGAATCGGCGCTCTACGGCGCGGAAGTCATCAAAATCACCGGCACGTATGACCAGACTAAAGAACTGGCGGCGCGGTTCGCCCACACCAAAGGCATCTTCCTCGACCGGGGCATTAAAAGCGTGGCCGCCATCGAAGCCATGAAAACGATGGCCTACGAGATCGCCGAAGACCTGGGCGAAGAACTGACCGGCGGCCAGCGGTGGGTTGCGCCGGACTGGTTTTTGCAGAGCGTCAGCGGCGGCATGGGGCCGATTGGGGTAGCTAAAGGCTTCCGGGAGATGCTGCGTTTTGGCCTGGTAGACCGGATGCCGCAGATGGGCATGGTACAGTCGGCGGGCTGCGCGCCGATGGTGGAGGCCTTCAAACGCGGCCAGCGCATCGCCACCCCCATCGAAAACCCGCAGACCATCATCACCACCCTGGCGACCGGCAACCCCGGACGCGCCTACGAAATCCTCTACGATTACGTCCAGCAGCACGGCGGGCATTTTACCGCCGCCAGCGACGAGGACGCTTTTACGGCCACGCTCATCCTGGCGCGCACCGACGGCATCTCGGTCGAACCGGCCACCGCCGTGACCTTCGCTGGACTCATCACGATGGTGCGGGAGCGGGTTATCAAACCCGACGATGTGGTGGTCGTCAACTGTTCCGGCCACACCATGACGGTCGAAAAACATATCCTGGGCGACCAGTGGCAGCATTCGGTAGACCTGTCCGGCCAGGCGAAAATCCCGGCGCTGCCGGAGGAAGGGCTGCTGTCGGCGCTGGAGCAGGTCGAATCGCAGGTGCGGCGCATCGTCGTCATCGAGGACAATGTGGACGCGGCGCGTTTGATCCGCCGCATTTTACAGGCGCGCGGCAGCTACGACGTGCATCTGGCGCACGACGGCGCGAGCGGCATCCGGCTGATCCGCGAAGTGCTGCCGGATATGGTCGTGACCGACCTGATGATGCCCGACGTGGATGGTTTTGCCGTGATTGACACGATGAAGGCCGACAAAACCATGTCGCGCATCCCGATTGTGGTCGTCACCGCCAAAGACCTGACGGCCAAAGAAAAAGCGCGCCTCAGCGGGCAGATCGAAATGCTGCTGCAAAAGGGGTCGTTCATTGACGAGGAATTCATCGAAAGCCTGGTGAATAAACTGCCGTGATGGGGCGGTTTTGGCCGCCTGGTGTTATCGTGTACAATCAGCATCCTTTTAAGCATATTCGGTGGCGGTGAGCAGTCATGTCGGCACAACAACGCACAATCCTGTATATCGAGGATGACCCGGCCAGCCGCTCCCTGGTGCAGCGCACGCTCACCCATGCCGGCTATCGTGTGCTGGTGGCCGAATGCGGGCTGGATGGTATTGACATCGCCCGCCAGGAACGCCCGGATTTGATCCTGACCGACATCAACCTGCCCGACCTGACCGGGCGCGAGATCACCACCAAACTCCGCAGCGACGCGCGTTTCGAGCGCACGCCTATCGTGGCGCTTACGGCGCAGGCGCTGCACGAATTCCGCGATCTGGCGCTGGCCGCCGGCGTGACCGGCTACCTGACCAAACCGGTAGATGTGGAAGTGCTGCCGGAGCGGGTGGCATTTTATCTTCAGGGCGGGCGGGACGCCATCGAGCAGGAAAAACTGTCGGAGGCGCAGACCCGCTACGCGCAGGAAGTTGTCGGGCGGCTGGAAGACCGGATTCGAGATCTGGAGACGCTCAACAAATCGCTGCTGCGCCTGGACAAAATGAAGGATACCTTCATCCAGCTTACCGCCCACGAACTCCGCACGCCGCTGACGCTGGTTTATGGCTACAGCCGCCTGATCGAAGATGCCGAGTCGGTCAAGCTGCTGATGCAGACGGACGCAGGGCTGCAAGTGCTGATGAAAGGTTTGCAGGATTCGATCAAACGGATGCAGGACATCATCAACGAAATCCTGACCATCAGCCGCATCATGACCAACCAGATTGATCTGTCCATCGGGCCGATTAACCCCGGCCTGGTGGCGGAACGGGTGGTGACGGCCTTCCAGGACGTGCTGCGGCAGCGCCCGGTCAACCTGCACTTCGACCGCCAGGAATGGCCGGAGCGGATGCGCGGGGATGCCGAACTGCTGGCGCTGGCGCTTTCTAACCTGCTGACCAATGCCGTCAAATACACGCCGGACGGCGGGCATATCTACCTGACGGCCAGCGCCGACGAGCAGAAGCAGACTATCCGTTTTATCGTGCGCGATACCGGCATCGGCGTCGCCAAAGAAGAACAGCACCGCATCTTCGAGCGTTTTCATACCGCCGGGGATACGCAGCTTCACTCCACCAGCAAGGTGGCGTTTCGCGGCGGCGGGCTGGGGTTGGGATTGGCGATCTGCAAGGGCATCGTGGACGCGCACGGCGGGCGCATCTGGGTGGAAAGCGAGGGCTTCGACCTGGAACAGCTGCCCGGCAGCACCTTCATCATGGAACTGCCCATCAACACGCCCTATCGTAAATCGGCGGAGTTGGGCTGAAGCGCCATGCGGTGGAGCAATCGGGGTGTTGTCGCCGCCTTTTTGACGCCGCTGTTTCTGGGCATGGCCCCCATCTTCGGCAAACTCGCCATCAACGCCGGCGCCGATTCGTTCACGGTGGCGGCCTGGCGAACGGTGGTCGCGGTCGTTTTTCTGTGGGCGGTTTATTTCCTGTTCATCCGGCGGTATATCTACATCTACCCGGCGGGGCTGTTGGGCTGCGTGGTGATCGGCACCGTCAACGGCATCGGCTCGCTGTTTTATTACGGCGGCCTGGGAATGCTGGATGCTTCGCTGGGGCAGCTTTTGAATGGCATGTACCTGATTTTCGTCGTGCTGCTGTCGCGGTTGGGCGGCGAACCGGTAGACCGGCGGCTGGCGCTGCGGGTGACGGTGGCTTTTCTGGCGCTGGTGATTTTGACCGGGTTCGGCAGCACGCCCCCCAACTGGCTGGGCGTGGGGCTGATGCTGGCGAACGCGCTGATGTTCGCCGGGACGGTCATGCTCAGCCAGTATGTGCTGTACGAAATGCCCGCGCCGACCGTGACGCTGTACACGCTGACGACGATGGCGGTGCTGGTGACGATGGTCTGGGCGGCGGTCGGCACGCCCATGACGCCGGAAACAGCCCAGGCCGCCCTGCCGCCGATTTTCATCCTGGGGCTGACGACCGCCTTTTCGCGCATATCGCTGTTCGCGGGGGTCAAGTTTTTCGGCAGCCTGCAAACGGCCATCCTGGCGCTGACCGAAATCGGCGTCGCGCTGGCGCTGGCCTTTTTCATCCTGGGCGACCGGCTGACGCCCCCGCAGATTTTCGGCGTCGGCCTGCTGGTGGTCAGCATTTTGATGATTCGCCCCCGCGATATGCTGCCGCACGGCGTCAACCCGACGCGCCTGGTTTCCAACCTTTCCGATTTACAGTTTATGTGGATTGCCTTCGATCAGGCGTTTGGCAAACGACCGCCGGATGATGGCGGTGATGACGATGACCGGTCGCCCACCATACCCAAACTGACCACCGCCGAGATGAGCGCCCTCCGGCGTATGATGGGCGCGCAAAAAGGGCCGGTTGACCCGATTCCGCTGCCAAAAGAAAAACCGCCCCGCAAGCGCCGGCCAAAATCCCCCGGTGCGCGGGTGTAGGGCTTCATCCCCCGATGTGGTACATCTCGATTTTCGACCGCCGGCGGGCTGTTTCGGTCAGTTCGGCGCGCTCCTCCGAGTAACGATCCCGCCGCGCCGCCCACATGCCCCGTATGATCTGTTCCAGGTCGGCATCGCCGGCCCCGGCGCGCAGCGGCGCGCGTAAATCCGTGCCTTCGGTGGCAAACAGGCAGGTATAAAGCCGGCCTTCCGGTGAAAGCCGCAGCCGCGTGCAGTCGCCGCAGAACGGCATGGTGACGGACGCGATCAGGCCGATTTCGCCGCCGCCATCCCGGTAGCGGAAGCGGGCGGCCACCTCGCCGCGATAGTTCCGTTCGACCGGCTCCAGCGGCATTTCGGCATGGATGCGCGCCACGATCTCTTTGGCCGTGACGACCTGTTCCAGCCGCCAGTCGTTGAGCGTGCCGACATCCATATATTCGATAAAACGCAGGATATAACCGCGTTCTTTGGCCCAGCGCGCCAGGTCTACGATGGTATGGTCGTTGACGCCGCGCTGCACGACGGCATTGATTTTAATCGGGCTGAGGCCGGCCTGTTCGGCGGCGGCGATGCCGTCCAGCACCTTCTGCACGCCGGAGCGGCTGCCGTTCATACGCCGGAAAACGGCATCGTCTAACGAGTCCAGGCTGACGGTGATGCGCTGCAAACCGGCCTGTTTGAGCGCCGCCGCCTTTTGCGGCAGCAGGTAGCCGTTGGTGGTCATGGTCAGGTCTTGCACGCCTTCGATGGCCCGTAACAGAGCGACCAGATTCTCGATATCTTCACGCACCAGCGGTTCGCCGCCGGTCAGCCGCACCTTCACCGCGCCCATGCCCACCAGCAGGCGCGCCAGCCGGGTGATCTCCTCAAAGGTCAGGATTTCCGCCCTGGGCAGGAATTTGTAATTCTCGCCGAAGATGTCGGCGGGCATACAATACGTGCAGCGAAAGTTGCAGCGGTCGGTGACGGAGATGCGTAGATCGCGCAGTGCGCGCCCGAACGAGTCGTGTATCATCGAATGCAGCCTGTCTCTTCAAGCGGTATACTTGGTCGCCAGTCAACAGTCCCCAGTTTTCAGTCAAAAGCTGAATGCTGGTGACTGGCAGCTGTGAACCCAATTATACTCAACATCATCAAGTTTATGTGTTAGACGCGCCCATGCAGCCGGAATTTTCTTTAAACGCTCATGACCGGAAAAGGGAAATGCCCGTGAATGCCCAATCCGCTCCAATCGCCTGCGCGCGCTGCGGCCAGGCTGCCGGCCCGCTGGACTGGCGCTGCGCCCGCTGCGGCGGCCCGCTGTGGATTACCGACCTGCCGGCCTTTAATCCGAACCTCATCCGGCACAAGGACTGGTCGCTGTGGCGCTACGCCGGTATGCTGCCGGCGTCCCGGCAGGTGACGTTGGGCGAGGGCGGCACGCCGCTGGTGCCGGCGCGGCTGCCGGACGGCGCGGTGTGGATGAAGCTGGAATATCTGAACCCCAGCGGCTCGTACAAAGACCGGGGGACGGTGACGCTGGTGAACCATCTGCTGGCGTTGGGCGTGGGCGACGTGGTGGAGGATTCGTCCGGCAACGCGGGCGCGTCACTGGCGGCCTACGCCGGGGCGAGCGGCATCCGCGCCCGAATCTTCGTGCCGGAAAGCGCCCCCGCCGGCAAAAAACGCCTGATCGCGCTCAACGCCGAACTGGTGGAAGTGGACGGCCCGCGTTCCGCGCCGACGGCGGCTTGCCACGAGGCCGCGCGCACCTCGGTGTATGCCAGCCATGCCTGGAGTCCGTTTTTTCTGGCCGGGCAGATGACCTGTGCCTGGGAAATCTGGGAGCAGATGGGCCGCCGCGCCCCGGACGCGGTGTTATGCCCGGTGGGACACGGCGGCCTGTTCCTGGGGCTGGCGCTGGGGTTCGAGCGGCTGCGGGAGGTCGGTTTGATCGAGCGGCTGCCCCGGCTGTACGCCGTCCAGTCGGCGGCCTGCGACCCGGTGGTGCGCGCCTGGGAGGCCGGCCTTGACGAGCCGCTGCCCGCGCCGGAAGGCCAGACCATCGCCGACGGCATTGTGGTTAATCAGCCGGTGCGCGGGCGGGAAATCCTGGCGGCCATCCGCGCAAGCGGCGGCCTGGCGCTGCGCGTGGACGATGAATCCACGTGGGTGGCGCAGGCGCTACTGCTCAAACACGGCCTGCTGGCCGAGCCGACCAGCGCCGTACCGGTGGCGGCGCTGCCCACCGCGCGGGCGCACGCCGGCCTGGGCGCGACCATCGTCGTGCCGCTGACGGGCAGCGGCTTAAAAACCCTGGCGTATTAAATGAGGGCGCGGTTGAACGCGGAAATCATCCCGGTGGCCCGGCGTCTGGCGCTGCCTCACCTGGCCGCTTATGGATTCTACCTGCTGGCGGCAGTGATCGTCACCTGGCCGCTGGCGGCGGTTTTTTCGACGCATTTTATCGGGCATCCGTTCGGCGATTCCTACGAATACGCGCGCTTCGTCTGGTGGTTTAAATACGCGCTGGTCAGCGGCGAGCCGCTTTATTTCCAGCCCTGGCTGGCCTACCCGGACGGCCTGAGCGCCTGGCTGCTGTGGAGCATCCCGCTGCAATCGTTCCCGGCCTGGCTGTTCGCGTTCGCGCTGCCGCTGCCCGCCGCCATGAATTTATCCATCCTGCTGCGGCTGGCGCTCAACGGCTGGGCGATGTTCGTCCTGGTGTCCAGGCTGGTTGGGGCGCGCGGGCCGGCGCTGCTGGCGGGGGTCATCTTCCTGGCCTACCCGACCTTTCAGGGGCAGCTGGCCGCCGGGCATACCGGCCTGCTGGCGCTGTGGCCGGTGCCGCTGTACGTACACAGCCTGCATTCGTTGGCTGCCGGTCGCCGGCACTCAGCACTCAGCACGATTTTCTTTTTCGTCCTCAGCGTCCTGGGCAGCAGCCAGATTTTAATCTTCCTGCTGCTGCCCGTGACGGCGCTGTTCGCCCTGATGCTGGCCGCCCGCCGCGAATGGCCGGCGCTGCGGCGGCTGCTGGCGGCGGCAGGGGCGGGCGCGGGACTGTCGCTGATTTTTATCGCGCCGGGTTTTGTCGAGGCGCTTAACGCCCCGCCCTGGCTGCGAGAGCGCGGCGACGTGTCCTTCAGCGCCGATTTACTCGCCATCGTGTCGCCGTCGTTCCAGCACCCGCTGTTCGGCCGGCTGGATTATCCTCATGCCGTCCTGGGCGTGGACCCGTTCGAGAAAACGGCTTACATCGGCATCATCGCCTGGGCGCTGGCGCTGGCGGGCGTGTGGAAGCGCCGCGAAACGCGCGGCTGGCTGGCGCTGGCGGCGGCGGCCTGGGCGCTGTCGCTCGGCCCGCTGCTCAAAATTCTCGACCGCCCGGTGACGCTGGTCGCGGACGGCTACCCGACCTATATCACGCTGCCCTGGGCGCTTTACCAGCAGATTCCTCTGCTCAACATCGTGCGCGTGCCGGCGCGTTTTAACTTTGTGGTGGCGCTGGCGGCGGCGGTGCTGGCGGGTTATGGCGCTGCGGCGCTGCGGCGGCAGCCCGCGAACGGCGCGCGCGGTTTGCGGCGGCGCGGGCCGGGGTGGGCGGTCTGGCTGGCGCTGGCCGCCGGCGTATTGTGGGAATACCGGCTGTTCTGGCCGGATATGCCCACGCTTTCCGCCGACATCCCGGCAGCGGTGGCGGCGCTGGCGGAACGCCCGGACGTGCGGGCGGTGTTCGACGCGCCCTGGGCGCACCTGCTGGCCGCCAAAGACGGCCTGTATCTGCAAACCGCCCACCGCAAACCGCTGATCGCCGGTCAGATCACGCGGCGCACGCCGGTGAACCCGGCTAAACTGGCCGTCCTGGAAACCACGCTCGACCCGGCGCTGCTGGACGCGGCGGGCGTGGACGTGTTCATCCTGCATAAAGAGTGGGACGAGGGCAGGCTGGAGCCATTTTTCCGCGAAAAACTGGGCGCGCCGTTTTACGAGGATGCGCGGCTGGCGCTTTTTAACGCGCCGCAGGCGGAATCCGCGCCGGCCTTCACCGCCGTTCTGGCCTCCCCCAGCGGCATCACCGACCGCGCCGATTCCTACTTTTATACCCCGGAACGCACCGGGCTGGTGGTTCGGGCGGCGGTGGCGGCGGAGGGGCGCGCCGCCGCGCTGTACCTGGACGGCCAACCTCTGGGGCGCTGGCCGGTTTACGGCGCGGCGGAAATCGCGGCAGGGCTGACCGCCGAGCCGGGGTATCACACCCTCACGCTGGCGGTCGAGCCGCCCTGTCCTGTCCCGCCGGCGCCGTCGCTGGAGTGCCGGGCGCTGCGCGTGGACGAAATCGTCCTGGAACGGTGAGTCTTCCAGGGTAGCCGCTTGCGGCATCCCGCGTTAAACTTTACGGCATGACGAATCCACTCCCCACACTTTTACCGGGCGCAGAGCCGTTTTTTTACCGGGGCGGGCCGGTCGGCTGCTTGTGTTTGCACGGCTTCATGGCCTCGCCTGCCGAAGTTCGCTGGTTTGGGCAGCACCTGGCCGCACAGTCGTTCACCGTTTATGGCCCGCGTTTGGCCGGTCATGGCACGCACTACCGCGATATGGCCCGGATGCGCTGGATGGACTGGCACGCCGACGCCCTGGACGGTTATCACCTGCTGCGCGGGTGCTGTGAAAAAGTGTTCGTGGCCGGGCTTTCGATGGGCGGCGCGCTGGCGCTGCTGCTGGGGGCGGGTCTGCCGGTGGATGGGCTGGTCGTGATGGCCGCGCCGGCGCAGTTCACGGACTGGCGCATGACCTACGCGCACCTCATCCGCTATGTGCTGCCCTACACCGACCAGGGCGACAGCACCGACCTGCCGCAGATCATCCGCCAGGAGCAGGCGCGGCGCGGCGAACCCGTGTTAGGCCGCGTGCGTTACGACCGCTGGTCGAGCGCAGCCGTCGCCCAGCTTTACCGCCTGGTCGAAGCCGCCCGCAGCCGCCTGCCGGACGTTACCGCCCCGTTGCTGCTGGTTTATTCCGAAGCCGACGAAACCGTGCCGCTTGACAGCCAGTCCCTCATCGCCGGGCAGGTAGGCAGCGCGGTGGTGGAGCAGCACGTCCTCCGGCGCAGCGGCCATATTCTGGTGCAGGATGTGGAGCGCGAAACCGTCTTTAAGCTGGCGGCGGATTTTATCGCCGCCCAGGCCGCCCGCCCGCAACCCTGACCCGCGCCGTGCGTATCTTTAAACAGCGGCGCACTAAGCCACTGTCTGAAGGTTTTCAATGACCTCACCCCCCACTCGCTTTGCTCGTTTCCCCCTCTCCAATGGAGAGGGGGTTAGGGGGTGAGGTTGTCCGTAAATTTTCTTCGACTGCTGGCTCAGGACGCGCCGGTTTTTGACCGGGTAAGTGGGAGTGTATGGCTGATGAAAAACGTCCTGCGCGTGATTCTTGACCAGATTCGGCTGACGTGGCGGCTGCTGCGCGACCCGCGCGTGCCGCTGTGGACGAAGGTAATCCCGTTTGTGGGGCTTGCCTATGTCATCTCGCCGCTGGATTTAATCCCCGATGTGCTGATCGGCCTGGGGCAGCTTGACGACCTGGGTATCATCCTGGGCGGGATGCGCCTGTTCGAGGCAGTCGTGCCGGAATACATTGTGGCGGAACACCGGCAGGCCATCGCCCGCAGCCACCACCCGCTGGAAGTGGTGGACGCGCCGCGCTACCGGATTTCCCGCCCTGATGAGGAAAAGGAAAAACGCAGCTGAACAATAGAGGGCGCGCCCGGCGCGCCCTTCACCCATTCGTATGGTTATCAGCGCAGCGTTAAACGCTGGTTTTGCACCTCGGCCATCGCGTCAATCGTATCTTGCAGGCCGGCAACTTCGTCCTGAATTTCCAGGCGCAGGCGTTGGGCGCGGGCGCTGTCTACTTCTTTCGTCCCCAGCAGCGACATCTGCGCGTAGATCGTCCCCAGTGACGAGAGCGTGCTTTCAAGCTGGATTTCGGCGCGTTTGACGCTGTTGACGGTGGCTTCCAGGTTGGTAAGCTGCTGCTCAAGCTGCTGAATTTGCAGCTCCAGCTCGCGGCGCACCTCCGGGTCGCGTTCGCGTTCCAGGCGGATGCGCGCTTTGTCCAACTGCTGCGGCACCATCCGGCGGTCGCGCTCCACCAGCTCATTGTTATCGAAGGCGTCAATATGCAGCGCCAGATCGTACATATGGCCGATCCAGTCGTTGATGTCGTCTACCGTCTGCTGAAGGCTGAGGCGCATCGCGCCCTTGTGGCGTTTGACCAGCAGCAGCATGTTGCGCCGGTATTCCAGGGCGCTTTGCAGCCGCTGGCGCGAAACCGCGCTTTTGATCCCGCGCAGGTCGTACTTGCTCTCGAACTCGCTGGCGATGGCCTGCTGCGTGGCCTCCGGGTCGGTCAGGTTGGAGATGATAAACGCGCCTTCCGCCAGCGCGCCCAGCACCAGCCAGAACCACTGCTGCCAGAACGGGATGTTGGTGATTGGAACGCCGAAAAACAACACCAGCGTGATGACCAGCGTGATGAACGTCTGCCAGCTCAAAATCGCCCGTCGTAGAATCGCCCCAGTCGCGCGCTGCCGAACATCGTCGGATGAATAATCTCTGGACATAAACACACCTTTTCCGCATCCACCCGCTTTTTAATACGCGCAAAGGCCGGGCGCAGTTGCGGGACAAACACAAATAGAGGAAGGTTGAACCAGCATTCCTCGTTAAAAATCGCCCGATAACGCGGCTTGATCGGCTGTGCAGACGGTGGGCTTAAGCCCACTGTCCGGGAACGGCGGGAAATTATTCGCCGCCGGATTTGCCCAACAGGCGCTCGCGGCGTTCCTGAAGCTGGCGTTCGATTTCGCCGCCCCGCACGGCTTCCTCGACCTGTTCCTGGAGGTTGACGGTCGCCATATCCAGCCGGGCGTCCTCGCGGTCAAGCCGGGCGCGAATCTGGTCGGTAAGGGCGTTGATCTCCGAGTCGCCCACTTTCGACAGGTCATCCAGGCTCTTGATCGTTTTGGTCGTCACCTTCTTGGCCTCGGCCAGTTCGATCAGGGCGCGAAGCTGCTCGCGCTGCTGTTTGATGCTGGTCAGGCGGGCTTCCAGCTTCAGCCGCATTTCCAGCATCTTTTTGTACTGCACTTCCTGGTCCTGCCACTGCTGGTAATATTCCTGCGAAAGCTGCTGTTTGGTGTTCAGCTCTGCCTGGGCGGCGGCGGCCAGGTCGTCCTTGCCCTTGACGATCAGCGTGTCAATGTCGCGGTCGAGTTTTTCGGCAGCGGCGGCGAACTCTTCGTATTTACGCTTCAACGTTTTGACCGTACCGCCGACCGTCGCCGCCGAATCTTCCAGCGCCTCCAGGTTTTTTTCCACCTGGCGCAGATATTCATCCATCACCTGGACCGAGTTCTGCTCCAGAGCGCGGTCAACGATGGCGTGCAGGTTGGCATTAATCAGCGTATTGATTTTTTCAAACAGAGAAGGGGGCATTTTGTTTCTCCTGATTTAGCATGGGTCGGGTGAATATCACCTTTAAGAGTATACCCGAATGTGAAACAGATGCACGTTAAATAGCCGGTTTTTCGATGGGCAGGATGATCTTGAAGGTACTGCCTACGCCTAGTTCGCTGGCGGCGCCGACCGAACCACCGTGCAGGCGGGCCACGCCGCGCACGATTGCCAGCCCCGCGCCGGCTCCCTGATCTTCATAGGTCGCCCGGTCTACCTGGTAAAAACTTTCCCAGATGCGCTCCAACTCGGTGGGCGGAATACCGCGCCCTTCATCCCGCACCCAGATGGTCAGGCTGTCGTTTTCGGCGTAGGCCCCCAGCATGATCGGCTGGCCGGGTTCGGAGAATTTGGCCGCGTTGGTCAGCAGGTGGGTGATGGCGATAGCCAGGTATTCCGGGTCGCCCTCGATCATCGGCAGTTGATCGGCGATCTGAAAATCCAGGCGGTGATTGCGCGCCTGGATAATTTTAGCGCGTTTGCAGGCGTCCTCGAAGACGGACTGCCAATCGCTGATCGGGCATTTACGCCACTCGTAAATCTGCTGGGCGTCCCCGGTTTCCAGTTCCACCAGCAGGATGAAATTTTCAATCAGGCTTCGCAGCCGTTCCGCGCCCGCGCCGACGCCTTTTAAGTAGGCCAGCATGTCGCCTTCCGCCAGGCCGGCGGGGCTGGTGTCGTTGAGCATGTCGGCATAAGCGACTACGAAAGTGAGGGGGGTGCGAAACTCGTGGTTGAGGATGGTGAGAATTTGGCGTTTGAGCTTCGACAGGGATTCAGAATGGGCTTGATTAAGGGCTTCCTGGCGTTTGATGCGCGCCTCAATTTTCACCAGCAGATCGGCGGGGTCGTAGGGTTTGACGATATAATCGTCCACGCCCAGGCGCAGCCCTTTGTGGTAGTCGCTTTTTTCGCCTTTGGCCGTCAAAAAAATAAACGGAATGCTCAGCCAACGCTGCTGCTGGCGGACACGCCGGAAAAATTCCACGCCGTCCATATGCGGCATCATGATGTCGGAGACGATTAAATCCGGGGGTTCGAGTTGGCTGTTTAAAATCTCCAAAGCCTGCACCCCATCCTGAGCGGTCAGCACACGATAATGATCCAGCCGTAGAATATCGCGGATGCCCTCCAGCAGGTGAATATCATCCTCTACGACCAGAATAGTGGCCTTCGGTTCTGCGTTTGTCACGCGCAACACTCCCGAAACGCGGTTTTACCTTTCAATAAACTATCGCATTACCTTTTCCTTTCGTCAATAGCAAGAAACGTTCGATCCCTGCCCGCGCGCCCCGCAAACGATGTTATAATTTTCCTACAGACAAGCGAGGTAATACGAGCAGCGATGGTAACACGTGATGTCCTCCAGGTTTTTGAGGAATTTATTGCCCGTCCCGAAAACGTGGATAAACTCTTTGAATTCGTCAACGGAGAGATTATCGAAGTGTTGCCCGGTCGAACGCGCCATTCGGAAATCGGACACCTGCTGGCCGTAGCGGTGCATGTGTTCTGCCGTCAGCATGGACTGTCCTGCCATACCAGCGGCGGAGATGGCGCTTACCGGATTCAAGGACACGTCCTCGCGCCGGATTTTGCCTACAAACGCACGCCGATGAGTGAAACCTATCCTGACCCTGACGCGCCTGAATGGGTGGTTGAAATCATTTCACCCACCGATAAAGCCGCCGACATCCGCGAAAAGCGGCAGATTTACCGGCAGGCGGGAATCCTACTGTGGGAAATTTACCCCCAATCGCGGAGCATTGATGTCTATGCGCCGGGACAGCCGCTCCGGGTGGTTGAAACAGACGGCAGCCTGGATGGCGGCGCTGTGCTGCCCGGTTTTGTCCTGCCCCTGCGCGACCTGTTTGACCCTCATGGATAAACGAAAAAGCATGAGCCTGATAGCCTGTGGGCTGAAGCTCGCTGTCCACTCAGGATCAGGCACAGTCTAATTGGTTTATCCATCAGCCTGCCGCCGGTTGAGAATGCGGGTTGACCGCCTGCCGGTGCAGCGCCAGCAGGTCAGACAGCAGCGCGAAGCCGGTGGACAGCCGCCCCGCGCCCGCGCCGACCAGCGTCACCTCGCCAAGCAGGTCGGTCGTGTAGGTGATGGCGTTGGTCGCGCCGGGAACGGCGGCCAGCGGGTCGTTGAGCGGCACGCGAACCGGGCGCACGCTTCCGCCTTCCGGCGTGATGCGGGCGATCAGCTTCCAGCGTTCCCCGGCGGCGCGGGCGGCCTGGATGTCCGCCGCCGTCAGCGCCGTGATGCCCTGCACGTCCAGGTCGTGGAGGGCGAGCGTTTTGCCGAACAGCGCGCCGGCCAGGATGACGAGTTTGGCCGCCGCGTCCCAGCCTTCCACATCGGCGGACGGGTCGGCTTCGGCATAACCCGCCGCCTGGGCCTGGGCCAGCGCGGCCTCATACGACTGGCCGCTTTCCATCTGCGTCAGGATATAATTGGTCGTGCCGTTGAGGATGCCGCGCGCCGCCGTGATTTTGCACCCGGCCAGCGCGTCCAGCGCCAGCCGCAAGGAGGGTGTGCCGGCCATCACGGTCGCCTCGAACAGCAGCCGCCGCCCAGCCTGACGGGCGCGCGCGCGCAAAGTTTCGCCCGCCGCCACCAGCGGCCCTTTGTTCGCCAGCACCACATCTTTACCACTCTCGAAGGCCGCGTAACAGTAATCCAGCGCCGGCTGGCCGCCGCGTAGATCGGACGGGCTGGCCTCCACCAGCACATCGGCGTTACACTGGCGCGCAATGGTCGGCGCGTTCCATTCACGGGTCAGGCCGTACACGTCCGGGTAACGATCCAGATGTCCCTGGCCGATGGCCTCCAGCAGCAGGGCGGCGTCCAGGCCGTCCGGGTGGTAGAGTGTGCCGCGCGAGCGGGTGGCGACGGCGACGATTTCCCCTCGGAAGCCGTGATACGCTTCCAGTTCCGCCCCTTTATCGCGCAGGATTTCGGCCAGCCCCTGGCCGACCGCACCAAAGCCGATGAGCGCAATTTTCATAACACCCCCCTTTCCCGGTTTCAGAAAAACAGAGCGGCGCACATTGGCGGCGCGCCCTCGGTAAGCATATCGAATTTGGCGGCGCGCCCGCTACTCGTCATAAGCGCCGCTGCTGTAGACGTACACCACCGCGCCGGTATCGCCCGGAATGCTGAAGTCGAACTCGTCCGCCGACCAGTCGTAAACCCATTTGGCGTCGGTGATGCTCATGTTGACGCAGCCGTGACTCTGCCGGTAGCCGAAGCCATCGTGCCAATACGTGCCGTGCAGCGCGATGTCGCCGTCAAAATACATCGTCCAGGGGACTTCTTGCAGGTAATAAAAGTCCGGCTGCTGGTAAGCGCCGCTCATGTCGGTGCGCGGGTAGCGCAGGTAAATGTGGAACAGCCCTTCGTTCGTCCCCCAATCCTTCAGCCCGGACGAAATCAGCGTGGCGAACACCGGCGTTTCGCCCTCGTAGGCGATGAGCGTCTGTTCGTACAGGTCAATGCCCACCCACTTGTCGGTATCCACTTCGGCGGGGCGGGTGATGGGCGTGATTTTGGCGACATCGTACTGGTGTATCCACTGGCCGCCGCCGATCTGATACCAGCGTTTGCCGTCCACCTCGACGTAAGCGTACAGCGTGACGCGGGTATAACGGTACAGGAACGGGTTATCGGGCGACTGGTCGCCGCCGGGGGCCAGCGCCGGGCGCAGGTGGCGCAGCGTCCAGGCCATCGGGTACGGCAGCCCTTCATCCGGCAGGCGCACCCCGGCAAACCGCGACACCAGCACATCGTCGGAAAGGAAAGAGGACTGCACCCACTGGTTATTCCCGATCAACGACCAGCCGCTCTGTTCGGCCTCGACGGTTACGTAGCTGTAACCGCCGGTGGTGGTGACGAGGCTGCCGCCGGGGGCATCGTAAACCTGCATCCCCGGCGATACCTTGCGGTAAACCCGGTCGTACAGCGCCGCCTCGTCCAAAACCAGCGGGCGCACGTTCGGCTGTGGATAGGTTTCCAGAACGTCCTGCGGCACGCCGGCGACAGCATCGCAGCCGGGAACATCGGCGCAGGGTTGTTGGGCAAATACCGCCGGGGCGGGCATCAGCAAGAGCGCGAACAGCGCCAAAAGCAGTCGTTTTATCATCATTGAACTTCCTCGCGCGGTTTTTTATATACTATGCAGGAATTGACAGAAAATATCTATTGTGGATACCCTACGTAAAACAGGCGATTGGTCTACCGCAAACCGGAAATACAGACTGCTGGTCTGGCGGCCATGATGTGAGGGGTGACGATGCGGCCAACACTCGGATTTTTCGCGCTCTGCCGGCGCCTGGCGGCGCTGCTGCTGCCGTCCGGGCTGGCGCTGGCGATCGTGGCGCTGGCCGCCGGCCAGGGGCAGCCGCGCGGGGTGCAGCTTGCGTATCTCTCAAGCTGTGAGGGCGTCTGGGATATTTACCTGCTGGACGCGGAGCGCGGTTCTTCCGCCAACCTGACCCGCAGCGTGGAGCCGGAAAACGCCTTTTTATGGTCGCCGGACGGCGAGCAGATCGGCTTTATTTATTACGAGGGATCGCGGGTTTCCCTGCACGTGTATGATCTGTACGGCGGCTCACGCCCGGTGCTTGACGGCGAAACATGGGTGGGCGGCCTGCTGGAAGCCGTGCCGGTGCGGGGGGACTGGTCTGCCGACCGGGCGCGCCGCGTTTACGAACTCGCCAACGAGATTTATATCCTGGACGAAAACCGGGGTGTGCGGCGCATCACCGACAACGATTACACCGACGAAAGCCCCAACTGGTCGCCGGATGAAAGCCTGATTGCTTTTGCCTCCAACCGGGACGGCAGCCTGGATATTTACGTCATGGACGCCGACGGGCTGAACGTGCGCCGGCTGACCAGCGACGGCAGCCGCGAATCGTCGCCGGTCTGGTCGCCGGATGGACGGCAGATCGTTTACACCGCGCAGCGCGACCGCTCGTCAGAAATTTACGCGGTAGACCTGGACGGGCGCGCGCCCCGCCGCCTGACTGTCAACGCCTGCTGGGACGACCGCCCGGCCTGGAGGCCGTAAGCCTCTAAAAAACCGCAAAGGGTTGTGATTTAAACTGGTAACTGGCAACTTGTAACTGGAAACCGCACTATATGACAGACTTTCCCCGCATTAAATGACAATCGGCACTACAGCAGCCGCGCGCCGCCGTGCCATAATGGTCATCATGGGGTAGTGCCACTGATTATTACATGAAAAATATTTTTGCCGTTCCGGTTTCCGGTAAATATCTGGTTCACGCGCCGCTGCACCGGCTGACCGCTCTGGTGAACCATCAGGCGGCGCGCGCCATACGAGACGGCTTAACCACCGGGACACCCGCCGCCGGCCCGGTCGGCGCGCTGACGGTGGAACTGGCGCGCCCTGTGCCTGCCCCGACCGCCCGCGATGGCGATCTTGCTCCCCTGTTCCTCGGCCTCATCCCCACGCGCGGCTGCAACATGGCCTGCCGCTACTGCGATTTTGCCGCCCCCAAACGCGGCAGCCCGGTGATGCCCCTGGCGACGGCCCGCGCCGCCCTGGATGCTTATTTTCAACTCGATATTCCCGCGCCGGAAGTGCATTTTTTTGGCGGCGAACCCTTTTATGCCGAACCGGTGGTGCGTTTCGCGGTGGAGTACGCGGCCTTGCGCGCCGCCGAAGCCGGCAAAACCGTTCGTTTTGAAGTGACCACCAACGGCCTGTACAGCACCGGACGCTGCCGCTGGACTGCCGACACGTTTGATACAGTGGTGCTGTCCCTGGACGGCCTGCCGGACGAACACGACTATCACCGCCCGGCTTTAAACGGGCGCGGCACGTCCGGCGTGGTGATCCGCAGCGCCCGCATCCTGTCGGAAGGCACAGCGGAGCTGGTGCTGCGAGCCTGTGTGTCCGAACAGACCGCGCCGCGCCTGCCGGCGTTCGCCCGCTGGATAGGCCGCGAACTGCGCCCCAGCACCGTCTGTCTGGAGCCGCTCAGCGAATCGCCGCTGTCGCGCGCCGCCGGTTTGCAGCCGCCCGATCCCTGGGCATTCGCCCGCTATTTCGACCAGACCGCGCTGATTCTGGCCGAATACGGCATCCAGACCGTGTTATCCAGCGCCGACCTGCGCGCCCCACGCGCCAGTTTTTGCCCGGTCGGCAAGGACGCGCTGATCGTTTCGCCGGACGGCGCAGTGAACGCCTGTTATCTGCTGGATGAGGAATGGTTGGCGCGCGGGCTGGATATGCGCCTGGGACGGGTGAACGGCGGCGCGTTCGACCTGGACGCGCGGGCCGTGCAGCGCGCCCGGCAGATGACGGTAGACCATCGCCCGCGCTGCGCCAACTGCCTGTGCCGCTATTACTGCGCCGGGGGCTGCCACGTCCACCACGATACCCAGGCCGCGCCGGGGCAGTATGATGAGCTGTGCGCGCAAACCCGGCTCATCACGGCGGCGGCGCTGCTGCGGCAGGTCGGCGGCGGGGGACTGGCCGATGATTTACTGGCCGACCGCAGCCTTTCGGAAGCGGTTGTGTACCAGCCGGACGACCGGCTGGAGGTTTTATGTTAACGCTGGCCGTGCCGGAATTTATCCACTGGGTTCGGGAAACCGGCGGCATTCTGGTAGTGGACGAAAGCCGCCGCACGGCGCACCGGCTGGCCGGCCTGGAGGCGATCATCTGGGACGAACTGGCGCGCCCATACCCCGAACTGGTCAGCCGGCTGGCCGCCCTGCTGGAAATTCCCCCCATCGAAGCCGAAATACGCCTGAACGCCGTTTTAGAGTCCTGGCGGCGCGCCGGACTGCTGGTCGAGGTGCGCGGTGGCTAACCTGCTCATCAGCGGCGTGTGCAACCTCCGGTGTCCCTACTGCTTCGCCGGGCATCACCTGGCCGAATATCGCCGGCGCGCGGATTCGCCCTTCATCGCCCTGGACATTTTTGAAGACCGGCTGGATTTTCTCGACCGCTCCGGCATCAACGAGATTCGCCTCATCGGCGGCGAGCCGACCCTGCACCCGCAGTTCCCGGAAATCATCCGCCGGGCGGCGCAGCGCGGCAAACATATCGTCGTGTTTTCGCACGGGCTGATGCCGGAACGCGCCGCCGCCAGCCTGGAGGCGCTGCCGGTGGGCCGCTGTACGGTGCTGGTCAACACCAACGCTGCCCGCAGCCCGGACGGCCCCAGCCCGAAGGAACACGCGCGGCGGCTGGCCGTCCTGCGGCGGTTGGGCGCGCGGGCTTTTCCGGGTTTTAACATCTATGCCCCGGACTGTTCGCTGGATTTTCTGCTGCCGCTGGTTTTGGAAACCGGCTGCCGCAAAACCGTCCGCCTGGGGCTGGCCGCGCCAACAGCCGGCGGGGACAACGTTTACCTGCATCCCAAACAGTACCCGTTTGTCGGCGCTAAAATCGTTCGTTTTGCCCGGCAGGCCGCGCGGTCGGGCATCCGGGTGGAGTTCGACTGCGGATTCGTGCGCTGTATGTTTTCCGAGGCCGACCTGGACACTTTGCGCGAGGCCGGGGCGGATGTGGGCTGGCGGTGCAGCCCGGTGCTGGATATTGACGTGACGGGGCAGGCGGTTCACTGTTTTCCGCTGGCGAACCTGGCCGCGCTGCCGCTTGACCATGCCGGAACCGCCGGGGCGCTGCGCGACGAGCTGGCCGCCCGGATGCAGCCCTACCGCGCTGCCGGCATTTATAAAACCTGCTCCACCTGCCGCTGCAAACAAAACGGCGAGTGTACGGGCGGCTGTCTGGCCGCCACCATGCGGCGCTTCCGGCACGAGCCGATTCGAATCGTCGTGCCGCAGGCGGAAACCCGCGCGCCAGCCGACGCGTCCGATGTTATTATGGCCTGAATGATTAGGAGCAAGTTATTATGTCAGAAGAACCTCTCCTCACCCCGGAAACGGACGATGAAACCCCGCAGGTTTTCGCCGTCAGCCGGGGCGAAAACGGCCTGTCCTTCACACGGCGGGATTTTCTTGAAGTCAGCGGCGTGGCCGCTGCTGGCCTGGTCGTAACCGGTTCGCTGCTGGGCGGCCTGGAGTCCGCGCCTGAGGCGCTGGCGGCCTGCACCGTGCGTACCAGCCGCTCCAACCTGAACATGCGCTGCGGCCCCGGCACGCAGTACCAGCGCATCGGTTATTTTCCGAAAGACAAGGACGTGACCGTGATCGGCCAGGCCAAAGCCAGCGACGGGTCGGAATGGTGGCAGGTCAGCCTGGCCGGGTACAGCGAAGCCTGGGTTTCCAAACGTTATGTGACGCCCAGCGGCACGTGCAGCACTGTGCCGACCACCAAACCGGGAAGCTGTGCCGGGGGCGGCAAAACGCCGACCGCCACGCCGGGCAGCAGAACCAATCCAGGACGCGAAGGCGAGCATGTCCGCCCTGGGCAGACCGGCATCTACTACTCGCTTAACGGCAAGACGTATACCCTGCCGTGCGGCTCGGAAATCCCCGCCGGCGCGGAATGCACCTGCAACTGCGTCTCCGTCCCGGCGGCCTGCGACTGCGACAGCCACACTTTTTGCGCGTGCGACGCGGTTTGCACCTGCGATACGGTGGAATCGCACTACTGGTATCCGAACTGACAAACCGGAGGGGCAGGGCGTACCTGCCCCCTTTTCTGCCCGCAGGTTAGCCAGGGGGACGCCGTGCGCGAGGTGGATATCATCCCGATTCCTGATACGCAGAAAGTGCTGATCTACCGGCGGCGCGGTGGGCTGGCTTTCGTTGGCAACCGGGCGCTGGCGAACCTGGCGCTGCGGCTGGCGGAAAATGCCTTCCTGCCGGACGGCGCGCCGCCCGAAGCCGCCGCTTTTTTGCGCGCCGTCGGCTTTTTCGACCCGCTGCCGCCCCCGCCCACCGCCGAACTGGCGGTTTTTCAGCCGACGACGGCGGTGCTGCTGCTCACCAACCAATGCCAGCTTCGCTGCACCTACTGTTACGCGGCGGCGGGGGAAGCCGCGCCGTTAACGCTGTCGTTTGAACTGGGGGCAGCGGCCATAGATTACGTCTGCCGGCAGGCACAGGATATGGGGCATGGCACGTTTTCGGTGTCGTTTCATGGCGGCGGCGAGCCGACGGCGGCCTGGACAACCCTGCGCCGCTGCGCCGAATACGCCCGGCAGAAGCCGCTGCGGGCGCATATCTCGCTTACGTCCAACGGCGTCTGGTCACCCGCGCAAATTCGCTGGATACTGGCGAACCTGAACAGCGTCAGCCTTTCGATGGACGGCAGCCCGCCGACGCAGGATCGCCAGCGCCCGCTGGTATCCGGGCGGGCGTCGTCGCCGTTCGTGCTGCGGACGATCCGCGAACTGGACGCCCACAGCTTCCCCTACGGCATCCGCATGACGGCCACCGCCCCCTGGGACAGCGTGCCGGACGATGTGCGTTTCATCTGTGAGCAGACCGGCTGTAAAAGCGTCCAGGTCGAACCGGCCTTTAACACCAAACGCGGCGGCCACAACCAGCCGGATGAAAACGAAGCGCGGGCTTTCGCCGGGGCATTCCTGGAAGCCGCCGACATCGCCGACGCGGCGGGGGTGCGGCTGTATTATTCGGGAGCCAGGCCGGGCGGCCTGTCGGTGACATTTTGCAGCGCGCCCTACCAGGCGTTGATCGTCAACGGGGGCGGCCAGCTTGTGACGTGTTACGAGGTCGCCAGCGACGCGCACACCCTGGCGCGGCTGTCGGTGATCGGCCAGATCGAAAACGGCGTCGTGAAGCTGGACGCCGCCGCCCGCCGCCGGCTGCACGCGCTGATGAAGCAGCGCCGCCAGACCTGCGAGGACTGTTTTTGTTACTGGTCGTGCGCCGGCGACTGTTATACCCGCGCTTTCGGCGGCGGCCCGGACGGGCATCTCGTCCACAGCCGACGCTGCGACATGAACCGCGCCATCACGCGCGACCTGCTGCTGCGGCAGATCGCCCGGAACGGCGGTGTCTGGCGGGCTTCCTTCCGCGCCGCGCCGGGACTGGAGGAACATTAACCGGTGAGCGACGACCCCTATGCTTTCGAGCTGTTCCCACGCCGCCGCCTGAACTTTCGGTACGACCGGCGCGGCCTGCTGTCCCACCTGGCGAGCAGCCTGGAAGCCGTCGAAGGCCGCGAACAGGGCAAACAGGCTTTCAGCCTGGTCGAACTGGGCGAATGGCCGGACGGCGACTTGGCGGAGCTGAAACCCGCCCTCGTGGCGGGCTGCCGCATCACCCTGGAGGACGGTTTTGTGTGCGGCCAGCCGCCCGGTGAAAAAACCGCCCGCCGCCTGTTCCCGCAAAACACCTCGGCGCAGGTCGCTTTCGACGCCTTCGACGGCCAGACGTACCTGGACGACATCGCCGCCGAAGTCGCGGCGGCTGCCGGCTGGGACGCGGCGCGCGCCTTCGCCTACACGCGCGGGCTGTTCCTGGCGCTGGTGCTGGCGGGTGTATGTCAGCCGCAGTTTTAGGCGGCGCGTTTCGCCCGCTGGCGGCGGATGGTCTGCCGGTCTTCCGGCGGGATGATAACGCGGAGACGCTGTTTTACGCGCCCGGCTACCTGGCGCTGGCGGATGCGCGCTCGGCTGATGATTTCGCGGCGCATCTGCTTTCCGATGAGCCGCCGCGCTGCCCCGCCGCCGAAGCCCTGCGCCGCCACGCCGAAGCAGCGGCGCGCGCCTGGGAAACGCGCCTCAGCCGCCCGTTCGCGCCGGTGTGTTTGACGCTGTACCTGAACAATGCCTGCAACCTGAACTGCGTTTACTGCTTCTCGCAGCCGGTGGCCGATTCCCGCCGCCGGCTGGACGTGGAAGCCGCGCGCGCGGCGGCGCTGTTGGTGGCGGAAAACTGCCGCGCCCAGCAGATGCCGCTGACGGTCGTTTTTCACGGCGGGGGCGAACCCAGCCTCGACCGCCGCCACGCCGACGACCTGCTCGACGCGGTGGAGGCCGCCGCAGGCGCGTTTGATCTGCCGATTTTTCGCTACATCGCCACCAACGGCGTGATGTCCGCGCAAAAAGCCCGCTGGCTGGCAAGCCGCTTCGACCTCATCGGCCTGTCGTGCGACGGCGGCGCTTCGATCCAAGCGGCACAGCGCCCAGTGCGGGGCGGGGCCAGCAGCGCGCCGTTCGTCGAACGCACCGCCGGCATCGTGCATCAGTCGGGGGGGCGCCTGCATGTGCGGGTGACGGTCACGCCGGACACGCTGGCGCGCCAGCCGGAAATCGCCGCTTACATCTGCCGCGAGCTGCGCCCGGAGGAAATTCACGTCGAGCCGGTCTATCAGGTCGGGCGGGGAGCGGGTTTTTCCCCCGATCAGGCGGACGATTTTGTGGAGGCTTTCTGGCGCGCGCGGGCAGTGGCCGCCGCTTACGGCGCGCGCTGGCTGGCGTCCGGCAGCCGCCCCGGCGACCTGCACGGCCCGTACTGCCAGGTGTTCCGCGACGTGCTGCACCTCGTACCGGACGGCGCGGCGTCGGCCTGTTTTCGCGCCTCCAACGACGGCGAAACACGGGACGCCGGTATGCATATCGGCGAAGGCGGCGCGGGCGGTTTTACGATAGATCACGCGCGTGTGGGGTCGCTGCGCCGGGCGCTGGCGAACGACGCGCCGGCGTGCGCCGCCTGTTTTAACCGGTATCACTGCGTCCGGGGCTGCCCGGAAGCCTGCCCGCCAGATTCGCAGGCCGCCGGGGGTTTTCGCTGCCGGGTGCAGCGGCGGCTGGCGCTGGCTTACATGGACGAAACTGCGACGCGGCTGCGCGCCTGTAAATGCGGTGTCGCGGTCATCGGCGCGCCGGTGAGCCAGCGGGGGAAAACACCATGACCGACCGTTTAGACGGCCTTGATCTGGCGGCGGCTGCGCCGTTTGTGGATGCCGATGCTGTCCGGCAGATGTGGGCGGCGCAGCGCGATTACGACGTGAACCGCTGGCTGCTGCCGCTGCCGCCCTGGGCGAAACGCCGCTACGACGACCCCGGCCCGCGCGCCTGGGAGTCGCTGCGCCGCCGGCTGGCCGCCGATACTTCGCAGCGCCCATTCTGCATCTACCTGCACGTGCCGTTCTGCTCGCGCAAGTGCGGTTTTTGCGACAGCTACTCTTTCAAACTGGGGGCGCAGCAGGCCGGACGGATCGAGGATTACGTAAACCGGCTGTGCGACGAACTGCGCCTGTGGAGCGCATTGGGCGGCCTGGCGCGGCGTCCGGTTTCGACGGTGCATCTGGGCGGCGGCACGCCCACGTTTTTGGGCGCGGCGGCCTTGCGGCGCATCGTCGCCTGCTGCCGCGACCACTTTAACGCCGGCCCGGAAACCGAATGGGCGCTGGAGTCCACCGTCGAGGCGCTCACCCCCGGCATGGTCGCCGCTATGCACGAAATGGGCTTCCGGCGGCTGCATCTGGGCATCCAGAGCTTGCAGGATGAGGTGCGCGCCGCCATTGGCCGCCGCCGCAGCGCCGCCGAGGCGCTGGCGAAAATCCGCGAGACGCGCGCCCTGGGTTGGGTGGTCAGCGTGGATATAATCTGCGGGCTACCATTCCAGACGCTGGCCGGGTTTATGGACGGCCTGGCGGCGTTAATCGAAGCCGGGGTGAACGGCGTTTCGCTGTACGAACTGCTCATCTACCGGCAGAACCGCCACTGGGCGGAACAGCACGGCCTGACCGGGCGCAGCCACGTTCCCAATTACGGCATGTTCCTGGCCGGGGCGTTTTACCTGGAGGGGCGCGGCTTCCACAAAAACCTGTTCAACCACTGGGCGGACACCCTGGATACCAACGTGTATTTCACGTTTCCGCAGCGCGGCGAAGACCTGCTGGCGGTCGGCACGACTGCCGACGGCGTTTTTGGCGATTATCACTACCGCCACCCGCGTTATGCCGCCTACATGGACGCGCCCCCGCCGGGGCTGGAGGGCGGGCTGCCTAAAACCGCCGCCGAAAAAACGCTCTGGCCGCTGATGACGGCCATCCTGTCCGGGCGGCTTTCGGCTGAAAAACGTGGGGAACTGGAAAACCTGGCCGGGGAATCGCTGCTGCGGCGCTGGATGGTTAACCGCCTGGTTGTGCCGACCGCCGGCGGCCTGGAACTGACGCCTGCCGGCTCGTGGTTCGCGGGTAATATGCTGGCGGAACTGGCGGAAGCGCCGTTGAAGATTCAGCCCGGCGGCTCGATGATTTCCACCTGAATGCCCTGTTCGCCCAGGGCGTCCCGCAGCGCGTCCCATTGGCCGGGGCGCACGATGGCCGCCATCGGCCCCAGCCGCGCGCCCAGGTAGCGGCGCAGCGCGGGCGTATCCAGGATGCGCTCCAGCGTTTCCGGGGCGGTGGTTCGCAGCACCATCAGGTGTTCCAGCGTTACCGCCGCCGTCGGGCCGCTCTGCCAGTTTTCCAGCAGGCGCGCCACACCCGGCGGCAGCGATTGTTCGCCCAGCATCCGGCTTAAGAAGCTGGCGATATGCCCGGTATTGATGCCCTGCGCTGCCGCCTGCTGCACCCCTACTGCGTCCAGGCGGTAGATGTAGGGGTCGCCTGCTGCCACCCAGACGGTGAACCGCGCGATCTGGAAACGATCTACACGGGCGATCTTGCGCGAAACGGTGATCGTGCCATCCTCTTTGAGCGCGATTCGGTCTTCCGCTTCCGGCGGCGCCGGCCAGGCCGCCAGCTTCAGAAAAGCGCGCCCGTAGGCCGTCAGTCGGGCGGCATCCTCGGCGCGGTCTACCAGCCCCAGCCAGTGCATCGGCCCGGTGATATAAAATTCCAGCAGCGCGCCCTCCACTGCGTCCCAGCTTTCAAAGCCGCGCAGGTATTCGCCCTCATCGTTGCGGATGTACCAGCTTTCGTAGTCCCCGCCGGGGCGCTGGAAGTCCGGGTCGGTGGTTTTTACCGCCTCGATGAAGGCGTCCAATGACCACCATTCGGCTTTGGGGACGTGGGCGGCCAGCATGTCGAGCGCGTTTTCGCGGCCAGCCGCCGCGTCGTATTCATCCAGCTCGCCGCCCGGTTCGGGGTGCAGCCCCGGCACGTGCCACAGGTCGCGGTAGGCGGCGCTGGTTCGCCAGCCTTCGGCCAGCGTCTGCACCTGGGCGGCGCGCGGCGCGGACAGCCAGCGGCGGGCCTCGGCGCGTTTGGGGTATACCCGCTCGGCCTGCACTTCGATTAAATCGGCGCTGATGCCGATGCCCAGCAAAAACGGCAGCCGCGCCCGGTCGGGTTTGAGCAAAAACGGCAGCACTTCGGCTTCAGCCGCCAGCGAATCGCCTTCCAGCAGCGGCGCGTGAAGCTGCGTGTAGGCCAGCAGCGTGGTCATGTCGTCCACCAGCGACGTATCGGCGTGCTGGATGTTCTGCACCTCCGCCAGCGGCTCGATGGCGTGCGTTTCGGCTTCGACCGGCTCGCTTTCTAGGTTGGAGTAGGACGTATTTCGCACCGGCAGCACATCCAGCAAATCCGGCGGGATGTACACCACCACGCGCGGGCCGGTGTCGGCCTGCTCGAAAGCCTGGGCGATCAGCCCGCGATAGTACAGCCCTTCGGCCACGCTGCCGGGGTTGTCCAGCGGGTTTTCGCGTTCGATCTGCGCCGCGCCCATCTGGCGGATTTCCCCAAACAGCCGGGCGAACTTCGCCAGCGGCATCCGCCCGCCGGAGCCGATGAGCATTTGCAGCGCGCCGCGCTGGTCGTCGGCCAGCGATTCCCAGACCGACGCGGCGCGTTCCCGGTCGAGCATCACCCCGGCGACCGCTTCGATAGCGGCATTGGTGTCCCGCCCGGCGATGTTGACTTTCCAGAATTTCGCCAGCACGTTTAACATTCCGGCGTCGGTGTCTTGCAGCGTGCGGTAGATATTTTTCATCACGACAAACCTTTGCGCTACAGATCAAGCCTAGCATAATTTCCGGCTGCGGGAAATATATTTGACAACCGAACGTGTGTTCATCTATACTATAGAACAACCTTTCGTTTTGCACAGGTTTTGAATCATGAAAGATTTTAACAAACTCTCTGAACGCCAGCGCAATATCCTGCGCTACATGGAAAGCTACCTGGCCGAACACGGCTTCCCGCCCACCATCCGCCAGATCGGGGAAGCCACCGGCATCAACTCCACCTCGGTGGTCAACTACAACCTGAACAAGCTGGTGCAGGCCGGCTACCTGGCGCGCTCCTCACATGTGGCGCGCGGCCTGCGGCTGGTGGGGCAGGTGCCGGGGGGCAAAAAAACCGGACGCCTGAGCGTACACGCGGCGGCGGTCAGCCTGCAAGTGCCGCTGTACGGCAGCATCTTCGCCAGCGAGCCGGTTTCTGTGCCGGAAGATTACTACCCGGAAGATAACATCGAAGTCACCCCGGCCATGCTGGGCGGTGTAGACCCGGCGGAAGCCTTCGCGCTGCGCGTGAAGGGCGAATCGATGATTGACGCCATGATCCGCGAGGGCGACATCGTGATCCTTCGCAGCCAGACCACCGCCAACAATGGCGATATGGTGGCCGTGTGGCTGGAAGACCGCAGCGAGACGACGCTGAAGTATTTCTTCCGCGACGGCGGGCGCATCAAACTCCAGCCGGCGCACCCGGAAATGCAGCCGATTTATGTAGACCCGGCGGTGTGCAGCATTCGCGGCAAGGTGCTTTCGATCATCCGCCACTTATAAAACCGGGCTGCCCTGGCCGGGCGTAAAAACCCATGTTATGCTGGGGCCGGTTCGAGCAAACGAAACGGTCACAGCATGGCACAATCCAACCCTATACGTGTCGTTCATATCATCGCGCGGCTGAACGTCGGCGGCGCGGCGGTGGTGGTGTCGCTGATGGTTTCCGGCCTGCGCCCGCCGGAATATGAAAGCCACCTGTTCTGCGGGCAGATCGGCGCTGCCGAAGGCGACATGGCCTATTATGCCGAATCGCGCGGCGTCCGGCCCATCCTCATCCCCGAACTGGGGCGCGCCCTCCACCCTTTGCGAGATATTGCCACCACGCGCAAACTTGTGCGCCTGCTGCGCGACCTGAAGCCGGATGTGGTGCATACCCACACCGCCAAAGCCGGTTTTGTCGGGCGTATCGCGGCGCGGCTGGCCGGAGTCCCGGTGGTGCTGCATACCTTTCACGGTCACGTTTTTTACGGCGTTTTTCGCGGGCGCGGCGCGCGGGCCATGGAACTGCTCTCGCTGGCGCTGGAACGGCTGGCCGCGCCGCTGGCCGACCGCCTCATCACCCTCAGCGACCGGCTGCGTGACGAACTGGCCGGGGATTTTCACATCGCCCCTCGCTCGAAAATCATCGTGCTGCCCATCCCGGTCGAACTGGAGGCTTTCGCCCGGCAGCCCCGCCGCGCCGGGGGCTTTCGCGCGGCCTGGAATATCCCGCCGGATGCGCCGCTGGTCGGGTTCGTCGGGCGGCTGGTGCCGATGAAACACCCGGAACTGTTCGTGCAGGCGGCGGCGCGGGTGCGGGCGCGGCATCCCAACACGCGGTTTGTGATCGTCGGCGACGGCGAACTGCGCGCCGGCGTCGAAAGCCTGGTTGTTTCGCTCGGCCTGGGGGAAGCAGTCACGCTCACCGGCTGGCAGCGCGATATGGCCGCCGTTTACAGCGACCTGGACGCGCTGGCGGTCAGCAGCCAGAACGAAGGCACGCCGGTGACGCTCATCGAAGCCGTGACGGCGGGCTGTCCGGTGGTTTCGACGGCGGTGGGCGGCGTGCCGGATTTACTGGAAAACGGGCGGCTGGGGACGCTTGTGCCGCCGGACGACGCCGAGGCGCTGGCGAACGCCATCCTGGCGATTCTGGACAGCCCGCGGGACATGGCCGAGGCCAGCCGGGCCATGCAGGCGCGGCATGATGTCGAAAACGTGACGCGGCAGTTAGGGGCGCTGTACCGCGAACTGCTGGCAGAGAAGGGCTAAACGGCGAATCACTCTGGGAAAATCGCTTTCACCGCCAGCGTGAAGCCCGGAAGCCGTTCGCCGCCGTCCAGCGTATCGTTGATGCCCAGCGTTCTGGCCGGGCTGCCCGGCGCAAACACGACTACCCGCTTTTCCACCGGCTTCACCATCCAGACCACCGTCCCCGCCGCCAGATAGTTCGCCACTTTGATCGTCAGTTCCTCATCCGTGGTGCCTGGCGACAGCACCTCCACCGCCAGATCGGGCGCGTTCGGGACGTAACCTTCGACGGTGGACAGTTCCGGCTGCCGGGTATAGGAGATGAAGGCGACATCGGGGATGTATCGCTCACCGGAAACCATGTAACCGCCGTCCGCGCCGGTCAGGTGGCCGATATCATGCTTGGATAGGTATACGAAAATAAAGCCATTGACTCGTGACGCAATCTTGGATGAATATGGATTCGATACCACTTCGACAATCTTCCCCCCGATGTATTCAAACAGGCGGTCGGCGTTTTCGGGCCGCGTCACAAATTCGTCAAATTCCTGCACGGTCAGCAGTTTTTCCTGTACAACCACCGTTCTTCCTCTCCACTCTCCCGGTTATTATACTCCCCGCGCCCGCCGCCGGTGAATTACGCCAGCAAGGCCTGCCGGAGATGGTCGAGCGAGGTATTGCCGCCGGAACACACCAGCCCGACTTTTTTGCCGCGCAGCTCGTCGCGCAGCTTATAGGCCGCCGCCAGCGGCGACGCGCCCGCGCCTTCCGCCAGCGTGTGCGCGTCCTCGATCATCCAGACCATCGCCCGCCGGATGTCGTCGTCCGCCACCAGCACACAATCGTCCAACTGCTGCCACAAAATCGCCTGCGGCAGCGCGAAGGCCGTGCCGGTCGCCAGCCCTTCGGCGAAGGTGCGGTTGGGTGCTTCGCATAAAGCCTTGCTGCGCCAGGAGTTATAAGCGGCGGGGGATGCCTCCGACTGGACGCCGATCACCCGGATGGCCGGGTTGATGGCATGGGCGGCGATACACGCGCCCGCCGCGCCGCTGCCCCCGCCCAGCGGCACGATAATCGCGTCCAGGTCTGGCTCGACCTCCAGCATTTCCAGCGCCTCGGTCGCCACGCCGGCGATCAGCAGCGGTTCGTCGCCGGAATGCACGTAGCGATAGCCACGCTCCAATGCCAGCGCCTCGCAGCGGCGGCGGGCTTCATCGAAGTTCGCGCCGTGAAAAATCACCTCCGCACCCATGCCCTGCATAGCGGCCACCTTGCCGGGGTTGGCCGCCTCCGGCACGACGATGCGCGCCTGCACGCCGAACAGCCGCGCCGCGTAAGCCACCGACTGGCCGTGATTGCCGGTCGAAGCGGCGATTAACCCGGCCTGGCGCTCCTGGGGCGAAAGCTGCGACACCAGGTTAATGCCGCCGCGCACCTTAAACGCGCCGACCGGCTGGTAGTTTTCGTGTTTAACATATACCGCCGTCCCCACCCGTTTATCCAGCGCCGGGTAGCGGTGCAGCGGCGTGGGCGGCAGGTGCGGGCGAATCTGGCGGCGGGCCAGCAGCACATCCTGAAAAGTCGGCAGGTTAAGCGAGGTCATCATCGGATTTCCTTTCTGGAAAAACAGCTTCGGGTGCTGAATTTTGAGTATAAACCAATTATGATGAACGGCTGCCCCCGCGTTATAATCTGGCAGGTGTTTACCCCGGAGAGTGACCATGCCACCGTTCAACCCCACCGATCACCCGCACCGGCGGCTGAATCCGCTGACCGGCGACTATGTGCTGGTTTCGCCGCACCGCACCAAACGTCCCTGGCAGGGGCGGCAGGAGCGCCCACCGCAGGCCAGCCGCCCGCCGTATGATCCAGGCTGTTACCTCTGCCCCGGCAATACCCGCGCCAGCGGCGACCACAACCCCGATTATACCGGCACGTTCGTATTCCCCAACGATTACGCCGCCCTGTTGCCGGATGTTCCCGCCGCGCCGCCGCCCGCTAACCCGCTGCTGGCGGCCCAGGCCGTGCGCGGCGAGTGCCGCGTAGTGTGTTTTTCGCCCCGCCACGACCTGACGCTGCCGCTGATGCCCGTCGAGGACATCCGCCGGGTGATAAACGTGTGGGCCGAGCAGACGGTCGAACTGGGGCGGACGTACCGCTGGGTGCAGGTGTTCGAGAACAAGGGCGAGATGATGGGCGCGTCCAACCCGCACCCGCACGGGCAAATCTGGGCCGGGGACTGGCTGCCGAACCAGATTGGCGCCGAAGACCGCCACCAGCGCGTTTATGCCGAACGCGAAGGCGCGCCGCTGCTGGTGGATTATCTTAACGCAGAAGTGGAAGCCGGTGAACGTATCGTGGTCGAAAATGCCGATTGGGTGGCGGTCGTGCCGTACTGGGCGCTGTGGCCGTTTGAAACGCTGCTGCTGCCGCGCCGCCATACGCTGCGCCTGCCCGACCTGGACGATGCCCGCCGCGACACACTGGCGGACATCCTCAAACGCCTGCTGACGAAATACGACAACCTGTTTGAGATCGAATTTCCGTATTCGATGGGCTGGCACGCCGCGCCCAACGACGACGGCGATTATGCCCACTGGCAGCTTCACGCCCATTTTTACCCGCCGCTGCTGCGTTCGGCCTCGGTGCGGAAGTGGATGGTGGGTTACGAGATGATGGCCGAAGCCCAGCGGGACATCACGCCGGAGCAGGCGGCGGAGCGGCTGCGCGCCCTGCCGGCAAGACACTACAGCCTGCCGGAAGCCTGATAGACGAATGCGTCGTTCAGCGCAGCGCGATATGGGCGGCCAGTTCGGGAATGTCCAGAATTAAGACGAGCAGGTCTTTCATAAACGTTCTGGGCGTCAGCGGTTTGGTCAGGAAATTGAGGAAACCGGCGGCGATGGCGCGATCGCGGTCGCCGACCATTCCGTGCGCCGTGAGCGCGATGGCCGGGATGCCCGCCGTCGTCCGGTTAAGCTGGAGTTCGTGCAGCATCTCCCAGCCGTTCATCACCGGCATATTCAGATCGGAGATGATAAAACGCGGGCGTTCGGCGCGCACGGCCTCCAGCCCTTCCTGGCCGTTGGTCGCGGTGGTCACGGTCGCGCCGTAGTGCCGCAGGATGCGGGCGGCAATGTCCAGGCTGTCGGGGTCATCATCCACCACCAGAACAGGCCAGTCTTTCAACAGGTTGCGGGGCAGTTGTTCGTCCATACAGAATTACTTTCAGTAGGATTTTTAGATTGGCGTCCGATGTTTTTATTATAGTCGAATTGTCAAAACCGGCCTGATGTCTCGGTGTTATTCATCCTCCCTTCATCATGCGCTGTTACAATCCCCGGCATTGAAGCGATTCAGGAGCGATACGGCGAAGTTATGTTCATCCACGCGCGCGAAAAGCGTTTTTAACTCGTTGCTCGGCACTCGAAACTCGGTACTGTAATTCAAGCGAGGTCTTATGCGCCGGTTATGGTTTATTGGTATGGTGATGGTTATAGCGGCTGTCGCGCTGCCGGCGGCGGCCCAGGAGGGAGGCAGCGATTTGGACAGCCGTTTTATGGGTGATCCCCGTTTCCCCGCGCCGGAGTTCCCGACCGGCCTGGACTGGCTGAACGTCCCCGCGCCGCTGACGGTCGAGGCGCTGCGTGGCAAAATCGTGCTGCTGGACTTCTGGACGTATGGCTGTATCAACTGCATCCATATGATCCCGGTTTTGCAGCAGCTGGAAGCCCGCTACACCGATGAACTGGTGGTCATCGGCGTGCATTCGGCCAAGTTTGAAAATGAGGGGCAGACCGAAAATATCCGGCAGATCATCCGGCGTTACGGGCTGGAACACCCGGTCATCAACGACAGCGCCTTCGTGGTGTGGAACACTTTTCGCCCCTACGGGGTCAACGCCTGGCCGACGTTTGTGGTGATAGACCCGCGCGGCAACCTGTTCGCGGTGCAGGCCGGCGAAATCCCGTTCGAGGCGTTCGACCGGGTGATCGGCGGCATGGTCAATGCCTTCGACAGCCTGGGGGAAATCAACCGCCAGCCGCTTGAAATGGCGCTGGAACGCGAGGCCGCGCCGGCTAATACGCTGGCTTTCCCCGGCAAGGTGCTGGCCGATGCCGCCGGCGGCCGGCTGTTCATCGCCGACAGCAGCCACCACCGCATCATCATCGCCGACCTGACCACCTACGAAGTGCTGGACATCATCGGCGGCGGGCGCGGCCTGAAGGACGGCAGCTACCGGGAAGCCGCCTTCGATACGCCGCAGGGTATGGCGCTGCGAGACGGCACGCTGTACGTGGCCGACACTTACAACCACGTCATTCGCGCCGTGAGCCTGGCCGAACGCACGGTGACGACTATCGCCGGGACGGGCAGGCAGGGTTACGAGCGCAACATCAGCGGGCCGGCGCTGCAAATCCCTCTCAGCAGCCCCTGGGATGTCGAGTTCGGAGAAGGGGACATCCTGTATATCGCTGTGGCGGGGACGCACCAGCTCTGGCATCTGGACGTGGCCGCCGGGGCGGTCAGTTCGCTGGTCGGCAGCGGCATCGAAGGGCTGAAGGACGGCGATTTTGGCGACGCGCAGCTTGCCCAGCCGAGCGGTTTGTTTTACCGGGACGGGGTTTTATACTTCGCAGACAGCGAATCGAGCAGCATTCGCGCCGCCGACATCCGTAAGGGGATGGTGTCCACGCTGGCGGGGCCGGTGTTTAACAACCTGTTCGAGTACGGCGACAGGGATGGCCGCGTGGGCGATTCGCGCCTCCAGCACGCGCTGGGCATCACCGGCGGGACGGACGGCCTGCTGTATGTGGCCGACACCTACAACAGCAAAATCAAGGCGCTTGACCCCGCCACGACCGAAATCAGCACCCGCTTTGGTCTGGGCGGGCCGGGCGGCTTCCGCGACGGCGGCCCGGACGCGGCGTTGTTCGACGAACCGGGCGGCCTGGATTATGCCGACGGCAGGCTGTACGTGGCCGATACCAACAACCACGCCATCCGGGTGATAGACCTGGCCGCCAACACCGTCAGCACCGTGATTTTCCCCAATCCCGAAGCCCTGCTCATCGGCGGCCAGGTGACGGTTATCGGCGGTAATGCCGCCCTGGGCGAGCAGATCAGCCTGCCGGAGCAGACCGTCAGGCGCGGCGCGGGGGAAATCGTGCTGTATATCAACCTGCCGGATGGCTACAAACTCAACCCGCTGGCCCCCTTCACCGCCGAATGGACGGTTTCCGGCGAGGCGGTTGCCCTGGACGAGGCTAACCGCGTCCAGCGTATCGCTGCCCCGGAACTGCCGGTTCGCATCCCGGTTTTGCTGGCCGAAGGCCGCGACCTGCTGCACGGCGAACTGACGATTTATTACTGCGAGGCCGTCAAAGAGGAGCTGTGTTTTGTAGATCAGGTCGGCGTGGACGTGCCGGTTAACGTCAGCCCGGACGCCGCCGGGACGGAAATCCGCATCGAGCGCACAATCACGCCGCCGGAACTGCCGGGCGGTGGCCTGTAAACCACATTTCAACGGCGCGCCCATCCTTACAAACCTTTATTATGGTTTGTGTTAGGTTGGTTTCATATAACAAAAGTGAATCAACTTTGAGTAAGGATGGGCGCACGATGTTACACGAGGAAACACGCTCCCAATGGGAACGTTATAACCCACAGCATTTTATCAATACGGTGATGCACGGTGCGCTCCAGGACAAAATAAAGCTCACGTCAACCGTCATCCACGTTTATACCCAGATCATCTTTCGCCTGCCGGAAACCGACACTGTGCTGCTGGCCGACCCGATGCCCGGCGACCTGCCGACCACCGGCCTGCGCGACGTGTTCGTGACCATGCGCTGGAACGCCGCCGAAATGGTGGACATCATCCAGGGCGGCAGCGCCACGCTGCCTACCCAGTACACGCCGGCGCTGTACATCACGAGCATGGTGCAGGCGCTAAAGGAACACGCGGTTTACATCCACCAGGCTGCCAGCGCCCTCCAGGCCGACCCGGCGGTACGCGCCATCCGGCGGCGGCTGCCAAACGGCAAGGGCATGGCCGAGGTAGCGGCGGAAATCCTCGACCACACCACCGAGATCATACGCTTTTTGAACTTCGCGCAGTATTACGTGGACAAACTGAAAACCTGCGCCTGATCGCGGGAAAAGCGCCGCCATATTTTGAAGGGTACGGTTTCCAGAAAACCAGGCCCACTGAAGGGCTGGAAAGCCGCAAGTCGAAGGCCGCCTTAAGAAGCGGCTTTCTGCGCGTCCGCTGCATTTTCGGTTTCTGGCGGTTTCTGGAAGCCGCTGTAGGCCGAAACGGCCGCCGCATAACGCGGATTGGCCGAACTGTAAGGGTACGAGGCGGCCATCTCCACAATGCCGCAGGCGACCGGGGCCAGCAGCAGCATCGCCAGCCGGGCATCCAGCGCCCGCTGGGAGGTCAGCGGAATTTGCATGAAGCGTTTTTCCCAGATCAGGTTCGCGCCCGGCAGCAGGATCGCCAGCAGCGGAATGGTTTCCGACTGGATGTGGGCAACCATGCCGGCCACGCCCTGTTTGGTAGGCGTCGCTACCAGTTCCAGTGCCTCTGGCAGCACGACAAATCCGTGAAGCTGCATCCACTCCTGCTTCTGCGCTTCAATCACCACGCCGATGATTGCTTCGGCACAGCTTCGATTTTTCAGGTAAGGTGTTTCGTTTTCGGTTGGCACGCGCACGTAAACCGGGTAATTGTGAATCATCGTCTGCATCCGTAGCTGATTCCCATGCCACCATTATAAACGCGGACGTTTCTCTGTATAGCTTAATGATTTTAACGGAACGTCACAGTTTTTTAACCGATGTTTTTAGGTTTATATCCCGGCGCGGCGTTTTCCAAAAAAGCCAGGATGCGCGCCTCCGCCTCGTCCACGCCGATGCCGTCGCGCGCCCAGTCCCAGTCTTTCGGCGCGCCGCCGGCCACACCGCTCCGGCTGACGGGAACCGGCTTCCAAAGGGCGACGGCGCTGTCGGCAAAGGGCGCATACCGCGCCGGGTCGGACGGCCCCAGGATCATCACCGTCGGCGCGCCGGCTGCCGCCGCCAGATGGGTGAGGCCGGTATCGCTGCCCACGTACAGCCGCGCCCCCGCTGCCAGCGCCGCGATTTGGCCGAAGCTCAGTTTCCCGGCCAGCCGCAGAGCCGGTGACTGCATGATTTCCGCCACCGCCGCCAGCAGCAGATCGTCGTCCGGCCCGCCAACCAGCACCACCCGTGCCGCCAGCCGCGCCGCCAGCCGGTCGGCCAGGACGGCCAGGTGATGCGGCGGCCAGCGTTTGGTGTCCATCACCATGCCGGGGTTGCGCCCGCCCGCCGGCGACAGGACGATATACGGCGCGCCGATGTCCTGCTCGTCCAGCAGCGCCCGCACATAATCCCGGTCAGATTCCCGCGTGGGTATGGTGGCGCGGCAGCCGGACACATCCAGCCCCAGCGCGCGCGCCACATCCAGGTAAATTTCGGCCTCGTGGCGGGGCGCGTGCGGGTCAACCGGAACGCGCAGATTATAACCAAAACCACGCCCGGCGCTGTCCAAGCCGGCGCGGTGTGGGATGCCCGCCAGCAGCACGGCGGCGCTCATCAACGGGGAGCGCACCAGCGAAACCGCCAGGTCAAAACGCCCGGCGCGCAGGTTGGCGGCAAAACGCCACAGGCTGCGCGGCGAATACACCGGCAGCGCCTCCGGGCCGGTGTCCATCACGGCGTCCACCATCGGGTGCGCCTCGATCACACCTTTTGACCAGCTTCCGACCGCCCAGGTGATAAACGCCGCCGGATACGCGCGCCGCAGCGCGGCCAGCGCCGCCGTCGCCAGCACCACATCACCGATGCAGCAGGGCTGAATCAGCACAATACGCCGGGGATTTTCCGGCGCGGGGCGGGTGGGAAACAGGCGGGACAGCACATCATAGATGCTCATCGGTCGTTAGTCCGTCAGTCTTTAGTCTTTAGTCTTTAGTCTTTAGTCTTTAGTCTCTGGGCCTCTGGTTATCAGTCTCTAGTATAATCTTAACATATCAGGTTTGAATACTGCCTGTAAATCACGAGTCCATAAGATGCCAGATCAGGTATTCAGGGTCATCAAGGGTTGTGATTTAAACCGGTAACTGACAACTTGTAACTGGAAACTGCACTAAGAACCGGACGTTAAGGCCTCGACATAAGCAGCCAGGTCTTCCGCCGTGATTTCGCCGATATGGATATACCGCACCACGCCCGCCGGGTCAAGCACATAGGTCATGGGCAGGCGGTCGGCGCGGTAGCGGCGGCTGACGGCAAAATCGGCGTCCAGCAGCACCGCCAGCTTTTGAACGCCGTTCGCTTCCAGAAAGGACTCGACCTGTTCCGCCGTTTCGCCGTTGTTGACCGCCAGAACTTTCGCGCCGGCGGCCTCAAAATCGTCCAGCGCGGGCAGTTCACGGCGGCACGGCTCGCACCAGGTCGCCCAGAAGTTGATGAACACCACCTGTCCGCGATAGCTGGACAGGCGGTAAGTCCCGCCGTCCAGCCCCGGCAGTTCAAAATTGGGCGCGCTCCGGTTCATAAGCGACGGCTGCGCCAGCGTGACCGGCAGCGGCGTGGGCGGCGCGCCGGTTTCGCCCCGGTTCGCCAGCGCAAAAGCCGCCGCCGCGACCAGCCCCAGCGCGGGGAAGATCAGAAAAATCAGCAGCACCGGCGATGGCCGGCGGCTTAGGCTTGGTGGAGGTTGGTTCGGGGAAGTCATCGTCGGTAATCGTTAGTCAATAGTCTGTAGTCAATAATTATCAGGGCTAAAAACCGGTAACTGGTAACTTGGAACGGGCAGCTCTCCCCTACGGCACCCAGCGGGGGTAAAAAGCGTCCACCGCCACCTGCGCCAGCGCGCCGGTTGACAGGTTGTACGTCCAGATTTCCGGCGTGCCGGTATTGTTCAGCTGGCCGTCCGGCATAAGCTGCGGAAAACGCTGGATGGCGATCTGCTGGCCGGTGGGGTCGAAGGAAAAAAAGCCGTTGGCGTAACGCTCGTCCACCACCAGCGGCTCGGCGCTGCCGTCCGCCGGGTTCATCAGAAAAAGCTGCCGCCCCGGCGTGAAGCGGTCGTCGGTATAACGCCGCGCGATAACCAGCTTTTGGCCGTCAGGACTCCAGGCCGCTGCGTCGTCGTCCACTGCATCGTCGGGGTAGCTCAGCGGCTCGACCGTCTGTGCGGTCACATCGGCCAGCTGCAAATACGAACGCGCCTGACCGGCGGCCAGCGTCACTTCCGGGAATACGATTTTTGTGCCGTCCGGCGAAAGCGACCCGGTGCTGCCGTAGCGGCTGGGTATGATGGCCGTCACGCCGGTGTTGAAGTCGTGCAGCAGGATACCCTGGCTGTTGATATCGAACACGGTAGCGCGGCTGCCGTCCCGCGACCACTGCAAGCCGTAGCCGAGAATCTGCGAGTCGTCGAACAGCGGGCGCGTGGTGGCGGGCGTCGTACTCAGGTCAATCAGCCAGATGCGGGTGGGGCTGACGCCCACGTTCTCCAGATCGCTGTTTAATTCCACGCGCTCGTAGCCGATGACGCGGCCATCAGGCCGCCAGACCGGGGTCGTACAGTCGGCATCCTGGCAGTTGGTAAGCTGCTGCACCGCGCCGGTTTCTAGGTTCAGCAGTTTGATGTCCGACGTGCCGGTGTTGGTGTTGCGCTCGGAATAGGCGACTGCGCTTCCGTCCGGGCTGACGCCGAAATCGAACACTCCCGATGGGCTGAAAGTGATCTGCCGCGCGCCGGACAAGTCGGCAGGATCGGCCAGCCAGATATTGAGCGGCGCGCCGCTGGCAGGGGCGAGATAAGCCACGCGCGGGCTGCGTACCATAAAACTGAAGCGGTATTCCGAAAGCACCTGCCGCCCGGTTTCGCCGGCTGCGCCGGCCTCCAACTGCACCACGTAAGCCGCGCCCGGCATCAGCGCCGCCGCCGGGGTGAAGGTTAACGTTGCGCTGCTCCAGGTGATCTGCCCGCCGACCTGCGCCAGCACGTCATCGGGGCGCAGCGCGTCGGGGTTGGCCGCCGCTTCCGGCTTCACCTGCGCCACATACAGCCGTTCGGCTACGCTGTCGCGGTTCATGGTTTCGCTGAACTGCATGATAATGCGGCTGGTGCTGCGGGCCTGGCCCAGCGGCGCGGCACGCTGGAGCGTCACGCCCACCCGGTCGCCCAGGACGAGTGTCAGCCCAACCGCGCCTGCAAGCAGCAGCGCGACGACCAGTACCAGCCGGTCGAAAGGAGATAAAAAGATGTTCCGTGTTCTGCGTTCCAAGTTACAGGCGTTGTTTCAACTAAACGGTCAACCGCCTATAACATAACACACCGGCAGGCCGGGCGCGAGGCGATGTGCGCCGCGCCGGGCGTTTCTCATTCGGCTATAATGGCGAGCGTGCCGCCGGCAGCGTTACTGCCCTGGCATTGGTTCGACGTACAGATCGTTTATTCCGATTCCGGGTTTGAGTTTATCCGTCATGATCGCTCTCCTCACTCCGCCAGGGCGCATTCGTCCATCGTAGTATATTTATTCATATTAATTTGGATTACGTATTAGGGAGAAAGTTAACCAGAGATACTTCCTGAAGTTTTTGCTTCAAATAGTCCTCAATATCATCTTGCTCCATTTCAATCAATACATGCTCGAAACCCAGTATGCGATTGAGCGTTCGGGCAACTTTTTGCGGCCAATATCCGGCGCTCATTTGGATAATTGTTCCGCCAATTTCCTGGGCCAGATGCTCTATATTGCTGCGCTCGCCGATCCGATCAACAAGAATAATGGTTACCATAAACCAGTGGGTGCTACCCATCTCAACTTCCCGGCGATAGCGTGACACCTTGTCCAGCGAAATTTCTGTGTTTCCACTGCCAATGAAGCCAATATCAAAGCGGATTCCCTTTCCGGGTTCATATAACAGAGTTGCATCGCTTTCGCGCTCACGTTCGATATTTGATGAAAGCCAGAAAACGCGATTCAGTCGTTCCGAATCGCCTGAGGGTACATGTTCAAATCCTAATATCTGTAGTAAAGACCCAAGAATTAACTTTTCGAAGAACTTTCCATAAAGCGATTTCTCAGACCCTCTAATGGTTAGAGTCTGAGAACCGATAGTATTTAACAGATATACCATAAAGAGCCAGTCCAAATTAGCCTTTACGCCCGTTCCGAGTTCTAGAAACCCCGTTAATTCGCCGTACTCTTGCCGATATCGCGCAACAACCTGATTACAAGTATCAACATATGCATGTTGATACTCTTGGACTAAACGATGGTCACTTCGTAGCACGTTCTGAATACCTTTGCCGGTCAACCCCAGCACCCAGGCAGCCAGCAATTTTTCAACGGACGCACCTCGCTGTTTAAGTGTTTGCATTGCCAGCTTAGGCAAGTCGTCCACAAAATGGTCGGCTTTATGTGAACCTTCTATAAAAAGTTTTAAGATAGCATAGCAATTCTTCTACGGGTCAAATTTTCAGTTGAATTTCTGATATTCCTTCCTGTTAACACATCAAACACAACATCGCGAATAGATTCTAAACCTACAGTTTTTATCAGGTTTCCACCTTTGGCAGAAATGAGTTCTAGCTCAGAAGATGACAAAAGCTCCGATAACCTCGAGATTGATTTCTTATCCGCCATCGTTGACTCCTTAAAACAGGGTGTCACTTATGTCAATTGGCGAGCAGTTGATAGTCAAAATGTGTTTTGCTTTGTGTCCTAACCACGATTTAGCTTCATGACGAATGACCTCAACATACTGTTTCTCACGTTCGATTAGAACGAAGCGACGATCTAATCTGACAGCCGCGCGCCCAACCGTACCTATGCCTGCAAATGGATCCAGCACAACATCTTTTTTAAAGGAATAATAGCTGATAACTCTCTCTGCAAGTTCTAAGGGGAATACGGCGGGGTGGCGTTTATCGTGTGCAGGTGTTATTCGCCAGATATTAGTTCGTTCGTAGTTTTCTTCGATTCGTGATGCCTTCACCAACTCCGGTTCAGGATGTGCGCGAATATTCCAGTCAATTAGCTTATCCGTATGCTTGCGATAGACCAGAATATATTCCGTAACGGGGGTCGGTTTATACTGGAGAGGGCTACGGTCAGCCGCAAAGCGGCGGCCTCTGCTTGTAGCCCACCCTGCTCCTTCCGGTTTTTCCCAGATGATGTCGTCAATAAAGTCGTAACCCTCCTCAATAAACAGCCGATGAATATCAAATGGCACCGCAATCCGTCTTGAAGCTTCGTTACGGTTAGCCCGTCTAATAAGAACAGGAGCAACATTGATTACAAAGAACCGCCCTTCGGCTAAAACGTGATGAACGGCTTGAATAATCTTGCGAATTTTTAGGAGATATTCTTCGTAGGTGATATAGTCGGCATACTCAGGCTTTGCATTGTAATACGGTGGTGAAGTGAAAACGAGATCAATACTTCCTGAAGGCAAAGTACGCAAAATCGCTTCGCTATCCCCTAGAGCAATAGTATTGCGCAACATAGAAAGCTCATATGTTTTGACCTTTTCAGGTTTTCTTTGTCTCGAAGCGCCTTCGCTGCTGTTTGTTTCTCGTCCCAGTAGGCGCGATTCTAAAGTTTTAGAGTCTGTTGATTTATCAATCGAGATAAGTGATGTATAAGCATCAATGACGATTTCCCCAATCCGTTGACTACTGAAGCGAGCCAATAAAGGTACTCGCCAAACATGATAACGATCATCAATTTCGGGCAGGCCAAAATCAACGGCATTTTCGAGTTCCGATGAGTCTGTAAAATAAATGGTGTAAATGGCGTGTCAGGTAGAGAATAGAGGAACGAGGAAAGGACACGACCATGAACAACAACCAGGATACCCCAAAAC
>QUBZ01000159.1 GCA_014338005.1 Chloroflexota bacterium | reverse complement strand
GCCTCATACTGTCTCAGTCGGAAGAAGTCCCCGTGACAAACGGGGCGTCCGGCGCTCACGGCAGTTTCCCCCACCTTTAGGTGTGGGGAGTACGTCACACTCGTATTCATTAAACGCGCAGGGAAGCTGGTTATGGGTAATTTTCTGACGGAGTTCGGCCTTTCCGAAGATATTGTTCTGGCGGTCACAGTTTATGCCGGTATCATTCTGGCGGCCTTCTGGCTGGCGCTGGTCATCTGGACGTATCGGGACATGCGCGCCCGCTCGCGGGATGTCCTGGTGCAGCTTGGAATGGCCTTTATGGTAGCGGTGCTAACTGTTCCGGGGCTGCTCATTTATTTGCTGCTGCGCCCGCGCGAGACGCTGAGCGAGGCTTATGAACGTTCGCTGGAAGAAGAGGCTTTACTCCAGGAAATCGAAGAAAAACCCAAATGCCCTGGGTGCAGCCAGCGGGTGCAGGACGATTGGCAGGCCTGCCCACACTGCCACACCCGCTTGAAAAAACCCTGCCTGCGCTGCGGCAAAATGCTGGAGCTTTCCTGGCAGTTGTGTCCATACTGCGCGACCCCGCAGACGGGGCATATAGCCGCGCCGGCCGCGCCGGCTCGTCAGACACGCCCCGCCAGCGCCCCGGAGGATTGGAAACCGCCGGCTGCATACGCCGATGCCGCGCGCGCGTCGCAGCCGATTGAGTTTATTGAAGGCGACGACTATTAAAAGTCGGTCGTTTCCCCGACGATGTGAATCTTCAGAAAATTGGTTTGCCCCCCAACACCAAAAGGCACGCCGGCGATCAGCACCAGGTTGTCGCCGCGCGCGACCAGTTCGGCTTCCTGCGCGGCGCGGATGACGGTTTTAATCATCTCATCAATGGTGCGAAATTCCGGGATGAGGAGCGGCAGAACACCCCAGACAAGCGCCATCCGGCGGTAGGTGATTTCGCTGGGGGTGACACACAGGATGGGTGTTCGCGGGCGCTCCTTGGCGACGCGGCGGGTGGTATAGCCGGTGAGAGTGGAGGTGACGATCACCCTGGAACCCAGCGCCTCGGCAATCTGGCAGGTTGCCTGGCTGATGGCGTCTGAAATGGCCTCACGTCCTTCGGTATTGGGCCGGGTTACGGTTCTGTTTTGCGGGGGGCGGTTCGTCCAGATGCCCTGTTCGGCGATCACCGCAATCGTCGCCATCGTTTTGACTGCTTCGATGGGATATTTGCCCATCGCCGTTTCGTTACTTAACATCACCGCGTCGGTGCCGTCCACGATGGCGTTATAAACGTCGCTGGCCTCGGCGCGGGTGGGGCGGGGGTTTTCGACCATCGAGTTAAGCATCTGGGTGGCGGTGATAACCGGCTTACCGGCGACGTTGCAAAGCTGGATGATACGTTTTTGATGGAATGGCACTTCTTCCGCCAGCGTTTCTACGCCCAGGTCGCCGCGCGCGACCATCACGCCGTCGGATACGGCGATGATTTCTTCAATGTTCTCCAGTGCCTCGTGTTTTTCGATTTTAGCGATGATGGCAATTTCGCCGCCCAGATGCCGCACCAACCAACGCAGTTCGCGGATGTCTTCCTGCGAGCGGACGAAAGACATCGCCAGATAGTCGGCCTGTTTGTTGAGGGCGAACTCGACATCCAGGCGATCTTTTTCGGTGATGGCGGAGAGAGAGAGGCGAGCGGAGGGGGCGGTTACACCTTTACGGGAACTGAGCGGGCCGCCGACAACGACCTCGCACACCAGCGATTGGCTTAAAACCCGCTGAACGACCAGTTCAAGGTTGCCATCATCCAGGAGAAGCTGCATTCCGGCCTTGATGTCGCGCACGAATTCCGGGTGGGGCAGGGTAATCAGGCCGTTTTCGCCGGGGACATCATCCAGCGTAAAAGTGATCTGATCGCCCCGTTCCAGCATCAGGGGTTCGTCGGCGACCCTGCCGATGCGGATTTTGGGGCCTTGCAGGTCGCACATGACGGCGACGACCGCTTTTTCTTCCTGGGCGACCCGGCGAACGCGGTCAATTACCGCGCCATGCGTTTCGTGCGTGCCGTGAGAGAAATTAATGCGCGCGACGTTCATGCCGCTGCGGATTAACTGGCGCAGGATTTCCTCATCGTGAGAGGATGGGCCGATGGTGGCAACAATTTTGGTGCGTTTTCCGTTAAATCGCTCTCGCTGCAAGCCGGTATCCTTTCATAACAACAACAGCATCACAACTTGCCGGGGCGCACCAGCGTGCGCCCCGATAGTGTCGTCCAGTATCAAAGATTGAGATTGGTGAAGGCCTTTAGCCCCGGATAATGAGCGGCGCTGCCCAGTTCTTCTTCGATACGCAGCAGTTGGTTGAACTTCGCCACGCGGTCGGAGCGGGCCGGCGCGCCGGTTTTGATTTGTCCGGCGTTGGTGGCGACGGCAAAATCGGCAATGGTCGTGTCCTCGGTTTCGCCGCTGCGGTGGCTGGTGACGACCGTCCAGCCATGACGCTGGCTGAGCTGTACGGCGGCCATCGTTTCGGTCAGCGAGCCGATTTGGTTGAGTTTGCACAGCAGCGAGTTGCAGGACTTTTCACGAATGGCGCGTTCAATAAAGGTCACGTTTGTCACCAGCAGATCGTCGCCGACGATTTGAATCTGGCCGCCTAGCCGCTGCGTCAGCTTCGGCCAGGTTTCCCAGTCGTTTTCGGCCAGGCCGTCTTCCAGTGAAATGATGGGGTAGCGGGAAACCCAATCCGCCCAGAACTCGACCATCTCTTCGCCGGTCAGGATGCGGCCTTCGATATCCAGGTGGTACTTGCCATCGCGGTAGATTTCGGATGCGGCGGGGTCAAGCGCAATCCGAATCTGCTCGCCGGGGCGATAGCCGGCTTTTTCAATGGCCTGCATAATGACATCGAGGGCAGCCTGGTTTGAACCCAGGCTGGGCGCAAAACCACCTTCATCGCCGACGGTGGTCTGGTAGCCCTTATCGTGCAGGACTTTCCCCAACGTATGGTAGATTTCGGCGCACCAGCGCAGGGCTTCCCGGAAGTTTTCCGCGCCGACCGGCATGACCATAAATTCTTGAAAGTCGGTGCTGCCGACGGCGTGTTTGCCACCGTTCATGATGTTCATCATCGGCACGGGCAGCGTATGGGCATGGACGCCGCCCAGGTAGGCATACAGCGGAAGATCAACGCTGTCGGCGGCGGCTTTGGCAACTGCCAGCGATACGCCGAGGATGGCGTTGGCGCCCAGGCTGCTCTTATTGGCCGTGCCATCCAAATCCAGCAAAATCTGGTCAATAGCTTTCTGGTTAAGGGCATACTGGCCGGTCAGCGCGTCGGCAATCGGCCCGTTAACGGCCTGCACGGCGCGCAAAACGCCTTTACCGCCGTAGCGTCCTTTGTCGCCGTCGCGCAGTTCCAGGGCCTCGTTTTCTCCGGTGGACGCGCCGCTCGGCACAATCGCGCGGCCAAAAGCGCCGTCTACCAGATAGACCTCGACTTCAACGGTGGGATTACCGCGCGAGTCCAGGACTTCGCGCCCGTGAATGGTTTCGATGATGGTCATGTTTTAACTCCTTCTTGGTTGTAGAAAACACCTGACGGTGTAAAATGGCACGCAGGAATTTCGGCAAACCCCCGAATTGCCCCTACTATAATATATCCTTTCGCCCGGCTCGTCATCTCGACATTCGTCACGAATCTCATCCTGACAGGCGTTCCAGGTTGGATGTAAAATAGATGGGTATAAGCATAAACAGGGTGTATTGTGAGAGGGAGTCCGATGGCTGTGAACCTGCCAATCTACATGGATCATTCCGCTTCGACTCCGACTGATCCGCGTGTGCTTGAGGCAATGCTGCCCTACTTCACCGAAATTTACGGGAATGCTTCGTCGGCGCACGAGTTTGGGCGCAAGGCCGAGGATGCGATTGAAAGCGCGCGCGAGACGGTCGCCAGAATATTAAACTGCCGGCCACAGGAAGTTGTGTTTACAAGCTGCGGGTCGGAGAGCGACAACCTGGCTTTGCGCGGCGCGGCCTGGACGGCGCGCCGGTTGGGGCGGGCGAACCGCCTGATTACAACGCCTGTTGAACACAGCGCCGTGACTAAAACGGTGGAACAACTGGCGGACCTGATGGATTTTGAAGCGGTTGTCCTGCCGGTCAACCGCGAGGGGGTGGTAGATGTCGAGGACTTCGCCAACGCCTGCGGGGAAGGCGCGGCGGTCGCCAGCGTGATTTATGCGAATAATGAAGTCGGCACGATTGAGCCGATTCGGCAGCTTGCGGGGCTGGCGCGGGAACAGGGTGTGTGGCTGCATACCGACGCTGTGCAGGCCGCCGGGCAGCTTTCGCTGGGTGTGCAGGACTTGGGCGTGGACATGATGAGCCTGTCGGCGCACAAGTTTTACGGGCCGAAGGGCGTGGGTGTGCTGTACGTGCGGGACGGGATCGAACTGGTTCCCAGCCAGAGCGGCGGCAGCCACGAAAACGGACGGCGGGCCGGGACACACGCCACGCCGCTTATTGTCGGCCTGGCGAAGGCGCTGGAAATTGCTTATGACGAGCTGGATACCCATGTGGCGCATTACCGGGCGCGCCGCGACCAATTGATCGAGGGCATCCTCAGCCGCGTTCCTGGCGCGCTGCTTTCCGGGCATCCTGAACGCCGACTGCCATCCCACGCCAGTTTTGTTTTTGATGGCGTGGACAGCAGCCGGCTGGTGATGCATTTGGACGTGAAGGGCGTGGCCGCCAGCGGCGGTTCGGCTTGTAAAACCGGCAGCCCCGAACCTTCGGGGACGCTGCTGGCGATGGGATACAGCCCCCGCGAGGCCATAGGCGGCCTGCGGCTGACGGTTGGCCGCCAGACAACCGAAGCGGAAGTGGACTACACGATCAATGCAGTGGTCGAGGCGGTAGAAAAAGTTCGTAAACTGAGCGGCGAGTTAACGGTTTGATGCGGAATAACGGCGACGTTCGCGTGGTGGTCGCCATGAGCGGCGGGGTAGACAGCTCGGTCGCGGCGGCTTTACTGCTGGAGCAGGGGTATCAGGTCATCGGCATGATGATGCGGCTGTGGTCAGAGGAGACGTTTGGCGGCGGCATCCACAACCGCTGCTGCACGCCTGACCAGATGGCCGATGCGCGCCGGATCGCCGCCAGGCTGGGCATTCCGTTTTATGTGCTGGACACAAAAGCTGTTTTTCGGAATACGGTGGTCGAGTTTTTCATCAACCAGCACCGCCAGGGCGTGACGCCCAACCCCTGCCTGGAGTGCAACCGGCAGATACGCTTTCATTTTCTGCTGGAAAACGCGCTGTCGCTGGATGCCGATTATCTGGCGACCGGGCATTACGCGCGTGTGACCAGGGGCGAGGATGGCCGGTATGTTCTGAAGAAGGCGATTGACACGCAAAAAGACCAGAGCTACGTCCTCAGCGTTCTGGGGCAGGTACAGCTTGCTCAAACGCTGTTCCCGGTCGGCGATTTTACCAAACCGGAAGTGCGCGAAATCGCGGCGCGAGCCGGCCTGCCGACGGCCAGCAAAAAAGACAGCCAGGATTTGTGCTTCGTGGGGGACAATAACTACCGGCGTTTCCTGGCCGACCATGCGCCGGAGGTGATGCAGCCCGGCCCTATCGTCCGCAAAAACGGCGAGATCATCGGGCAGCACGCCGGCCTGCCGAATTACACCATTGGTCAGCGGAAGGGGTTGGGGCTTAACAGCCGCGAGCCGCTGTATGTGATCGCCATGAACCCGTTTCGTAACGCGCTGGTCGTTGGAACGGCGGATGAGCTGGGACAGAAGGTGTTAACCGCCGGACGGGTGAACTGGGTGAGCGGAGAAATACCCCGCGAGCCTTTCCGCGCCGAGGTGAAAATTCGTTACAAAGCCCATCCGGTTCCGGCCTGGGTGGAGCCGCTGCCGGATGCGCGGGTGCGGGTATGCTTTGATGAACCGCTGCGAGACATCACGCCGGGGCAGGGAGCGGTCATCTATGATGGCGATATCGTGTTGGGCGGCGGGGTGATCGAACGCCCGCTGGATTAATACCCCACCATAAAAAAACGCACCTGTGTACTGAACAAAAGCATGATAACCGTACCGGCCACGATATATGGGCCGTAGGGCAGGGCGGTGTGCATGGTGTACTGCCGCCCTCGCAGGCTGCGCCCTACGATGTAAACGAGCGCGCCCACCGCCCCCAGAAAAACGGTGATAAACAGCGCAAAAATCACCGCCTCCAGCCCCAGAATCAGGCCGCTGAGGGTCGCCATCATCACGTCTCCATAACCGAAGGCGACTTCGGTTATATCGCGCTTCTGGACATGGATGGCGATATAGGTATACAGAATGCCGCCCAGGTAAAGGGCGAAAAACGTCCCAAAACCGAGCGCGCCGCCCAGTAAAGCGCGCTGTAGATTCGGCTCGTGCTGTGTTGGCGTAAGGATGGCGTCGAGCAGCGCCAGCAGCGCGGAAGGGATGATGACCGAAAACAAAATCAGGCGATGTTCGATGTCCACGACGGTAATCAGCACAAAAATCGGCATGTAGGCCAGCCAGAAGATAAGCTGTAAATCGCTGACATCTGAGGCGTCGTGTTTGATCGCGTAAGTGAACAACATGGCGAGCGCGGATGCGATCTCCGCCAGCGGATAGCGCCAGGACAGTTTAACACCGCCGGGCGAGGCGCGCCGACCGGATAAAAATGCGCCGACCCCCAGCCAGGCGACTACAGGCCGCCGCGCGCCGTCCGGGTAGCGGGGCAGGCGGGGAAGGCGATAATGGGGCAGATCATCGGCCAGGACGTTGACGACACCCCCGGCCAGTAAACCGATGAAACCGATCAGAACCAGATTCAGAACAGGCATAACGAGTCTTTCTATGGAAGCGGCGTGAGAATAACCGGCGCGGGCGGCAGCAGAGTCAGCGACAGGATAATCATGATGATGAAGGCCAGCAGTCCGCTGAGCAGGATGGCCGCCCGGTGCGTCCGAGTGAACGGCGGTTTAGTGTTGTGTGCCGGTGTTCCCGGCAGGCCAACAAAAACATCAACCGGGCCGACCTGACCGTAACGGATCGTCCAAGCGGCGAGGCGCGGCGTCTGGTTTTTCAGCCCGACGATGAGATAAGGCATATCGGGATAGGCGGCCTGCGCGACATCCACCGGGGATGGGATGGGTTCGCCATCTGGATGCGAGTGGTAAAAACCCAGCAGGGACAGGCCGCGTTTTTCGGCCTCAAAAACGGCGCTGACGAACTGCCGTTCGTCCAGGCGGTAAAAATGCCGGGGGGCGGCGGCGGTATTACGTACCGGCAGCACTTCGCGCACCTGATCGCCGATGCCTGTCAGGATGCCGCAGGTTTCCAAAGGCGCGGCATCCAGCGCGTGCTGGATAAGGACGCGCGCCAGGGTTTCGGTCAGGTAGAGCCGCTTCATATCATTCATAAGATTTAGCGCAGGAAACCACCTGCTTCAGCGGGTGGAGGAATGCGCCTTCGCTCCTTTCAATCTCCGACTCT
>QUBZ01000158.1 GCA_014338005.1 Chloroflexota bacterium | reverse complement strand
GCCTGCCGAATATGAAGCGGACTGGTGGGCCAACCAGCCTGTACCGGTGTTAAAATAAGCTAAGCCGATTTGGTGTCCAACTTTTTGGGGTCACTACACCGCAGAGGAACCCGGTTATGGTCGAACGGCTGTTTGTTTACGGCACGCTCAAAATCCCCACCGTTCAGCAGGTCGTTTTCGGGCGTTCGATTATGGGAATGCCGGACACACTGCCGGGTTTCCGTAAAAGCGAGGTTTTGCTGGGGCTGCATCGCTATCCCATCGCCGTTCCTGACCCGGATGGACACGTTGACGGTTTTCTGCTGGAACTGACGCCGGAAGAACTGGCGCGCGGCGATGCATACGAAACCCACGCTTACCGCCGCATCCGCGTCATGCTCAAAAGCGGCAGCGAAGCCTGGGTTTACGTGCAGCCGTAGGGGTTTAACGCCGCCGTTCGCGTTCGCTGTCCTCCAGCGCCAGAATTTGTAAAAAGCGGGGATTGGCGACCTGAAGCTGCTCAACAGCCGTCGCCAGCAGGTGTTCAAACAGGGCGGCTTTACGCGGGTATTGGTCGTAGCTGCCGGCGGCGATGTCCTCGCACAGACGGCGGCTGCGTTCGGCCAGGGCGGCCCGCGCCTCATCGTCGTCGGCGGGTATCGAGTCTGCCGAATTTTGCAGGAAGTTCAAACGCGCCCATTCATCCTGCAAGTGCAGCGCGTTCATAGTCAGTTCGCGCCCGGCGATACGCAGCGCGTTGACGGCCACCAGCGTTTGATAGTACAGTTTACGGTCGTCTTTGAGCAGGGGGATGATATTTTCTTCCAGGTGCGCGCGCACCGCGTCCAGCAGCTCGCTCAGTGTCGGACGGTCGTACATTTACACCCCCTGTTCGGCGATCAACCGCAGCATTTCCAACTGCATCTCTGCCGAACGCCGCCCCAGGCTGGCGAGTTCGACGCTGGTTTCGCCCAACGCCAGGTGGCGGTTGGCCTGCGCCAGCGCCGTCACGGCCCAACGCAGGTTGCCCAGAATTTCCCAGAAATCCACCACCTTACGGTTTATCCTGCGCCCGCTGGCGCGTTCGTAGGCGCGGATAAACGGCTCGCGCTCGCCGATGCCGCCCAGCCGCAGATGGCCGCTGCCGTAGCGCCAGTCGCGCAGGCACGGCCAGGCCAGTTCTTCGCACGGGTCGCCCAGGCGGCTGAACTCCCAGTCCACGATGCCGCTTAACCCCTCCTCGGAAACGATGAAGTTCCCAACCCGAAAATCGCCGTGTAAAAAAACCACCTCACCGCCTTCTGGCAGATGCCGTTCGATCCAGCGCAGCCCAAAAGCCAGCGCCGGATTATGAACGCCCAGCCGGATCAGCGCCGCCCGTGTTTGCAGCACCGCTTCCTGGGCCGGGGAATAACCCGGTCGCGGCCTGGGCAGAAAATCAAACAGCGCGGGGTTGAGTCGGTGAATGCGCGCCAACTGCTCGCCCATCTGTTCTGGCAGCCGCCGGCGCGCCTCGGCCAGTTCCGGCAGGCTGACCACCTCCGCCCCGATGGAAACCCCTTCGATGTAATTGTAGATGAGGAACGGCTCGCCCAGGATGTGAGGTTCGGAGCAGAACCAGCGCGGCTGCGGCACGCGCACGCCGGCGACATGGGCGGCGGACATGATGGCGAATTCCTGGTCGCGCTCCAGAGCGCTGTCCATGATCGAAGTCGGCAGGTCGCGGCGTAAGACCAGGCGTTCATCAACCGCCGGCGTGTGGATGTGAATCAACCACGTATCGCGGGATGCGCCCCCGGCCAGGGGTTGCAGCGATTTTATCTCCACCACGCCGCCGGTAACGGCTTCCAGATATTCGGTTATCCGCTGGCGAAAGTCGGTCGGGGTACGCATGGACTCGGCCTCATCCTCACCCTTATAACATCCATTCTAACCAAAATTGGCAAACGCGCCCGTGTCCTTCGATGGTATCCTATTCACGCCGCCCGTGCTAAACTTGGCAAAAAATCAACTGCTGTGCCGGCGTGCTGCGTTTTTTGTTTTCACTCAGAACCCGGCATTCGGCACTTTTTAACTTATTAAAGGAGCATCCAAAATGGATTTTTCCCTGCCGCCCCATGTACAGGACATCACGCGGCGCGTGCGCGAATTTGTTGACTCCGAAGTGATTCCGCTGGAACACTACATCCATAACCCCGGCCAGCGCGTGCCGGCGGACGTGCTGGCCTCCCTGCGCGACCGGGCCAAAGCCGCCGGGCTGTGGGCGCCGCAGATGCCGCCGGAACTGGGCGGCCTGGGGCTGTCGCTCCAGGAGATCGTGCCGGTGTTCGAGGCTGCCGGGCGCAGTCTGCTCGGCCCGGCGGCGCTTAACTGTGCCGCGCCGGACGAGGGCAATATGCACCTGCTGCATATGTTCGCCAACCAGGAACAGACCGAACGCTACCTTAAACCGCTGGCGGCAGGACAGATTCGCTCCGCCTTCGCCATGACCGAACCTGCCCCCGGCGCGGGGTCGGACCCGACCATGCTCAAAACGCGCGCCGTGCGCGACGGCGACACTTGGGTGATTAACGGTCACAAGTGGTTCACCAGCGGGGCGGACGGCGCGGCTTTTCTCATCATCATGGCCGTCACCGACCCGGATGTGCCGGCGCACAAAGGCTCGACGCTGTTCCTGGCTCCGGCGGACACACCCGGCATCGAACTGGTGCGCCATGTGCCGACGATGGGTGCTGCCGACCTGGGCGGCCACCCGGAAATGCGCTTCCATGACCTGCGCCTGCCGCACAGCGCCATCCTGGGCGAGGAAGGGCAGGGTTTCGCGCTCACACAGCAGCGGCTTGGCCCGGCACGGCTGACCCACTGTATGCGCTGGACGGGCATCGCGCAGCGCGCGCTGGAGATCGCCACCCGCTATGCCGCCGAGCGCGAAGCCTTCGGCAGCAGGCTGACCGGCCATCAGGCCATCCAGTGGATGCTGGCCGACTCGGCGCTGGAACTGCACGCCGGGCGGTTGATGATTCACCAGGCCGCCTGGCTGCTGGAACAGGGACAGGCAGCCCGGCAGGAAACGTCAATGTGCAAAATCTTCGTCGCCGAGGCGGTGAACCGCGTCCTTGACCGCGCCATCCAGATTTGCGGCGGCAAGGGCGTCACGCGCGATCTGCCGCTCAGCACATGGTACGAGGCCGCCCGCGCCTTTCGCATCTACGATGGCGCATCGGAAGTGCATCGTATGGTGGTGGCGCGCCAGGTGGTTAAACAGTACGCGCAGTAGGCGGCGGGGGGTGGGAGTTGGCCGTCATGTACCGGAGCAAAAATCACTACCAGATGCTGTGAGCCGCGTTATAATTGGCTTTTGATGAACCAATACAGCCATCCAACACGGACTCACGAATCGCGCCGGCGGCTGTCGGGGGACTGGCAGGTAAACCCGACCCCGCTGGATTCCCCGGACTCGCCCGAATTTATCCCCGCCAATGGCTGGACGCCCGTCCCGGAAAGCGCGCACTTGCAGCCGGCGCTGTTCCCCGACCGGCTTTACTGGGGCGAGCATCTGCGCCCGCTCAACCATCAGGCGTGGTGGTATCGCCGCGTGTTCGCCGCCCCGGACGCGCTGCCGCGCCGCGCCCGCCTGCATTTTGAAGGCGTGGATTATTTCGCCGCCGTCTGGCTTAATGGGCGTTTGATCGGCCAGCACGAAGGTGGTTTCGCGCCCTTCACGCTGGACGCCACCGAGGCCATCCGTCCCGGCGACAATACCCTGCTGGTGCGCGTCACCTCGCCCTGGGACGCGCCTAACCCACGCGGCACCTACCCGATTGACCATGTGCTGCGCGGGCTGGTTAAGGGGCTGTACGAACACGCCGAGGGCGTCATCCCGCCGGACGTGAATCCCATCGGCATCTGGCGTCCGGTCTGGCTGCTGCTGGACGACGGTTTCAGCCTGGATGCGGCGCGGATTCACACGGCGCTGGACGGCACGGTCAGCGTGCGGCTGACGGCGGCCAACGCCGGAGACGAAACCTGGGAAGGCGCGCTGCTCCTGGACATCCAGGCCGACAACCACGACGGCCCCGGCGTGCAGGGGCGTTATGCGCTGGCGCTTCCGCCGGGCGTCCATACCCTGGACTACAGCCTGAAAATCCCGGAGGCGCGCCTGTGGTGGCCCTGGGATCACGGCCAGCCGAACCTGTACCGCCTGCGGGCCTCTTTAAACAGCGCGGAGGGTCTTCAGAGCGAGCGGGTCGAAACCTTCGGCGTGCGAACCGTGCGCCTGGAACGTTCGCCCCGGCGCTTCACGTATTTCATCAACGAGCGCCCGGTATTCCTGCGCGGCACGTCCTACATGCCCGGCCTGTACCTGTCGCAGTTCGACCGCGAAACCCTGGCGCGGGACGTGGCGCTGGCGCGGGACGCCAACCTCAACCTGCTGCGCGTCCATGTTCACGTATCGCCGCCGGAACTGTACGACCTGTGCGATCGCGCCGGGATGCTGGTCTGGCAGGATTTTGAGCTGAACTGGACGCACGACCCCTCGCCGGAGTTTGAAGCGCGGGCGCTGGCGCTCCAGCGGCGGATGATCGAAATGCTGGACAGTCATCCGTCGGTGATGACCTGGGCCTGCCACAACGAGCCGACGATGGTTTTTACGCGGCGCAAAAATCTTGAACAACACCCCGACCCGGCGCTGTATGCCGACGCGCTCCAACAGGACCCGACGCGCCCGGTGTTCATCTGCTCCGGCCAGATGGAAAGCGACTGGCAGCGCGCCGGCGACCTGCACTCGTATTACGGCGCGATCTGGTCGGCGCGGTACACCGATGTATACCGCCACCATCCCCGGCTGCCGACCGAGTTCGGTTTTGAAGCCCCGGCAGCGCCGGAAACGCTGCGCCAGCACCCCGAAGCCTGGGAACGCCTGCGCCACCTGGAAGGGCAGATTGAAACGCTGTGGGACTATCAGGCGGAACTGACGCGCTACCACATCGAACACTTCCGGCGGCTGCGCGCCGAAACCTGCGCCGGTTATATTCACTTCTCGCTTAACGATCTCGCGCCGCAGGTGGGGTGCGGCGTGCTGGATGTGGCGCGCCGGCCCAAAGGCGGTTACGCGGCGCTCCAACAAGCGTCACAGCCGGTGCTGCCGGCCCTGGAACACGATGGCCGCCGCCCGATCGCTCTGTGGGTGTTCAACGATACGCCCCACGCCTACCCCAACGCCCTTTTGATCTGGCGCGTTTATGATGCCGCCGGCAGGCTGCTGCTGGAGGACGAACGCACGCTCGATGTGGCCGCCAATGCCGCGCTGCGGGTGGCAGAGGCAAGCTGGCCGATCGCGCCGGGGGACAGCGCCCGCGTCGAACTGGCGCTGCGCGATGCCGACGGCACGCTGCTGGCAGAAAACCACTACCGGCGGCCTTTCCAGCCGCCGCCGCGCCCCAAAGGGTATCCCTGGAAATTCGACGGCTACCTGGGCTGCAAGGTGTTCGACCACCCCACCGCGCCCAGCCTGGCCGACCATAACATCGCGCCGCTGTTCCGCCTTGTGCCGCTGGCCGTGCGGGAAGCCATCGCGGAGCGGGCGCTGCGCCAGCGGATGCCGACCTGGCTGCTTTCCGCCGTGTCGCGGCTGGCCGACCGGCTGATGCCGTGAGCGTTCAGGTCACAGCGTAGCGGCAGCGTCGGATATAGGTCTGGTCGCGGGTGAGCGTGACCAGGTTAAAACCCGGTTCGGCGTTTTCATCCACCAGCGTATCCACCTGGCCCGGCCAGGAGTGGAACTGCACCCACGAACTGAGGACGCTGCTGTACAGGATGCCGTCGCGGTAAAAGGTGATATTCTGGTGAACGTGGCCGAAAAACACGCCGCGCAGCCGGGCGCGGGCCGGCAGCAGCGCCCGGTGAAAATCCTCCCCGTTGACCATCCGCATGTAGTCGTCCAGCCAGGGGACGCCGACCGGCAGCGGGTTGTGGTGGACGGCCACCACCAGCGGGCGCTCGTCGTGGGCGGCGCAGCGGCCTTCCAGCCATTCAAGCTGTTCGGCGCGCACTATGCCCGCCGGCTGTTCGACGGGGCCGCTGCTGTCCACCGCGATGATCTGCACGCCGTTGATCTCAAACTCCTGGTCGAAGGGCGTTTTAACCGGGTTAGCGCCCAGAAGCGTTTGCTGGAGCGCGGCGGGGTCGTCGTGGTTGCCCGCCAGATAAATCATCCGGTAGGGGATGCCGCCCAACACCTCGCGGGCGGCGGCATAGGCGCGCGGGTCGGGGTCGTAGGCCACGTCGCCGGTATGCAGCACAAAATCGGGCTTAAACGGCAGCTTTTGAAGCTGGCGCACCAGCCCTTCCGCCCCATGCCGGACGGCAAACGGGAAATCATAGGGCTGGTAATCCGGGTCGTGGCTGAGATGGGTATCGCTGATGTGGACGAAGGTCAGCAGGGTTTCGGACATGGGAAATAATTCCTTAATTACGGTCAGGCTTCGGTGTACCCATTATAATAGTTGGCATCCTGAACCGCCTGGACGGAACACCTACGGGAAACGCCATGAAGTTTTTGTTGTTTTTTACGCTTCTGATCGGCTTAAGCGCCTGCGCGGGGCAGTCCACGCCGGAAACTGCCGATCTGCCCACGCTGGCTGCACTGCCCACCCTGACGCCGACCGATACGCCCACGCCGGTCACGCCCAGCGCCACGCCTTCGGCCACGCTCACCGCTTCCCCCACACCGACCGCCAGCGTGACGGTCACGCCCAGCGCCACCATCACCGATACGCCCACGCCGACGGCCACCCACACGCCCACTGCCACCGATACGCCGCCGCCCACCGCCGACAACGAAAGCCTGATGGCGCTGGCGCTGCTGGCCGCCCAGGCGACGGTGCTGCCGCAGCAGGTGTACCTTTCGCCCACGCCGCCGTTCGTGCTGCCCACCCAGCCGCCGGGTTCGGTGACGACCTGCCCGATTTTGCCGGCGGGCGGTTTTGGGCTGGTTTTCGCCGGCGACCCCGCCATCGCCCAGCAAATCGGCTGCCCGGTGGGGCAGCCGCCGGTGACGACCACCGCCGCCAGCGCCTACCAGAACTTCGAGCGCGGTGCGATGATGTGGCTGGCCGGGCCGCCGGCAGCCGTTTACGTGCTGTTTGCCGATGGCCGCTTCCAGCGATATGACGATACCTATCAGGCGGAAACCGATCCCATCAGCGGGGGCGAAGCGCCGCCGCCGGGGCTGGCCGAGCCGGTGCGCGGCTTCGGCAAAGTGTGGCGCACCTACCCAGAGGTGCGGAACGGCCTGGGCTGGGCGCGGGATGCCGAAGCGGGCGGGACGGCCACGCTCCAGCTTTTCGAGCGGGGGTCAATGCTGGATTTGCCGCAGCGCGGGGACATCCTGGTGCTGGCGAACGCCGCCGGCAGCGCCATCAGCGGCACATGGCGGGCAATTATGGGGCGTTATTAACCCCGCCATCACGGTAAGCGGCGGCCAGGTCAATATTGCGCTGGAGGTGCGGCAGCCGGTCGTGCAAACCCAAC
>QUBZ01000157.1 GCA_014338005.1 Chloroflexota bacterium | reverse complement strand
CAGTTTCATGCCCTAAGTATAGCTCACACCATCGTATATTTCAAGGCCTTGAATTTGGTAGAGTCAGAGATTGAAAGGAGCGAAGGCGCATTCCTCCACTCGCTGAAGCAGGTGGTTTCCTGCGCTAAATCTTATGAATCTCACCCTCCGTTATATGACCCTCCAGGATGTGCCGCAGGTGGTTTACATTGACCGGCTGGCTTTCGACCTGCCCTGGTCGGAACACTCTTACGCCTACGAAGTCAGCGAGTCCACCTACAGTTATATGGTGGTGCTGGAAGCCGAAACCCCGGCGCTAGCGGCGCGCGGCTGGCGGCGCTGGCTGCCGCTGAACGGGCGCTCGACGGGGCGGCGCATCGTTGGTTACGGCGGGCTGTGGCACATTATGAGCGAAGCGCACATCAGCACGATAGCCGTTCACCCGGACTACCGGGGACGCGGTTGGGGCGAAATCCTGCTGGCGGCGATGGTGCAGCGGGCGGTAGTGCTGGCCGCCGGCTTCGTGGCGTTGGAAGTGCGCGTCAGCAATACCAAAGCGCAGAACCTCTACCACAAGTATGATTTTGAGACGGTCGGCACGAAGTCCCATTATTACCGCAACAACAATGAGGACGCCTACGATATGCGCCTGCCGCTGACCGCCGCCAACCAGCAGCGCACCGGCGAGCGTTTTCGGGCGCTCCAGGCGCGGCATATCTTCGCCGATCTTTACACCGCTCACGAACCGCCCCGCGCGCAGCCGGGGCGCATGGCCTGATAACCCACCATGCATATCCTGCTTGTGACTTCGTATTTTGAACCCGACCAGGGCGCGGCAGCGGTGCGCCTTTCGCGGCTGGCGCGCCAGCTGCAGGCGCGCGGCCACCAGGTTACGGTCTTAACCACCCTGCCCAACTACCCGCACGGGCGCATCCTGGACGGCTATCGGGGAAAATTCCAGGTCATCGAAAACCGGGACGGCGTTCGCGTGATTCAGGTCTGGCTGTGGGCCACCCGCAGCCCCAAAATCGCCCTGCGGCTTCTCAGCCAGCTTTCGTTCATGTTCACCGCCGCCCTGCGCGGCCTGTTCCTGCCGCGCCCGGACGTGGTGCTGATCGAAGCGCAGCCCGTGTTTACGTCCCTGGCCGGCGTTTTCCTCAGCCGCCTCAAACGTGCCCCGTATGTCCTCAACGTATCGGACTTCTGGCCGGAATATCTGCTGGCCGTCGGCGCGCTTTCGGCCAGCAGCCCGCTCTACCGGATATTTTACTGGCTGGTGAATGTGACTTTTCGGGGCGCGCGGCGTATCGTCGCACTCCATCCTCCGCTGGCGGAAAATATCGAAAGCCGTATCGGCCAGGGGCAGAAAATTGTCACCATCTACAATGCCGTTGATTTAGAGCGTTTCCGCCCCGGCCTGGACATCACCTCATTTCGCCGGCAGCACGGCGCGTCTGACGGTGAAAAATGGGTCACGTTCATCGGCACTTTTGGCACGCACATGGATTTTGAAACCATGCTGGACGTAGCCGCCCACTTTAATACACGCCAGGACGTGCGTTTTGTCCTCATCGGCACAGGCGGGCGGCGCGGCTGGATCGAAGAACGGCTGGCGCAGCCCGATCTATCGCGGGCGCGCTGGATTGGCTGGTTAGATCATGCTGATATGCCGCTGGCGTGGAATGCTTCTTATATCACCTTCTGGGCTTTGCACGACCACGACCTGTACCGCAGCACCTTGCAGTCGAAAACTTACGAGGCGCTGGGATGCGGCACGCCGATGGTGATCGCCGTCGAGGGCATCACCACGGACCTGATACAGCGCAGCGGCGCGGGCATCACCGTGCCGTTTAAGGATAAAGCGGGTTTGATCGCCGCCATCACCCGCCTGCTGGACGATGAGGCATTTCGCCGCCAGTGCAGCGAATCGGCGCGCGCCTATGCCGAGCAAAACTTCGACCCTGACCACGTTGCCGCACGGTACGAGGCCGTCCTCCTGGAGGCTGCCGCTCAGGGCTGACCGGCTGACCACGCGGCCAGAATATCCACAATTCGCGCGCCGGCCTGGCCGTCCCACAGCGGCGGGCGCTGGCCGGTCTGCCATGCTCCATCCATAATCATCCGCACGCTGTCCTCAATTTTGGCAGCATCCGTACCGACCAGCCGGTTTGTGCCGGATTCCAGCGTTACCGGCAGTTCGGTCGTCTCGCGCAGCGTTAAACACGGCACGTTTAGCATGGTGGTTTCCTGCTGCACGCCGCCGGAATCGGTCAGCACCAGGCGGGCTTTCGCCAGCAGCCCCAGGAACGCCAGATACGGCAGCGGCTCGACTAGCATGAGATTGGCCGGCAGCGGCAGACGCCATTCGTCCAGGCGGGCGCGGGTGCGCGGATGCACCGGGAACAGCAGCGGCAGGCGCGCGGTCACGCTGGACAGCGCCGCCAGCAGCGGCTCGAACACGTCCCGGTCATCCACGTTGGCCGGGCGGTGCAGCGTCAGCAGCGTATAAGCGCCGGGCATCAGGCCAAAATCCATCCAGGGCGCGCGCTCGACGGCCACCGCCGCGTGTTTGAGCAGTGTATCGGCCATGCAGTTGCCCACCAGATGAATTTTTTCCGCCGCCACACCTTCACGCCGCAGGTTATCCACCCCGGTCTGCTCGGTAACAAACAGCAGCGTGGACAGGTGATCGGCCACCACGCGGTTAACTTCTTCCGGCATGGATTGGTCGAATGAGCGCAGGCCGGCCTCGACATGCGCGACCGGGATATGCAGTTTGGCCGCCACCAGCGCCGCCGCCAGCGTCGAGTTCACATCCCCCACCACGATCACCAGTCCGGGCCGGTGTTCGCGGCACACGTCCTCGAAGGCCATCATGATGCGCGCCGTCTGGCGGGCGTGCGTGTCCGAGCCGATCTCCAGGTCAACATCCGGCCTGGGCAGCCCCAGTTCGTCGAAAAACACCCGCGACATATTGGCGTCGTAGTGCTGGCCGGTATGCACCAGGATTTGCGGCATCCGGCGTTTTTGCAGTTCGTCCACAATCGGCGCGATCTTCATGAAGTTCGGGCGCGCGCCGACCACGTTGCAGATGAGCATGACTTGTCCCCAAAATTTAACGTATCACCAGTGGATTTAAACCGCGCAGCGGCGGCAGCATCCCGCAGCGCCGTATCATGCCGGCGATACGCCGCTGAGTGCTTTCCGGCTCGTCCTTATGAATACCCAGCCAGTTCCAGTTGCGCTTGCGCGGGTCTTGAGGATCTGCAAGATCAAGGCCAAAACGATTGAGGCGGTAGACATTATATCCCATGTTATGCATTTCATCGCGCAGCAGATTTAAACTGAAACCCGTCTTGGCTTGATTGTCACGGTCTGCTTCCACAATGATGACCGGTTTATCCCGCGCCACCAGCTGTTTTGCGCCGCGCAGCACTGGGATTTCGTGACCCTCCACGTCCACACAGATTAGCCGCACTCGTGACAGATCAGAGAGTAATGCATCAACCGGTATGGACTCCACTTCGATAATTTCGCCCGCCTGGTCTTCGTCTGGCGGCGTGTCTGACGGCGAGAGAGCATAGCCAATGCCCGAATGCGTAACCGGCGGGGTGACAAAACGCAGCCGGCCATAACTATCGCTTGCCGCCGCCGAATGCACCGAAACGTTCTGGCAGTCGTTGGCAGCCAGCAACGTCTTGAGAGTGGCCAGATTGGCGGGCAGCGGCTCGAAGGTATGAAGCTGACCATTCTGTCTAGCGAGGATTCGGGCAAAACCGGTCGTTTCCAGGCCGTACTGGGCACCAACTTCGATCATACTATCCCCCGGCCCACAGACTGCCAGGGCAGTCGCCCAGTTGCGCCACTCGGCATACCCCTGGGTGCAGAACAGATACCCGGCATAATCATCCACCCGGCATTTGACTAGTGTCCCGACCAGTGTAGTGATTTCATACTCGTCATGGTGTTTCTGCCCGGCATACATGGAATAAATCCAGTTGCGTGGTTTGTACGCAATCGCGGGGGGCAACACTTTACATAACCCTTGTACCAATGTTAAACGCAGCGGCTTCATCAAAAAATGGGCATCCTTCCTGGAAAGGTGCGGCGCGGTCTTCCCTCATGATACAATAGATTGTTCCACAGAAACACACTTAGGAAAAACAGCTTTGCAATCAATCCTGACACGCATACGGCATGACGCTCAATTGACCAATCTATTCAAAAATTCCGGGTTGCTTTATGCAAGTGGGATATTTTCGATTATTCTGACATTTGTCCAGCAAATCACAACTGCGAACGCGCTCGGCGCGGCAAATTATGGCCGCTTTGCGATTGTTCTTAGTAGCGGGTTTTTGGCGACCGTTATTGTGGATTTTCGCACCTGGGAACTGGGCGCTAAACTACTGGCCGCGCCGATGGCACAGCACAATCACCAGGAAAGCATTCGCATTATCACCTGGCTCAATACGGTTGAGCTGGTTGCCGGGCTGATCGGCGCATTATCCATATTTCTGTTGGCGGAGCCTATCGCGCGGTATCTACTCCAAGCACCGGAAATAAGCTGGTTGATCCGGCTTTATGCCCTCAGTATCCCGTTCCGTGTGGTTGTTATGGGCATATTGAGTGTTTTACCCCGGCTGTTTGACCACTTTCACTGGGTGGCGATGAAGTCGGTCGGATATGCGCTGGCGCGGCTGGTGTTCATCAGCGGTGCTGCCTGGCTCGGTCTGGGGCTGGTCGGTGTCGTCATCGCGGCCATCCTGGTGGAAGTGCTGCACCTGGGCGTCATGATCGTCATGGCATTCACTATCCGAAAGCGTTACCTACCCGGCACGCCGGTCTTCGACTTCACACGCCCGCGCCAATTTGCCGAAGCGCGAACCATGCTGGGCGCATTCTGGTTAAATTCCACCCTGCTTGGCATTCACATTTACGCCTTCATCCCGCTAATGGCCCTATTTACAACCCCGGCTCAGGTTGGGCTTTTTCGCAGCAGCATGGACATTGCGGAGTTAATTGATCGCGCTGTCCAGCCGCTGCTGTTGGTTATATGGCCGAAAATTATCACTCTCTACGCGCCCGACCAGCTTCAGATATTCCGGCACTACGTCCGGCAAGCTGCTGTTTTGTTGAACCTGATCGCCCTACCTCTGTCGCTGGCGATCATAATAGCCTCATCTACACTGCTGCCACATCTGCTGACCAATGAGGGATTCGCCGATATTGCTGCGGTCACGACGGTGCTGGTCGTCGGCTATGGCATCTATATCGGGCAGTTCTGGACACGCCCAGTCATCATCACGACCGGTCTGCTTTCGACCCAGAACTGGCTTACGTTCGGTCTGCTGATCGTCTCTTTCGGGCTACTGGTCTGGCTGACGCCGCTCTACGGCGCGCTGGGCAGTGCCGCCGCGCGCGCCGTGTTTTTCTTGTTGTCTGGCTTTTCGTCGTTTCTGCTTCTGCAATCCCGCCTGCCCATGTTCGGGAAGTCAGCGACCTAACCATGCACATACTCGTTTTTCCATCTTTCTATCCATCTGCCGTCCGGCCCCTAACCGGCATTTTCTTCAAAGAACAGGCAGAAGCCCTGCATCAGGCCGGGCATCAGGTTGGCGTGCTGGTCGCGCCGCGCATTCGGGAGAGCTTGCATTACATCCAGACGCACCGCAGGCTGCCCGACTTGCAAACCGCTATCCTGGAAACCGATACCGACCTGCCGGTCTATCGAATGCACTGGGGCTGGTTCCTACGCATTTTTCCAAATATTTGCGCCTGGCTGACCACGCCGGCGGGATACCGCGCGTTTGCCCGCTACTGCGACGAACAGGGCAAACCGGACATCATCCACGCCCACAACATTTTTTACAGCGGTTACATGGCTTCGCGTATTCGCCGGCGGTTCAACATCCCAGTAGTACTGACGGAGCATTCGTCGAGTTTCGTCCGCAGACTTATCTTTCTACCGGGGCAGCATCGCATCGTCAGGCAGACCTTGCGCGAGGTTGACGCGGCGGCAGCCGTCGGCGCCTCGCTGCAAAACATTCTCAACGCCTACCTTCCCGAACGTCCTGTTGGTTTGCTGCCAAATATCGCGCGCACAGACTTTTTCATCCCATCTGAATCCCCGCTTCCAGAACCTTTCACCTTTGCGCTTGTCACTACTATCCTTTTACCGCTCAAAGGTGCAGCCGTGCTGCTGCGCGCCTTTGCTACCGCCTTTCGCGGTGGGCATGAGCGCCTGCTGGTTGTGGGTGAAGGCGGCGAACAGGTCGCCCTTCAGCAGATGGCGCAGCAGCTTGGCATCGCAGCTCAGGTCGAATTTCGTGGGAGACTTTCGCGCCAGGGTGTACGCGACATATTCTACGAAAGTCGCGTTGTTGTTTCCGCCAGCTATGTCGAGACTTTTGGGATCACGCTTATCGAAGCGATGGCCTGCGGAAAACCGGTCATAGCCACCCGTTCTGGCGGCCCGGACAACTGGATTACGCCGGAAACCGGCCTGCTGGTGCCGACCGGCGATGTGCCAGCGCTGGCGGCGGCGCTGCAAGATATTAGAACACATTACGAACGCTACTCGTCGGCTGCTGTACGCCAATACTGTATTGATAACTTCAGTCAGAGCGCAGTCGTGCGCCAGATCGAAACAACATATGCAGCAGCAATTGAAAACTTTCAACGAACCCAACAACGAACCGCCGGTTGAAAACAACATACGAACAATGGGAAACCACTGATGGCATCTGAATCCAGACATTACGAAAACCCCGACCTGTGGACGGAGGATAGGTTCGCATCCAGCCGCGAGCAGCAGCGGCTGAGCATCACCGCCGGGTTTATCCCCAACGAGGCGCGCTCCTTGCTGGACGTAGGGACCGGCAACGGCGCGTTCCTGGCCCTGCTGGAGGCGCGCCAGACGCCCCTCTCGCTGATGGGGCTGGAGCGGTCGCAGGCGGCCATCGAGGCGGCAGTGTGCCAGGCGGAAATCCGCGCCGGTTCACTGGACGCCCTGCCCTGGCAAGACCGCGCTTTTGACGTGGTATCCGCCCTGGAGGTGATCGAGCATCTGCCTTACGGGCTTTACGAGCGGTCGCTGCGCGAAATCGAGCGGGTCGCCGGAGAATACATCCTGGTTTCCGTCCCGTACCGCGAAAAGCGGCGTTTCACACCCTGCCCCTACTGCGGCTGCCGGTTTCATGTCAACTACCACATGCGTTCGTTTGATGAACGCAGTCTGGCTGCCATCTTTCAGGATTTCGATCTGACGCGTTTCCAGATCGTATACATAGACGACTATATCACCGCGCCGGTTTTGCGAACCGCCTACCGCATCCTGGGAAAAAACCGGCAGTTCCCAACCTCGGCAGTCTGCCCCCAGTGCGGCTTCAGCGGCAGCAGCCCGGAGAACACCACCTTGTCCGGCGCGCTGACGCGGGCGCGTGCCGGGCTGCGGGATAAAATTAAAAACCGGCTGCCCACCTATAAACGCGCGCAGTGGATTGTCGCCCTCTACCGGCGAAAGAGCGTCTAAGCCACTAAGCCAATAGTCGAAGGAAATCCACGAACGAGTTAGACTTGTCGGGCATGAGCCGACGAGTCAACTTCACCCTCAGTGACGAGCAGCTTGCCACCATCGAGCAAGCCATCAATTATTCGCCCCATCCCGAAGTGCGGCAACGGGCCATTGCCATCCGCCTGCTGCACCTAGGCTATAGGCCGGAACAAGTCTCGGACATGGTTGCCATCACGGCCAACACCATCTGGACCTGGCATCGTCGCTGGCGCAAGGACGGTCTTGCCGGCTTGGAAGACCGACCCAAGCCGGGGCGGAAGAGCAAAGCCGACACCGAGTACATCCGCCAGTTGGAAACCGCCCTGGCAAGCGACCCGCAGCAGCTTGGCTTAGCCTACCACATCTGGACGCTGAACAAACTGCGCTTGTACTTGCAGCAGCAAACCGGCATACTGCTCAGCTACACGCGCTTCCGGGCGTTATTGAGCAAGCTGAACTACGCTTGGCGGCAGCCCAAGCACGACTTGAGTGCCTTGCAAGACCCGCAGGCTCAGCAGGTGGCCGGGCAGGTCTTGGACTGGTTGAAAAAAACGTCCCAATCTGTCCCGTTGCCCCCTTCCAACTCCTCTTCGTGGACGAAACGACCTTAAGTTTGCATCCGCCCTTGCGCCGCTGTTGGATGAAACGTGGTCAGCGCAAGCTCATTCCCGCTCCCGGTACGCCGCTGGCTTCCCATGTCTTTGGGGCTTACAACTGGGACACCGGTCAGGTCGCCTGGCAGCAGACCCGCAAGAAGAACAGCGAGACCTTCATTGCCTTTTTGGAGCATCCGGCTTTCACTGTCTATCCCAACCAACGGCTGATCCTGGTGCTGGACAATGCCTCTTACCACACCAGTCGAGCCTCGCAGGCCGCTTTGGTGGCTCTTGAAGAGCACATCCTGGTCTTTTGGCTGCCCAAATACAGTCCCTTTCTCAACCCGATTGAACGCTTTTGGCTCCATCTGAAAAACCTTGCCAACGCCAACTGTCTCCATGCCGACTTAGCCAGCTTGCAGCGCGAGATTGAT
>QUBZ01000156.1 GCA_014338005.1 Chloroflexota bacterium | reverse complement strand
GGTTTTGGGGTATCCTGGTTGTTGTTCATGGTCGTGTCCTTTCCTCGTTCCTCTATTCTCTACCTGACACGCCATTTACACCATTTATTTTACAGACTCCCTAAACAGCGTAGATATATGAATCTGAATGACCTGCGCAAAAAACGGAATGAAATCCTGGCGCTGGCGGAAAAACACGGCGACTTTCAGAAAGTCTGAAAGCTGGTCATCCTGAGGTTGATTGGACATCTATCCGAGGCTTTCGTAACCGTCTGGTACACGACTATCTGAACACAAATCTCGATGTTGTGTGGAATGTCGTCGAGATTTTTATCCCTTCACTGAAAGCGGCTGTAGAAGCCATGCTCGCCGTTCTTGAAGATACCCCCAATACCACTACCGACAAGGAATAAACCCTGACCGGTTCTTTTCTTGCTGAGGGTCGGCAGTCGGGGCGTTTTTATCATTTTTTACAACCCCGGTTTTGATTCCAGTTATATAATTATATATAGAATCTATTTCTCCTTAAGGAGTATTTTGTAATGAAGTTTTTTTGTGGCCTCTTGACGGTTGTTATGCTGCTGTGCCTCGTGCCTGTTGGCGCAGCCCAGGACGGTGGGCGGGCGGTTATTACGCCCGACAGCGCCAGCCAGCTTGTTGAACTCATCCGCCTGGGGCGCGGTTCGACGGAATACGTCGCCTATTCCCCGGATGGGCAGACCATCGCGGTCGCCAGCACCGTCGGCGTCTGGCTGTACCCCGCCGCCGCGCTGAATACCGAAACCGAACCGCCGCTGTTAAAAACCGTCAAGCTGGTCGAAGCGATGGCCTTCGCGCCGGACGGCAAAACGCTGGTCACGGCCAGCAGCCGCGAGCTTCAATACTGGGATGCCGCCACGCAGGAACTGCTCGGAACAGCGAACACCGGCAAATCCGCTTACGGGCTGGCCTTTAGCCCGGACGGCGCGCTGCTGGCGGTTAACATCGGTTACGGCGGCCTGCTGCTGTGGGACGTGGCCGCCAATGTGGAAAAAGTCACCATCTCCGGCAGCCTGCAAACCAACGGCGGGGTGATTTTTAGCCCGGACGGGGCGCATGTCGCCGGCAGCACCAGCGATTACAAAGTCCACCTATGGAACACAGCCGACGGCAGCGAGGCGGCGGTGTTCGAGGGACACAGCCGGTATGTGTACGATCTGGCTTTCAGCCCGGATGGGGCGGTACTCGCCAGTGCCGGGTACGATAAGTCGGTGCGGTTGTGGGATGTAAGCGCCGGCGTCGAGCTGGCCGCGCTGGCCGGTACGGAAGAAAACCCGCTTGATGAAGCCTACTCGGTGGCCTTCAGCCCGGACGGGCGGCTGCTGGCGAGCGGACACGCCAAGGGCAAAATCGCCCTGTGGGACGCCGCCGGCAAAACGCTCAAGCTGGTGACGGGCCCTGCCGCCGGCGAAATCCGCGATGTGGCCTTCAGCCCGGACGGCAAATATCTGGTGAGCGCGAGTTCGGAAAATGTCGCGCACGTCTGGGACACGGTCACCGGCGCGGAAGTGATGGCGACCGTCGGCCACACCTTTTTGATGAATGCGGCGGTGTTCAGCCCGGACAGTGGCACGCTGGCGCTGGCCGAATGGAGCAAGCAGCTCTGGCTGTGGGATGTCGCCGGCTTTCAGGAATTAAACTTCGCCACGCCGCTGCCTAAAGCGTCGGCGGCCAGCCTTTCCAACGAAAGCCTGCTGGCTTTTGCCTCCGACGGCAGCGTGCTGGCGACCACCGACGGCTTTGACATCGTGCTGCTGAACCCCGCCGACGGCGCGGAAATCCTGCGGCTGGATGACTGCCGGGGGACGATTGTCGGTTTTGTGTTCAGCCCGGACAACAGCCTGATCGCCGAAGCCACCAGCGACGGCCTGTGCGTGTACAGTGTGGCGGTGGGGGCGCTGCTGGTTTCCTTCACCAGTGCCGACTGGCTGGAAGGCGTGGTCTTCAGCCCCGATCAAACGCTGATCGCCACCACCAGCAAAGACCATACGGCGCGGATTTACGGCCTGCCGTGAACAATCGCGCGTAACAAAAAGGGGCGGGTCACGCAAGACCCGCCCCTTCGCGGCTAATCCGCCTAAACGTTATTCCTGCTTGCTTGCCCCGGACATACCTTCAAGCAGCTGGTCGAGATACCAGATGCTCGGTTTTTCGCCCAGCGGCGCGATAAACGGCAGGGCTTCGCCCTCGGCGGCGATTTCCGCCCCGTCCTGGTAGGCCAGCGGCCCAACCCACAGGAAGATATTACCCTCGTTGGCGCTGTCGGTGGCGAAGGCTGTCATTTCGGCGATGAAAGCGTCCAGCGATTCCTGGTCTTCCTCGCTCAGCGCCGGGCCGACAATGAACCCGATGCCGGTGGTATCCAGGTTGTTGATGTCTTCCCAGTCCGGGCCCACCAGCTTAAATTCCGGCTGGTACGTGCCGGCCTGAACCGCCGAAACCACATCAACATAAGCCGCGCCCCAGTTGAAGTACGGCACGCCCAGGCAGACTTCCGGCGCGGCGTTGCAGGCATCGCGGAAGTCATACGGCACGGCCCACACTTTTTCGCCCTGCGCGGCGCGCTGGCCGGCGACGGTGAGCGCCTCGGTGGTATCAATGCCGGAGATCACCACATCATTGCCTTCGTTGAAGAACTGCGTGCTAACTTCCAGCGGGTCGAGCGTGACGCCGGGGATGTTGAACCAGAAGCCGATCCAGGTAACGGTGAACTGGAGTTCCGCCGGGTCGCCGCCGGCGTACTTCTCGTAGCAGTAGCGCGCGCCCAGATAGGCGGAGGCGGCCAGACGGCGCGTCTCGAAGTTAATCAGCGGCCCCAGGTAGCCGATTTTGCCGGTTTCGGTCGTCAGGGCGGCGGCGCAGCCCGCGACGAGCTTGCCCCATTCCATCGTTCCCATCAGGTTGCCGACATTTTCCGGCGCTTCGCCAGTGTAGGTGTCGTCACCGGAGATATTGACGAAAGTCACATCCGGGTATTCCGGCGCGATCTTGCTGGTGTCTTCCTCGTGTTCGTCGGACGTGGTAAAGATGAGCTTCGCGCCCTGGTCTACCAGTTCGGCGATGGCGCTTTCGAACGGCACTTCGGTATTGCCGCCGTTGATGTTTTCGACGAACACCATACGCGAGCCGGGGATCTTCTCCTGGACGTACAGGCCGCCTTCATAGTGGGCCTGGCTCCAGCCGGCGTCGTTTTTGAAGCCGACCAGCACCATACCAAAAACGAATTCTTCAGCCGCAGCGGGCGGCTCAGCCGTCGCTTCAACAGCGGCTTCCTCGGTGGCCTCTTCCATCACGACCTCTTCGGTCGCTTCCTCGGTTGGCTCGGCGACTTCTTCGGTCGCTTCTTCGGTTGCCTCAACAGCGGCTTCTTCCGTCACTTCGGCGGCAGCAGCGGCGGCGCGGGCTTCGGAAGCCGCGGTAGCGGTTGCCTGGACGGCCATCGCGCTGGCGGTGCTGGTTCCCTGGATGAGCGCGGCCACAGCCGTACCGGTTGCCGCTTTATCGGGCGTAGGTTCTTCGGTTACTTCTTCGGTGGGTTCGGCAGCCACTTCGGTTGGCTCGGCGGCCACTTCGGTCGCTTCCTCGGTGGGTTCGGCAGCCACTTCGGTTGGCTCGGCGGCCACTTCGGTCGCTTCCTCGGTCGGTTCGGCGACTGCCTCGGCAGTGGCCTCCTCGGTCGGCTCCGCCGTCGGCGGCAGCGGCGTGGGGGTCGGTGTGGTGGCAGGCGCGCAGGCCGCAGCGACCAGCGCAAAGATCAACAGCAAAAACAACAGTCTATGCATTCTTTCCCTCCTTCGTGCAAATTTTTACAAGGGGCCTTTATGAGTTTAACCTGCATTACCCAAGTGACAAGTGTTAAATTACCCAAAGTTTTCTCGTTGATACATGACGACGGGCGGTCTTCCCGCAGCGTTTTATACGGGGTCACTGGTTTTTCCAGCGCAGAATGTAACGCCCGCGCGTGGTCTGGGACGTGGCCGTGTACATCCAGGTTTGGCCGTCCACCACCAGCAGGTCGGCATGGCCGATGCCCCAGTTAAAAGCTACCGGCATGATAACCGGGCTGCCGGGGAATTTTTCCCAGGGGCCGTCAATGACCGGGCCGGCAGAGCGGGCGAAACCCAGGCCGAACTGCGTATCCATGCCGCGTTCCAGTACGTCGGGGCCGCGAATGCCCTCATAGGACATATAATAACGGTCGCCAACTTTCAGCACGTCGGCGGAACTGGTATAACGAAAGTCGAAGTATGGGTTGATGGCTTGCCCTTCGGTGATGTCCAGAGGGCCGTATTCGTCCGCCCCGGCAAAAAGCGGGTCGGTATCGCAGCGGCGCAGGCCGTCCAGCCTGCCGCGCCGGTCGCCCTTGTAACAGCGCATGTGTCCCGGTGACGAGCCGGCGGCTACAAAAACGTAGAGCGTATCGCCTTCGACATACACACCCGGCGGCGCGCCCACCAGGCAGTCATGCGCCTCGCCGCGAATATTGGGGTGCGGGCCGATTTTTTCCACCGGGGCGCACGGCGAATACGAACTCGGCCAGGTTCCACCCGGCGTCAGCAGGTACGACCAGTCCGACCAGTTCAGTCCATCGGGGGAGGAACGCAGCATCACCTGGGCGCGCCATTCGTAGGCCAGATACGCCGCATCCTCGGCAAAAAAGACGCGCGGGTACTGCTGGTGGGTGATGTGGTCGCGCTGGTCATCGCACGGGCAGGACTGGCAGGGCATCAAACAGACCGGGACGGGCAGGCTAAAACTGCGCCCGCCGTCGCGGCTTTCCCAGCGGGTTAGACAGCCGGGGAACTCCACCGGCTCGCCGCACTGGTCAATCACGCCGGCGGACGGGTAGCTGGCGTGCAGATACGACCAGAACGCGCCGTCCCCCCGGCTGACCGTATCGCTTTCGCCGACCGGCAGCCCCACGTCGGCGATGTCCAGCACCCACTCGGCGCGCCCGTCCCAGAAATCATCCAGGGTGGGCGGCGGCTGCGCTGCGCCGGATGAAAAAACGATGACCATTAAAACGGCGGTCAGGATGAGGGGGGACTTTTGAACCATTTTTCGCACGGATTGACGGTTTAATCGCGCTAAAAGCATTTTTTCTTACGTTTCAGGTGGCGGGTGGGTTTTTTCGTTCTATGCTATAATTCGGATTATAAGCTACCGGGCGCGTTGCGTTAGAATTGGCGGAACAGGTTATGGCTGACATCAGTTTAAGAGATTATCTCGCAAAACTGGATACCCTGCTTAACGATGGCGCGACCGACGAAGTGATTCATCACTGCCGGCATATCCTCAAACACTTCCCGAAAAACGCCGATGTGTATCGCTGCTTGGGCCGCGCGCTGATTTACATCGGGAGCTGGGATCAGGCCGGTGACGTGTTCCGCCGGGTACTCAGCGTTTACCCAGATGATTATATCGCCCACGTCGGATTAAGCGAGGCGTACCTGAACCTCAAGCGCGTGGACGAGGCCATCTGGCATCTTGAACGCGCCTTCGAGCAGGAACCCAATAACCAGGAAATCATCGAAAGCCTGCGCGAGCTGTACCGCAAACACCGCCGGGTGGAGCAGGCCAAAGTCCAACTGACGGCGGGCGCGGCGGCGCGCCAGTACGTTCGTAACGGCCTGTACGGCCAGGCGATAGACACGCTGCAAAAGACGTTGGCCGGCAGCCCGGAGCGGGTTGATTTGCGCCTGCTGCTGGCGCGCACCTATAACGAGGGCGGGTATCCGGTTGAAGCGGGCGAAGCCGCCCTGGAGGTGCTGCGGGCGCTGCCGGACTGCCTGGAGGCCAACCGCATCCTGACGGAACTGTGGCTCTCGGTTAAGCGCCCTTCCGACGCGCAGCGGTATCTGAGCCATATCCAGTCGGTTGACCCCTACCTGGCGCTGGAAATCGCCCAGGGCGAAGCGATACCCGACGACATATTCCGCCTGGAGGAACTGGACTACCGCACCAGCGCGCGGGAGGAAATCATCAGCCGGACGCCGGACTGGCTGCAAGAAATCTCCCCGGCGGCGGAGGCGGAATCGGAAGCCGACCTGGCCGACTGGATGAGCGCGATGCCGGTGGCCGATCTGCCGTCCGATGACGTGCCGGCGCCGGATTTTGAGGATGATCTCTTCAGCACCGAACTGCCGGACGATTGGCTGGAACCTCAACCGGAAGCCGGCCAGCCCAGGACAAGCGGTTTAACCGGGCTGCTGGCAACCCTGAACGAACCGGAAGAAGCGGAAGCAGCCGGTGAACCGGAAGCCGATTTCGAGCCATCTTTTGACGATATTTCTGCCGATTTATTCCCTCAGCTTGAACACGAATCCCTGATACTTGAAGATGAAACGCCGGAAGATGAACTGCCGGCTGCGCCGGTCGAAGTCGAGACCCCCGCGCAGCCCGCTGCGGCACGACCGGTCGCGGACGACCCGCTGGCCTGGCTGCACCAGAGCGGCATCGAACTGGTTGACGAGCCGCAGCCTGAGATTGCCGCTTTTGACGAGGGCGATATTGCGCCGGTTCAGGATGGCGGATCCGACCCGCTGGCCTGGCTGCAAGACTATGGCGGCGAGGAACTGATTGTCGAGGAAACGACATCGCCCCAACAGACCGACCTTGAGCCTGAAAGTGCGTTTTCCGACGAAGAAGAAGAGCGCATGGCACAGCCGTCGGTCGCAGCGCCGCCAGCCGCCCGCGAACCCGCCGCCGACCCGCTGGATTGGCTGGCCGATGAAACGCTGTTAGAAGAAGCCTTAAGCCTGGAGACATTAACAGGCAGCACCGAATCAGCAGGGGAGTATAGGGATTGGGCGCAGACGCCGGACGCGCCGGCAGAGTCTGATGGGCAGGGAGTGATGTCTGAAGAAAATCAATCTGACTGGATGAAAGCACAGGATGATAAACCGCAGCCGGATGAACTGCCGTTAGGAGAGGACTGGTTTTCCGGTTTAGACCTGTCCGAGCCGGAAGAAGAAAGCGCCGAAGCCGCGCCGGAGCGGGTGTCCGAGCCAGCCGAAACAGGCGAAGAGATAGCCGGCGAAGAGCTGGAATGGTTGACGGATGAGCCGGCTCAGCAGTCGGCGGTGTCTGAACTGGCAGACGATCTGGACTGGTTTAGTGAACTCGCTGAGGAAGAAGAAGCGGAGGAAGTTCAGCCTGCCGGAGCAGACGTGCCAGACTGGTTATCAGAGATGCAGCCGGAGGTAGAGGCCGAAGCGGGCGAGGAAGAACCCGCCGCCGTCGGGGACGAGTTCGCGTGGTTAGGCGGCGCTGAGGGAGAAGAGGCGGAGGAAGCTCAGCCTGCCGGAGCAGACGTGCCGGACTGGTTATCGCAGATGCAGCCGGAAGTGGAGGCCGAAGCGGGCGAGGAAGAACCCGCCGCCGTCGGGGACGAGTTCGCGTGGTTAGGCGGCGCTGAGGAAGAAGAAGCGGAAGAAGCTCAGCCTGCCGGAGCAGACGTGCCAGACTGGTTAACGCAGATGCAGCCGGAGGTAGAGGCCGAAGCGGGCGAGGAAGAACCCGCCGCCTTCGGAGACGAGTTCGCGTGGTTAGGCGGCGCTGAGGAAGAAGAAGCGGAGGAAGTTCAGCCTGCCGGAGCAGACGTGCCAGACT
>QUBZ01000155.1 GCA_014338005.1 Chloroflexota bacterium | reverse complement strand
GGCGGCGGTAGCCGTCAACGACAAAACGCGCCCCGTCCCGCACGATCATCTGCTGCCGCCGCTGCTGGAGCGCCTGGAAAACCTGGGACTCGCACCGGAACAGATCACATTGATCGTTGCCACCGGCACGCACCCGCCCATGCCGCCGGCGGAATTTCCGCAAATCCTGCCTGCCGGCGTGCTGGCACGCTACCCGGTTTTCTGCCACGACTGCGACGATGCTGCCAACCTGATTTACCGGGGACAGACGCCGCGCGGTACGCCGGTCTGGATCAACCGCCGCTACGCCGAAGCCGGCCTGCGCCTGGTGGTGGGCAACATCGAACCGCACCAGTTTATGGGTTTTTCCGGCGGCGTCAAAAGCGCGGCAATAGGGCTGGCCGGGCGGGAAACCATCAACCGCAACCACGCCCTGATGATGCACGAAAACGCGCAGTTAGGCCGTTACGACGGCAACCCCGCCCGCGAGGACGTAGAGGACATCGGGCGGTTGGTCGGCGTCCATGTGGCGCTGAATGCCGTGTTGAACCGCGACAAACAAATTGTGCGGGCGCTGGCGGGCGCCCCCCTGGCGGTGATGCGCGCCGGAATCCCGCTCGTTAACCAACTGGCGACCGTGCCGGTAGACGCACCGTTTGATCTGGTGATCGCCGCGCCCGGCGGCCACCCGAAGGACATCAACCTGTACCAGTCGCAGAAGGCGCTGGCGCACGCCGCGCTGATAACCCGCCCCGGCGGCACAATCATTCTGGCGGCGGCCTGCCCGGAAGGCACCGGCAGCCAGAAATACGAACGCTGGATGCTCGACGGCGTGGAGTCGTACCGGGCGGTTTTTGAACGTTTCGCCCGCGAAGGTTTTCAGATCGGCCCGCACAAGGCTTACCAGATCGCCCGCGACGCCGCTGCCCGGCGTGTGCTGCTGGTTTCGGACATGCCGCCGGATTTGGTGCGAAAGCTGCTGCTGGTACCCGCCGCGCTGGACGAAGCGATCAATATGGCGCTGGCGGATTTACCCCTCGGCGCGCGGGTGGGCATTCTGCCCGCCGCCAACGCCACCGTGCCGCTGCCGACGTTTCAGCCCTCATGAACGCTGCGGTTTTTGTTCAGCACCAGCCGCAAGCGTTCAATCAGCTTGCCGTTTTCGCCGTAGTTCAGGCTTTGAATGCCCAGCAGTTCGGCAGGCAGGTTCGCCTCGCGGCAGATGACCGGGATGATCGGCTTTTCGTGGTGGATGAAGTAGCGGTACTCCAGCCGCACGTAGCGCGACTTGAGCGCCTCCGGCGTGACGCACAGCAGCAGCGCGCTGCATTCATCGAGCGCCTGGTTGATTTTGTCCAGCCAGTCCTGGCCGCCTTCCAGCAGGCTCTGGTCAATCCAAACGTTGATGCCCTCCTGGAGCAAAAACTCCACCAGCGGATGCACGAAAGCGTCCCAATCGCTGCGCCGGTAGGAAATGAACACGGTCTTTGAGTGCAGGGCATCGCGCAGGCTGGCGCGGTCTTCGTCGTGGATGCGGCCCTGCGTTTTATAGGCGATGGCGGCATAATCGGCCAGGGCGCTGAGCAGTTCGCCGTCATGCTCTCCGAAAGCCGGCGCATCCGCCGAAGTGTTTTTAACCACCAGCGCACCGATAGGTCGGCTACCGAGCAGCAGCGGCGCAGCCACCGCCGCTTTATGACGCCCATTTTTACGGGCGGCGGCGTCCGGCAGCGACAGCACCAACTGGCCGGACTCCATCGCCTGCACGGCCAGCGGCTCTACCATCACGCGGTTGAGCGGAACCGGGCGTTCGTCCCCCTTCCGTTTGAGCGATTTACAGACCAGTTCGCCGCGTTCGACGATAAAAATCGCGCCTTCTTCGCTTTCGGTGAGGATCGTTGCCGCGCCGACGACGCGCCGCATCAGGCCGTCCATGTCCATCAGGGCGGTGACGCTTTTGCCGATGCTGTACAGAATCCGCAGTTCCCGCAGCCGCCGGTTTAAATCGGCATTCATGCTCACCAGCCGCGCCGTCAGCGCCTCTTTCTGCCGGCGCAGGCGAACTTCCGCCAGGCTGCGCTCGATGGCGGCGGCAATTTCATCCGCCGCGAACGAGTCGCCCTTCATGATGTAGTCCTTAACGCCCCGGCGGAACACCTCAACGGCGATCGCTTCGCTGCCGTGCGCCGTCATCAGGATGACCGGCACGTTCAGGCGTTCGGCATTCAGCCGGTTTAATACCTGCATCCCGTCCATACGGGGCATTTGCAGGTCGAGCAGGATTAAATCGGGGCGCTGGCGTCGCACGATATCCAGAGCATCCACGCCGTCGCGGGCGGTCAGGGCTTTATAACCGTTCGGTTTAAGAACGCTGTCCACAATAAATTCGATAATATGGGGGCTGTCATCAACCACCAGAATACTTTCGCGGCTCATTTATTTCACCGGGTTGTGTTATTCCTTTACTGTTTATTATATGCTAACCCGAATTTCGATTCAGCGGAAGTCTTCAATAATGCCTTCAAAAAAAACAGCGGGCTATACACAGCCCGCCGTTCGATAGGTTTGCGGCAGATTAGATTCTAGGCGTTTTCATCGTCCGGCGCAGCGGGCGGCGACGGCGGCGCGTCGGCGATATCCAGTTCGGCGGCGGGCGTGCCGGTGGCGGCCTGCATCAGCAGCGTCAGCCGGTCGGCCATCGCCGCCGGGTCGGGGTGGATGCCGTCTTGCAGCAGCGCCGTTTCAAATACCTGCTCGATGACCAGATTCACCAGCGGGCTGCCCGGCGAAGCGGCCAGCATGGCGCTCAGGTTATACATCAGCGGGTGGTGCGGGTTCAGTTCCAGGCTTTTGATCGGCAGTTCCACCTCGCGGTCGAGCAGGCGGTTGAGCCGGAACATATTACGCGCCGCGTTTTCATCATCGCTGACCAACCGCGCCGGGCTGCGGGTGAGCGTTTTGCTCTGGCGCACGTCGCGCACGCGCTCCCCCAGCACGTCGGCGAACCGCTGGCGCAGGGCGTTAAAACTATCTTCCGGCAGGTTCTCGCGGGCGGGCGCGGCCTCGTCCTCGCGGGCTTCGCCGATGTCGCGCAGGTCAATGTTGGCATCGTCCACGCTGCGGAGTTTGTGGCCTTTGTAGTCCGGCAGCCCCATCACCATGAACGAATCAACCGGGTCGGTCAGGTACAGCACCTCGATGCCGCGCGCGCGGAAGGCGTCCAGGTGTGGGCTGCGGCTGGCGGTGTAAAAGTCATCGGCCATCACGTAGTAGATGTCGTCCTGGTTGGCGGCCAGCCGTTCGACGTATTCATCCAGCGAAAAAAGCTGTTCCGGGGTTTCGCTGCGGGTGCTGGCGAAAAACAGCAGCGGTTCGATGTCGGTGCGGTCAACCGGGCTGACCACTACACCCTGCTTGATGAACCGGCTGAAGGCGGCATAAATCTTCAGGTAGCTGTCGCGGTTTTTCTGCGCCAAACGCTTCAGGTCGGCCAGCACACGTCCGGTGAGCGTCTTTTTCAGGTTGACCATCACGCGGTTGGTCTGCACACTCTCCCGGCTGACATTCAGCGGCAGGTCTTCGCTGTCCACCACGCCCTGCACGAACTGAAGATATTCCGGCAGCAGATCAGTATTGTAATCCTGAATCAGCACTTTACGGGCGTACAGCTTCAAACCCGGCTCTTTGCGCGGGCTGAGCAGGCTGCGTTCCGGGCTGGACGGGATATACAGCAGAGCATAAAACTGGAGCGGCACGTCGGCGCGCACGTGCAGGTGATGCAAAGGCGCTTCCCAGTCCAGCGTCAGCATTTTGTAGAAGTCGTTGTACTGTTCTTCGGTGATGTCTTTGGGGTCCTGCCGCCAGATGGCGGTCTGTTTGTTGGCCGGCTGCTCATCATCCCCGACGTAAATCGGAAAAGCGATATAGTCGGAGTGGCGGCGGATGATGTCTTTCAGCGTCCAGGGTTGTAAAAACGTCTTGGCATCTTCTTTGAGGTGGATAATCACATCCGTGCCGCGCACTTCGCGTTCGGCGGGTTCGATGGTATAGGTCGCGCCGCCGGTGGACTCCCAGGCGTAAGCCTGCTCGCCGGGCTGGTATGAGCGCGAGACGACGCGCACCTTATCCGCCACCATAAAAACCGAGTAAAAACCCACCCCGAACTGGCCGATGACATCCTGTAAAACCGCGCCGCTGCCGGAGGATTCGCGCAGTTTTTCCAGGAAGGCTTTCGCGCCGCTGCGGGCAATGACGCCCAGGTTGTTGACCAGTTCATCGTGGGTCATGCCGATGCCGGTATCGCTGATGGTCAGTGTCCCGGCGCTCTCGTCAGCTTTGATTTCAATGGCGAGTTCGGCGTCCGGGTCGAGGATGTCACGGTTGGTGAGCTGCTCGAACTGGATACGGCTGAGCGCATCAGAGGCATTGGAGATCAGCTCGCGGAGGAAGATTTCCCGTTCGGTATACAACGAATGAACCAGAATATCCAATAACTGCTGGATTTCTGCCTGAAAAGTAAAGGTTTCTGCCATCGGCTCACCCCATAAAAATCAAGGATTGGATACGAGTCGGGGTATTTTTATCATATTTACGTAAGAAGCAGGTAAAAACCGGTTCAGGCCGAATAGACCGGTTCGCCGCCGACGAAGGTCTGTTCAACACGCAGATCGAGCAGCGATTCGGGCGGCGTTTGCAGCGGGTCGCCGCTGAGGATGACCAGATCGGCCCATTTGCCGGGGCTGATGCTGCCCCGATTGGCCTGGTCGCCGGCGGCGATGGCCCCGCCCATCGTATAAGCATACAGCGCCTCGTAAGGCGTGATGGCCTGCTCCGGGGCGATGGGGAAACCGGCATCGTCGCGGCGGTCTGCGGCGGCTTTGATGCCAAGCAGGGGATTATCGTCCGGCACGACCGGCGCATCGGAACTGAGCGCGACGGTCAGCCCGGCGTCCAGCATGGCGCGCACCGGGTAACAGCGCGGCAAAAACTCATCCGGCAGATAGCGGCGAAAACTGCGCCCCAGGGCCGGCAGGAACACCGTTTGCGGCACGGCGATGATCTGGAGCGCGGCACAGCGGCGCAGGTGATCGGCGTCCGGCAGCCCCAGGTGTTCGATCCGGTGGCGCAGAGCAGAGTCGCCGGGCATCCCCAGCTGACGCCGACGCAGCTCCTCATAAACCGAGATGACCTGTTCCAGGGCCACATCGCCGATGGCGTGCGTGCCGATGCGAAAACCCGCCGCGTGGGCTTCCCAGGCCAGTTCCAGCAGTTCGGCGGTTTCAAAACGTAACACGCCGCGCCCGCCGGTGATGTTATACGGGCGGCTGATGGCCGCCGTCGCGCCGCTCAGGCCGCCGTCGGCGAAAAACTTCACCGTATCAATTCGCAGCCAATCGCTGAGGAATCGCTCCGGCAGCGGCAGCGTCTCTGTTCCGCCGTCGGGACGGCGAATCGGCATCCCGTTAACGCGCGCGCGCAGTTTACCCGCCGCGTCCAGCGCCCGGTAGACGCGCACATGCAGCGGGGTCAGCAGCGGGTCGGTGGCGCTGGTGATGCCCAGGGCAAGCTGGTGGCGCTGCGCCGCCAGAATGGCATCTTCCAGGTCGACTTCAGCCGGGTCGGGAATGTTGAGCAGCCCCATCGCCGTTTCTTGCAGCAGGCCGGTGGGCTGGCCGCTTTCGTCGCGCGCGATCACGCCGCCGGGCGGATCGGGCGTGGCAGCGGTGATGCCGGCCCATTCCAGGGCGCGGCTGTTGGCGACGATCATATGGCCGCAAGTGCGGGTCAGCGCGATGGGGTGGTCAGGGCTGGCGGCGTCCAGGTCGTGGCGGGTGGGGTGGCGGCCTTCCGGCAGGTCGGCCTCGTTATAACCGCGCCCGGTGATCCACACGCCAGGGGCAAGGCCGCGCGCCTTCTCTCGAAAACGCGCGACAATGGCCGGGATGTCCGGCGCGGTTTGTTTGCGGGCGTCCACCTGCCGCGTTAGCAGCAGGCCGAGCTTCCATAGATGCACGTGCGCGTCGTTAAAACCGGGCAGCAGCGTTCGCCCACCCAGGTCTAAACGGCGGACGCCGCGCCCGGCAGCCGCTTCGACCTCAACCCGCGCCCCAACCGCCCGGATACGCGCGTTTTCCACCAGCACGGCCTCGGCGGCAGGCGCGGCAGCGTCCATCGTATGAATAACGCCGTTAACGATCAACAGCGCCATATGCCGGCCAGCTTCTAATTCACGAAACGATATTTAATCAGAGTCCACAGGGCAATCGGGCCGTCCGTCCATTTGATCTTTTTGCCCTCGTGCCACTCGCGCCCATTGTACGAAATCGGCACTTCGTAGATACGAATCCCCTGCTTCAACACTTTGGCCGTGATTTCCGGCTCGAACTCGAAGCGCCGGGCATGAATTTTGACCCCCCGCACCACATCGGCGCGGAAAACTTTATAGCAGGTTTCCATATCGCTGAGGATGGCGTTATACAGGATATTGGTCGTCAGCGTCAGGATGCGGTTGGCGACCATGTTCCAGAAATTCATGGCCTTACGCGGCCCGCCCAGAAAACGCGACCCGTAAACGACGGTGGCGATGCCTTCCTCCAGGGGTTTGAGCAGGATGGGGTATTCGCGCGGGTCGTACTCGTAGTCGGCATCCTGAATCAAAAATACCTCGCTGCTGGCCGCCGAGAAGCCGGTAACAACCGCTGCGCCTTTGCCCTGGTTGGTCTGGTGGTACAGGATGCGGAGGTTGGGGCGGTTTTCATTTTCGATGCGCTGCAAAATTTCGCGCGTGCCGTCGGTTGAGCCGTCATCCACGATGATGATCTCGTCCGCCAGGCCGACCGCCTCCACCCGGTTGAGGACTTCCTCAATCGTCTGGACTTCGTTGTAACACGGGATGATGACGCTCAACGTCAGGCGGCGTATACCCTTACGATACGACAATTCCTGGAGATACGTTTGCATTCTTCCATGCTCCTCATCTGGCGACCGCTGACGACTGCCGGTTTTTATTAAGACCGTAATTGTAAAAATCAGGCCTTAAGCTGACCTTGCGGCAGAAGTCCACCATTGTACCATCCCGGCGGCAGATCGAGAACGGCGGGCAGGCTGTTTTTACCCTACGGCGGGAACACAAAAGGGCGAACCCGGCGGTTCACCCCTGCTTGCAGATCGGGAAAAAGTTTACGCCGTCTTCCAGCGCGTGACGTTCGCTTCGATGGCGGCCTGCCCCATTGCGCGGGCGACCGAGATGCGGTGGTGGCCGTCGCTGACGTAATACTGCTCGCCCACTTGGATCAGTTCCACCAGCGGCAGGGTTTGACCGCGCAGCAGCGCCCCGGCCACGCCCGCCCAGCGTTCGGCGCTGTCGGCGCGCAGGGGGTAAAACTCGCAGTCGAAGCTGTCGGCTTTGTCCAGCGTGCCGACAATCCGGTCCAGCGCGACGGTTTGCGCCCCCAGGTAGTGCCGGTTCACGATCCGGGCCGATACCTCGGCCAGCACATGCAGCCGGCGCGAACGGCGAGTGACCGCTGCCAGCGCCCGCTTCACGCCGCCGGCCAGCAGCGCGCGCTCAAACATCTGTCGTGCCGCCGGCATAACAGCGTTTGCGCTGCCCATCTGCTCGGCCCCGATATTTTGAAGCGCCATTGGTGCATACATACGTCACCTCCGTTCGTTCTTACGTTTTCACTGTACCCGCAGGGCGTCTCACCGCCGTGTCAGCCGGCGTCTCAAAAAGCGTCTCAAATCGCAGTTTTGTGATACCATAGGGCGAGGCGCGCAGTTCCGCGCCCCACCGTTGTCCCGTCACGACCTGGATAGGGTTATGTCTCGCCTGAATCTTCGCCTGCTTGGCGCGCCCCGCATCGAATCGGACGGCCAGATGGAACGCATC
>QUBZ01000154.1 GCA_014338005.1 Chloroflexota bacterium | reverse complement strand
ATAACCTCTTCCAAGCCATTGACCAGAGCATGACCAACCAGAACACTCCCAACCATCCGCAGCGGCTGACTTTCGTTGATAATCTTCGGTTAGTGGCTTGGATCACACCGCCCAGGTCATGGTCACGACCTGTCGCTTATCGAAACGAGCCACCCAACCTCTCACTTTTCAGCGTTGGCTTGAGGCGGCTCATGTCTAAAGTTGGTACGCATGGGAGGGCTGCAAACCCTCCCCATGCACCAAACACCCGGTCAAAACGCGGCGGGGTTAATCCACCTGCACTTTGACCTTTGCTTTACCGGTTGTTGAAGGTCGGTCGTCATCTTCTTTTTCGCCTTCGGCGCTGCTGGTCGCTTTTTCGATCTCGGTGATCGCAGCGTCTACCAGTACCTGAAAGCCCTTGATGAACTCCTTGCTGGCTGCCGAGCCGTGTTCCTTGAAGCCATCCGGCAGCAGCGCATCCAGCGCCTTGCCGGCTTCTTCCAGCGCCCGGCGCTGATGGTAGATGAACGCCTCCAGGGGGGTTTTACCTTCCTCTTCAGGCACGTCCACGATTTCGGGATTCTGATCCACGTTGGGGTTCTCGTTGTCGGTCATGTTGGCTGTTCTCCTCATTAAGCCATCTGCTTATTGTACTATACGCAGCGCCGCCCAGGGAGTTTCGGGCCAATTCGCGCTTCAATACCCGCGCGTGCGTTCCAGGCGGTTGAGCAGCGGGCGGTTTTCGGCGTAACGCTGCAAATTTTCGGCGAACAGGGCCGCCGCTTTTTCATGATAGCGGCTGCTGTTGCCTGCCACGTGCGGGCTGATGAGGACGTTTTCCATGTTCCACAGCGGGCTGCTGGAAGGCAGCGGTTCTTCCTCAAATACGTCCAGGGCCGCCCCGGCGATTTTGCCCGCCGCCAACGCCGAAACCAGCGCCGGCTCGTCCACCAGGCTGCCGCGCGCCACGTTGATGAGGACGGCGGATTTTTTCATGGCATTCAGCACCGTTTCATCCACCAGATGGCGCGTGCTGCCGGTCAGCGGCGCGATCAACACCAAAAAATCACAGGCCGATGCCATCGAAGCCAGCGCCTCCGGTGGGTACAGCCGGTCGGGAATGCTGCCTTCGGGGTCGCCCAAGCCGGCCTCCTGGTATTTATCTTGCGGCTGGGCCGGGTTTTTGACATCCCGCTTGGCGGCCAGCACCGTCATACCCAGTGCGTCGGCCAGCCGCGCCAGTTCCCGCCCGATGCTGCCGTAGCCCACGATTCCCAGTGTCAGCCCGCGCAGTTCGCGCGGGGCGAACAGCTGGTGCTGTTTTTCCGGCCACGCCGCTTGTGCCTGCAAACGCAGCATGGTGGGCAGTTTATAAGCCCAGGCCAGCATCATCATCAGACAGTATTCCGCCAGCGGCGTGGCGTGGATGCCGCTGGCCGTTGTCACATCCACATCCTCCGCCTGGATGATCGGCTCTCGAAGGATATGGTCAACGCCGGCGGTGTGCATCTGTATCCAGCGCAGCCGGGGGACGCGCGCCGGGTCTGGCAGGTACGACGCTGTATACAGCACTTCTGCTTCCGCAAGAGCGGCATCCGGCACGTGCGGGAAGTGCCGCTCGATGGTGTAACGCGGCGATATTGCCCGCAGTTCCGCCATGATCTCGTCGGAGAAATTCATCGCCACCACCACGCGAATCGTTTCACTGTTGGGCATGGATATGTTTCCTTTGCTGTGTCCGGTGTGTTCAATCCTGCCGCCGATGATAGGCCGTTTGGCGCTCTCCCGCAACCGGGATGGCCGCATTATTTCCGTAGCGCCCGCCCCCTGGCCGTGTTAAAGTAAACATCGTAACCACCGGGAACGCCAGGTGAGAAAAAACCTTTGCGCCTTTGCGTTGAATCTTTTGGAGGGATGATATGGGTTTAATGGACGGTAAGGTGGCGCTGATCTTCGGGGTCGCCAACAAAAATTCGATTGCCTGGGGCATCACCCGGCGGCTGCACGAAGAAGGCGCGACCATCGGCCTCAGCTACGCCGGCGAAATCATGGAAAAGCGCGTTTTCCCGCTGGCGCAGGAGATCGGCTGCGATTTTGTCGAACCCTGCGATGTCACCAGCGACGAGCAGCTTGATACGCTGTTCGCCAAAGCGAAAGAACGTTTCGGCAAAATAGACACGCTGGTGCATTGTGTCGCTTTCGCCAACCGGGAAGACCTGGGCGGGCGCTTCGTGGATATTTCCCGCGAAGGTTTTAAGATGGCGCTGGACATCAGCGCCTACAGCCTGGTGGCGATGGCAAAACGCGCCGCGCCGCTGATGACCGACGGCGGCAGCATCATGAGCCTGACCTACTATGCCGCCGAAAAAGTGATGCCCAAGTATCACGTGATGGCCGTCGCCAAAGCCGCCCTGGAAACCATCACCCGCTACCTCGCCAACGATCTTGGCCCGCAGGGTATCCGCGTGAACGCCATCAGCGCCGGGCCGATCAAAACGCTGGCGGCGGCGGGCGTGCCGGGCTTCCGGTTGATGCTCAAATATTCGGAAAAAGCCGCCCCGCTGCGCCGGCTGGTTTCGCAGGAAGAAGTGGGCGACACTGCACTGTATCTGGCTTCCGACCTCAGCCGCAGCGTAACCGGCGAGGTCATCCACGTGGACGCCGGGTTTAACATCCTGGGGCTGACCGCCACCGAGGACGAACTGGGCGGGCTGGTGGAATAAATTCACTGCGGCTCGTTTTGATCTATCAAGCCGCGCCGGGGCGCGCCGATGTGCGCGCCCTGGGCGAACCACACAGGGCCGCCTCAACGGGAGGCGATTACCGGATTAGCAGATCAGAACCGCCGCCACCAGATCGCGCCGACCAGAATCAGCACGATGACCGCGCCGATGAAGGCGACCAGGATATCAATATAACGTATCGTGATGCCCTCCGTCAGCGCGGGTGAGATTTGAATACCCAGCGCAGTAAACAGCAGGCCGCCGATGAGCGCCCCCACCAGACCGACGAGGATGCTGCCCCACAGCCCAAATCGCCGCCCGCGAACCAGGATGCTCGCCAGCAGCCCGGCGATCAAGCCGATAATGAGCCAGGTGATGATTTGCTCCGGCACAAATGTAACGGTTATAGGTTGATCCATGCTTATTTTATCCTTTCGATGTCAGGAACCCCATCGCAGCAGCAGCCCGCGTCCCCCTTCCGCCAGCGCGGCGGCAATCACGGCTTTTGCCAGATCGGGCAGCAGGAACGGCGCGCCCCCGGCGGCCCAGGCTGCCGACCAGTCCATGCCGGCGTACATCTGAAGATGCGCCACGCCGAACAGGTACAGCACGGCGATCCCGGCCACGCCGGCCAGCCACCGCTGCCACAGGCGCGACCCGCCCGCCAGCCAGCCGGCGGCAGCCGCCGCTGCGATGAAACCGACCAGATAACCTCCAGTCGGGCCAAAAAGCGCCGCCGCCCCCAGGCCGCGCGCGTCCAGCGGCAGCCCCGCCGCGATTAACGCCACGTAAACCACCTGGCTGATCGCGCCGTCGCGCGCGCCCAGCGTCAGCCCGGCCAGCAGCACCGCCAGCGGTTGCAGCGTAAAGGGAACCAGACCGGTTTCAATCGTCACACGCGCCGAAAGGATGGTCAGCAGCGTGAAAACGGCAGCGGCGGCCAGGCGGTATACCTGACCCTGATAACGAATTTGCGGCAGCGTTCGCAGCACAGTTTTTTCCTTTCTTTATATTCACCCGTTGCCTACAGCCGGTTATCCGGCGTCGGCTCTACCTTTACGTCCACCAATTCCCATTCCGACCTCATGCTGCTGCTGACGCGGTTTTGCTCCACCAGCGTCACGCGCGTCCCCAGGCTTTCCAGATCATAGCGCGTCAGCCAGCGCCCCACCTGCTGCGAATTGCGATAAAAAACCAGCCGCGCTTTGGGATCCATCCGGCGCAGCCGGCCTTTGGCCTGGTTAAATTTCAGGTTTTTCAGTTCGTCCCGCAGTTGGGCGCGCTGCTGCTCGTTAAGATAAGCCATTACGGTATCCTCGTTTGGTTTCGGCAAATAGCGCGCTTATTGTATAATTTTCATTGCTAACAGCCAAAGGGGAAATTCATGGTGGATGCCTATACGGTCAGCGAAATCACCGTTTATATCCGCCGGCTTTTTGAACTGGACGAAGGTTTGCAGGATGTGTGGGTGGAGGGCGAGGTTTCCAACATGACCCGCGCTTCGTCCGGCCACTGGTATTTCACCATCAAAGATGCCGAGGCGCAGTTGAAATGCGCCATGTGGCGTTCCAGCGCGGAGCGGCAATCGTTTGTGCCGCGCAACGGCGATGCAGTTGCCGTGCATGGCCGCGTCAGTGTTTACGAGCCGCGCGGCGAGTACCAGCTTTACGCCGACCGCCTGCGACCGCGCGGCGCGGGCGATCTGTACCAGCAGTTCGAGCAGCTTAAACGCGCCCTGGAAACGGAAGGTTTATTCGACGAGGAGCGCAAGCGCCCCATCCCGGTTTTTCCACATCAGATCGGCATCGTCACCTCGCCGGAGGCCGCCGCGTTCCAGGATGTGCAGAATGTTCTGCGGCGGCGTTTCCCGCTGGCGCAGGTTATTTTAAGCTCGACTCTGGTGCAGGGCGCAGACGCCCCGCCGATGATCGTCGCTGCGCTTGAACGCCTGAATGCCCGGACGCAGGCGGACGTGATTCTGCTGGTGCGCGGCGGCGGCAGCATCGAAGACCTGTGGGCCTTCAATGACGAGCGCGTGGCGCGGGCGGTGGCTGCCAGCCGCATCCCGGTCATCACCGGCGTCGGCCATGAAACTGACTTCACCATCGTGGATTTTGTATCCGACCTGCGCGCCCCCACACCTTCGGCGGCGGCAGAACTCGCCACCCCCAATATTGACGATCTGCGCGCTAATCTGCGCGACCGCGAAACTTACCTGCGCGATCTGATAACCGATCATCTGGCGGGGCTGCGCGGCGATTTATCCGTCGCGCAGCGGGCGCTGGGGCATCTTTCCCCGGCGGGGCGGATTCGCATCTTGCGGCAGCGCGTGGATGATTGGAACGCCCGCCTGCTCAGCCGCCAGCGCGAGCATTTCAGCCGTCTGCGCGAGCGCCTGGAAAGCCGGCAGGCCGCCCTCGCTGCCGCTAATCCGGCCTCGATCCTGGCGCGCGGTTATGCCATCGTATCGTTCAGCGAAGATGGTCGGCGGCTGGCCGGGGCGGAAGGGGTCAAACCCGGCACAGGAATCACTGTGCAGTTCCACGACGGCGACCTGAAGGCGCGCGTGGAGGATAAGGAAAGCCATGAACGCTATAAACGAACTCTCTTTTGAAGCTGCTTTTGAAGAACTGGAAACAATCATCGTCAGATTAGAGTCCGGCGAACTTTCGCTGGATGATTCGGTGAGTTTATTCGAGCGCGGGCGTTCGCTCTCGGAACACTGCCAGGCGCTGCTGGACAAAGCCGAACTGCGCGTCAGCCAGCTAACAGACGACAGCCCGGCCTGATTTCCGCAGTATCCCATCCCGCACTATCCCAATCGGGATAACTCGGCATCCGGCTCGTCACTTGCGCGCCCGCACGCACAAAAAGGCCGGTTCGCGGTCGAGATTGGCATATTCTTCTGGGTCTATTTCGCGCAGCGCCTCCACCGGCTGCGGCTCCAGCAGCCGGTCAAGGCGGAAGCCGGCGGCCAGCACCGGGCCGATCATATCTTGCAGCGGGCGGCGGTAGCCTTTTACCACCGGATAGGGTTCGCCAAAACCTTTCCAGGTGTATTCAAACATCTCCACATCATAATACCGCTGCGCCGCGCCGATGCGGCTCGCCAGAAACCAATCTCCCATCGGATGCCCGCAGGAAAACACCAGCCATCCGCCGGGCTTCAGGATGCGGTAGAACTCCGCCATGACGGGCATCCAGTCCTCGATATAATCCAGTACCAGCGGACACAGCGCGCCATCAAATGATGCGTCTTCAGCAAAATCGAGCGGCTGTGTCAGGTCGGCGCGGTACACCGCCGCCCGGTCGCCCACGCGCCCCCGCGTGATGGTGACAAAATCCGGCGTCACGTCAAAAGCCACCACCGCCGCCCCCTGATCGAGCAGCCATTCGGTGTTGAAGCCCGGCCCGCAGCCGGCGTCCAGAACGCGCTTACCGGCCACATCCGGCAGCAGCGAACGGGTAGCCGGGCGCTCGTAATAGGCATTATGCGGTTTGGTACTGGCGATTTCAGCATACCGGTGGGCGAACTGTTCGTAGTTCTGCTCGCCCAGAGATTTTGGCGTTTCAGAGTTCATCGGGTTTCCTCGCTCGCATCATTAATGTGGTAAGTATGCTGGCCGTCGCTGATCGAAAAGCAGTTCAACGCGCCGACCTGGAAAGTGAAGAGATACAAGGCGAAACCTTCCAAGCGAGTCAGGCCGTTCGCCGCAGTACCCAGGTCATAAAAGGGCTGTTGTCGTCCACAAACGGATAGTCCCCATAAAACCGCGCGACCTCGAATTCTGTCTCATCGGCAGGGCGATTGCAAATCTTAACCGGCTCATTGCCCTTTCAGACCCATCTCCGGCCCTTCTCATATATGGGGAGGGGAACGAGTCACACGAGCATTCATCCTCCCCCGTATACGGGGGCGTCCCGAAGGGACGGAGGAGGTCATAGCCATAAATCAACCAATTGGGATTATGATATAGGTAGAGATAAGCAGCGTTATCTGTTTGGTTTTGCATCGCAGCGTAGGCGTCGCAGCGGGAGGCAGGATATGGGCATCTCGGAAGGCGATACGCTTTCAGAAACGTCCAACCATAAGGTACTGGAGCAAACGCAGTTGGCATTGGCTGAAATCCAGGCTCTTTACCACGTCGCCCATACGCTGATCCGTTTTGGAGACCTGCCCGAACTGCTGCAAGCTGTTGTTGACAGCGTGGTTAAAGTGCTGTCCGCCAACCGGGCGGCCTTAATCACGCTGGATGTAGAGGCACGCCGGGTACTCCACTTCGTAAAAGGTGGCCTCGGCACCCAGGACATTATTGAGATTCCTTTTGAGGAATTGTGGGAAGGGCTTTCGGGCTGGGTCATCCGGGAGATGAAACCCGCTTTATCGCCAAAGGGCGTCCCCGATCCACGCGAGAGCCTGAACGTACAGCGCCGCCGGGCAGAAACCCATGCAGGGTCCATCATCGTCGTTCCAGTACAGTATCAAGACAAGGTTCTCGGCACGCTGACGGCAATCAACTCTCCCGAAGAACGGGAGTTCAACCAGCGGGATGTGGAACTTATGATGGCAATGGCCGGCCAGAGTGGTATTGCCATCGAAAACGCCCGCCTGTACAGCGCGCTTCAGGAAGCGAATGCCGACCTGGAGAGACGTGTCGCAGAACGCACAGCCGAATTGACCGAAACGAATGTGCGCCTGCAAAATAAAATCGCCGAACGCGATCGGGCGATGCGGGCATTACAGGTAAGCGAGAGACGATTTCGCCTGCTGGTCGAAAACATGAACGATGGACTCGCCGTCATTGACGAAAGCCTCGCGTTTACCTATGTCAACCATCGATTCTGCGAGCTGCTCGGTTATCTGCCGGACGAATTGATAAGGCGGCCCCTGGTTTTTTTCCTGGACGCGGTTAATCGGGACATATTTGAGGAACACATAGCCAGACGGCGGAAGGGAGAACAAAGCCTTCACGAATTGGCGTGGACAAAAAAGGACGGTCACAGCGTTTTTACCCTCGTGTCCGGCACGCCGCTGCTGGACGATGATGGCAAATTCCTGGGCAGCTTTGCCGTCGTTACCGACATTACCGAGCGCAAGCGGGCGGAAAAAGAACACCTGGCTCATCTGCGGTTTTTTGAAAGCATGGATCAGGTCAACCGGATCATACAGGGGACGAATGATCTTGAGAAGATGCTGAATGATCTTCTCGACCTTGTGCTGGT
>QUBZ01000153.1 GCA_014338005.1 Chloroflexota bacterium | reverse complement strand
GTCAATGCCTGATACGACGTTGTAGCCCTCCTTGAACGGCCCGCCGCCGCTGGCGCAAGCGCCCATCGCCAGCACGTACCTGGGTTCTGGCATCTGGTTGTACAGGCGCACAATCGGCACGACCATCTTTTTAGTGACCGTGCCGGAGACGATCATCAGGTCGGCCTGGCGCGGGCTGGCGCGCATGACTTCCATACCGAAGCGGGAAACATCATAACGCGCGGCAGCGGTAGCAATCATCTCAATCGCGCAGCAGGCCAGGCCGAAGAGCATCGGCCACATAGATGAGCGGCGGCTCCAGTTATAAATCCGGCTGAGGCTGGTGATGGCGATATTACCCTGCATCTCGTCGGGGATGGGGAATTCGGTACTGTGTAAATCTCGCAGGTCGAGCGTGTGCATTACGGATTGACCTCCTCATACCACTCCCGCAGAATCTCGTTGAGTATACCCTCGTTAACGAGCGCCGGATCGTCCGCAAAATTGGGGAGTGTAACAATATAGCGATACAACTGCTCCAGACCCAGTGTTTCTACATCTGTATCGGGATAAGCCTCCTTCAGACATAAAACAATCTCGTAGCTGGATTCCCAATACAGCTTGCTCACCGTGCTAACTCTAGCTTACCGCAAACCCGGCGCAATTTCGAGAACAAAAGTCTCATGCGCGTCTGTTTTATTGCTGGTCTTTCAAAATCGCTTCGGTGTCAATCTGGGCGCGCTGCAAGCGTCCGCTGTAGTCCACGTAAACGGCTTTCCATTCGGTGAAGGTGTCCAGCGCGGTCTGCCCGGCTTCGCGCATCCCGTTGCCGGTGCCGCGCGTGCCGCCGAAGGGGAATTGTATCTCCGCTCCGGTCGTGCCGTGATTGATGTAAACGATGCCGGTTGTCAGGTCGCGGATGGCGCGGAAGGCCGCGTTGACGTTTTCGGTGAAGATGCTGCTGGACAGCCCGTAAGCAACCTGATTATTGATCTCGATGGCTTCATCCAGGGAGCCAACCTCGATAATGGAAAGCACCGGGCCAAAAATTTCTTCGCGGGCGATACGCATGTCGGGCGTCACATTGTCGAACAGGGTGGGCTGGTAGAAGAAGCCTTTACCGCCCAGGGGGTCGGCAAACCCGCCGCCGGTTAACAGGGTTGCGCCTTCGTGTTTGCCGATTTCGACGTACTGGTGAATACCTTCGCGCGCGCTACGGCTGACCACCGGGCCGACCTGCACATCTTCTTCTAGGCCATAACCGAGCTTAAGCGATTCGGTTTTTTGGCGCAGCGCCTCAACCAGACGGGGTTTGATGCCCTTCTGCGCAATCACCCGGCTGGTGGCGGTGCAGCGCTGGCCGGTGGTTCCAAACGCGCTCCAGACAATCGCCTCGACGGCTAAATCCAGGTTGGCGTCATCCATGACGATGATGGCATTTTTGCCGCCCAGTTCCAGGCTGACCTTTTTGCCGATCTGCGCGGCCTGGGCATACATACGATACCCCACCTCGGTAGAGCCGGTGAAGGAAACCACGCGCACGTCGGGGTGGGTTGCCAGGGCATTACCGACCGACCCGCCGGGGCCAAGGATAATATTCAGAACGCCCGGCGGCAGTCCGGCATCTTGGAAAACACGAACGAATTCTGCGCCGAGTTTAGGAGTGTCGGAGGCTGGTTTGAAGACGACCGTATTGCCGGCGATGAGCGCCGGAAGCGACTTCCAACTAGGAATGGCAATCGGGAAGTTCCAGGGGGTGATGAGGCCGACGACGCCGACCGAGTCGCGCAAGGCCATACCGAACTTATTAGGCATTTCAACCGGGGCGGTATAACCTAACAAACGGCGGCCTTCGCCGCCCATAAAAAATGCCATATCAATGGCTTCCTGCACGTCGCCCCGGGCTTCGGCGATGACCTTGCCCATTTCCTGAACCATAAGGCGCGCCAACTGTTCTTTACGTTCGATGAGCAGCTGGCCGACCCGGTAAAGAATCTCACCCCGGCGCGGGGCCGGGAGCAATCGCCAGCTTTTGTAGGCTTCTTTGGCGGCTTGTACGGCGGCGTTTACATCATCGGCCCCGCTGCGGGCGACGACAGCAACAACTTCTTCGGTGGCGGGGTTGAGGCTTTCAAAGGTTTCGTGGGTGCGCGCTTCTACCCATTCGCCGCCGATAAAGTTTTTTACAAGTTCAGCCATGTTCGGTTCACTTCCTTAAACAAATCGAAGTATGAAATATGCTATATGTGGTATTACAAGGGGACAATCCTGAATGCCAAGTATAAGTTGTGGCGAATCGTTTGTCAAGAAATGCACAAATGGGGATCAGCGAAATCGGCCAATTTGAGCGATTGGTAAGCGAAAGCTGAAGGAGCTGCCCTTGCCCTCCTGGCTTTTGACCTCTATCCGCGTTTTGTGACGTTCGAGGATGAAACGGACAATCGCCAGCCCCACGCCAAGCCCGCCGTACCGCCGCGTAGTGGAGTTGTCTATCTGGTAAAAAGAATCAAAAATGCGCTCGATTTTGTCCGGCGCTATACCGATGCCATAATCTTTAACGGCGATAAGCACCCAGTCGTCCTGCCGCTGGCCTAAAACCTCAACATTTTGCTGGCTGAACTTGAGTGCGTTGTCTATCAAAAGCTGCATGACGATTCCCAGCGCCTGCCGGTCGGCCAGAACCGGTGGAAGCCCTGCCTCCAGATGCACCTCGATGCGTTCGATGCTGTCCTTATGTTCCCAACTACGCCGCAAATTTCGGAGCGCGTACTGAATGGCTTCGTTCACCAGCACCGGGCCAAGCGTATAGGCATCCTGGCTGTCGTTAAGCAGTTCGTTAAGCAGGGTGATATTGCGGACGGCGGCTTCCAGGCGGGCGGTTGCGCCCATCGCATATTCGATGAGCGTAGATGTGTTTTCGCCGTCCTCCGCCAGCAGCGCGACGGCGGATTTAACCTGAAGCAGTGGAGTTTTAAGTTCGTGTGACACGTTTCTCACGATCGCATTTTTAAGCAGATTCATTTCGTCGAAATGCTGGCGCTGGAACTCGGCCATCGTTTTAAGATGGTGGTTTTCCTGCGCCAGAAGATGGTTGGCGTGTTGAAGCTGTTTGTTGGTGGAATGCAGCCTGATAAGATTGATGACCTGAAATTCAAAATGTTCAATATCCGGGGGGAGCAGAAAAATATCTTTCTGGTGTTCGGCGGCGCTTTCCGGCAGTACCGCGCCGACCGCGATTAGCAGCGGACGTTCGAAGGCGTCCATCTGATTACAGAGGCCATTATACAGCTTGAAGGTATTTTGACAGTCCGCCGGCGCGATGACCGCATCAGGGTTTTCGGTTTCGATGAGCGTCCAGGCGTCCTCAAGGGTGCGGGCAAAACTGATGTAGGCGGCCAGGTTATTAAAGCCGGTGGAGACTCGGGGCAGCCACGCTGGCGTGGGATCTTGTAGCGTCAGCGTGAGGATAGTCGGCGTATGACCGTTAATTTGAAATGACTGCATCACCGGAACCTTCGGCACAAAAAACTTGACAGTAACATCTTATCATAGAGCTTTGCTCAACAAAAGTTATAAAATAATTACACACAGTGGCCCAAAGTCTGGCAAAGCTGGTTGATGTGCAGGCGGTCGTGCTGGGCGGTGAAGTGGGCCATTTCGAGCAGCGTGGTCGGGCCGAAGATGCTGTGGTGGGCCGTCCGCTGCCAGTCATTGGGTTGAAGCGCACGCAGCCAAGCCAGGGTTTCGAGCCGCTCGGCAGTGAAACGGCGGGCAGCCTCAAAACCATCGTCATCGCATGACAGCACGCCGCCGGGGCCGGGCGGCGGCGGGTCTACAAGAAAGGGATTCGTCTCGGCGAGGATGCGTTCCAGCCGGGCGCGCTGGACGAGGCGTTCGCTTTCCAGCAGATGGCAAATGATCTGCATCGGCGACCACTCGTGGGCATCGGGGTGCTGCTGCCAGTAGTGCGGTTTGGCATCGGCCAGCGTGCCGAACAGCGCGCCGATGTTTCCCTGCATCTCCGGCTCGATCGTCGCCGGGGTAGGCGGCAGCGGCGTGAGGGTATCGAGCCAGTTAGTCGAGCGAAGCGCCGAAAAAAAGTCCTGGAGCGTACCGGCTGCGTCGGCTGCGGGGTGCGGGATGGGCGTGCCAGTGATGTGGTAAGCGCGCAGCCCGACCTGGCGGGCGGCCAGGATGCTGCTGTCCAGGTGGTCGCCGACCATCAGCGCCTCGTCCGGTTCGACGCCGATACGCGCGGCGGCTTCGACATAAAAAGCCGGATGCGCCTTGACGAAGTGCATGTTTTCGGCATGTGTGACCAGCGCATAGGCGTTAAAGTCGTCCGGCAGGCCGGCCCACTCAAGCCGCAGGCGAACGGCTTCGGCGGGATAAAGCGGGTTGGTGGTGATGGCGACGGCCAGGCCGCTTTCAAGCAGAAACCGGATGAGTTCGGGTGCGCCGTCAACAGGGGCAGCCAGCGCCCGCAGTTGAGGATAAACGTCCCGGTAAAAGCCTGTCAGCCCGGCGCGTATCCGGTCAGCGGGCAAGCCGGTTTGCCGGCACAGCGCCTCAACGACGGTTTGCAGGTTGGTTTCCTGCATGTCGCGCGGGCCGGCCAGCGCCTTAAAACTCGCCAGCAGCGCATTGGCAATGTTGTTTTGTCCCCACGCCGACGACAGATAATCTTCCGCCAGGCGAAAATATTCGGCGGCGAAAACCGCGTCTGGATCGTGGAGCAGGGTATTGTCCAGGTCGAGCAGGATGGCTTTAATCATGGTCGTCCGGGCCAAGCGCCTTATAGAAAATGTCCAGGCCAGGCCGCTCGGCGTTACATTTGGGACAGCCGATATAAGGATCGTCAACCGCGATACGATGCCGAACACAGGAGGCTGTCACCTCAAGCTGCCGGCCCAGGCCGAGCAAACGCGGTTTAATCGCCAGTTTAAGCTGTAGATCGGGGCTGGCGTTGGCATTCAGGATGTCCGGCACCGGACAGAGCGCGCAGTACTGAGGCCGCCAGGGCAGCGACTGAGGGTTTTCCTGGGCCAGCCGGCATTCCTGAATGCTGCGCCCGCGATGAAAATCTTCATAATAATGACGGCATTCTTTCCCGGCAGGAGTACGCATCAAAAACCGCCTCCTCAGACCGTATGAGATTGTTCGCGCAGCCAGTTCTGGGCGGTTTCCGCCAGGGTTCGCAGCTCGCCATACTGAACCGTACAGTCGGGCAGCGATTCGAGAAAACTGGTGCCGTAATTCTTGCTGATGATGCGGCGATCCAGAATCGCCACGATGCCGCGATCGGTGCTGGAACGGATGAGCCGACCAAAACCCTGCCGGAAACGCAGCACCGCATCCGGGACGGCATAACTCTTGAAGCCATCGGCATAGGTTTCGGAACGCGCGGCGAAGATCGGTTCGGTTGGGACGGCGAAGGGCAGCCGCGCGATGACCAGGGCGCTCAAAGCCTCGCCCGGCACATCCACACCCTCCCAAAAGCTTTTAGTTCCCATCAATACCGCGCGCTCGGTGGTTCTAAAACCCTCCAGCAGCGTCTGGCGGCTGCCGCCCTCGGTCTGGTCATAAACGGTGATGCCGCCCAGCAGTTCAAGGCGGGCGCTGATGGCCTGTTTGGTTTGCTGAAGGTGCGTGTAGCTGGTGAAAAGCACCATCGTTCGCCCGCCGAGCGCGGTCGCCAGTTCAATCACTGCGCGCTCGAAAGCGGGCTGGTAGCCGGGGTCGTTTGGTTCGGGGATGTCGCCGGGCAAAAACACCAGCGTCGAGGTTCGATAATCAAACGGCGTGCCGAGTTCCAGCGTGTTGGCATGTTCAGCGCCTAACCGCTGGCGCAGATAATCAAAACTGCTGTCGGCGCGGAGCGTGGCGCTGGTCAAAACAACAGCGTTTTTTCGTGACCAGACTTGTTCCTTAAGCAGCGCACCGACATTCAGCGGGGCGCAGTTCACGGCGGTATAGTTTCCGTTCTGGCCGCTGCTCAACCAGTAGATGGTGTTATTGTCCGGTTCGAGGGTAAAAGCATTGAGCTGATTCTGGATTTCCGCCAGATGACGGGCGACCGCGCCCGTGCTGCTGACAAGATCGGCATAATGCGGAATGGGATAACTTTCCAGGCGGCTGAGGCCGTCGGTCAGCCGCCGCATGGCCTCGCCGATCACGTCAAAAAATTCGCGCAGGGGCAGCCATGCGGCCCGGCAGGCTTCGAAGTTTGGGCTTGCGCGCAGTTGGGGTGTGATACGCAGTTGAACGTGATAATCGCCGGCACGTGAGCTGTTTGTGTGCTGCAAAACCCGGCGGAAGGCATTAAATAAGGCCGTGATGTGCGCCTCCATTGCCCCGACAGCCGCGCCGATGTTCTGCACGAACGCTTCCAGCCGCGCCAGTTGTTTGTCCGGGATGTGGCTTCTGACATTGAACAAAAGGTCGCCCAGAAGTCCCTGGTTGGCGCTGCCCAGGTCACTTAACCGGCGGCGGAGGGCCATTTCGTCCACCCGAAACTGGATGCTGTTGGTAGCGGCATCTTCCAGATTATGCGCCTCGTCCAAAATCAGGTAACGATAATCCGGCATGATGGTCTGGCCGCTGGCAGCATCGGAAAGCAGCAGCGCATGGTTGATGACCAGCACGTGCGCGGATTCTGCCGCCTTGCGGGCTTTATAAAACGGACACGCGCCTTCCATCGTGGCGCGGCAGCGTTCCAGCGAGCAGCCTTCATCTTCGGCGCTTAACCGCTGCCAGATGCTGTTTTCGACCGGGCCGCGCAGGCTGATTTCGCCCCGGTCGCCGGTGCCGCCTTCCAGCAGCCAGACCAGGATTTTCGCCAGCGTGCGTAGTTCGTCCACATTGTTGGGCTGCCGCCGCCGCAGGGCGGCCAGCCGGCGCGGGCAAAGATAGTTGGCTCGCCCCTTGAGTACGGCGGTTTTAACAGGCAGGTTGAGCGCAGCATTGAGGGATGGTATATCCCTGGTGATAAGCTGTTCCTGCAAATTGATAGTATTGGTGGAAATCACAACGCGGTCGCCGTTCTGGGCGGCCCATAACATCGCCGGCAGCAGGTAAGCCAGCGATTTGCCGGTCCCGGTGCCGGCTTCGATCATCACGTGGCCGGATTGCGTTAAAGCCTCGGCGACGGCCAGCGCCATCTGGATTTGCTGGGGGCGTTTTTCGTAACCCGGCATCCGCCGGGCGAGCATACCGGTTTCATCCATGAGCGCAGTGATCGTTTCAGGGTCAACAGCCGCGGAAGCCGGATTGGGGCGCAGGGTTTGATATACTTCAGCCGGTGTGGTGAGGCTGTCAAACCGGTACAGGTCACTGCCTGGGGGCAGGGCAGCGCGTTCGTCCCGGCGTTCTTCCAGCGCCGCTTCAAATACCGGCCTGGCGTCCCAGTCCAAACCCTGGGCGGCCATACAAATTTCATAGAGCGCGGCATAGGGTAATTCCAGCGCCTTGTTCCAGAGCGCCCAGTAGAGCAGGGCGGCGGCGCGCGCATCGTCCAGGGCGCGGTGTTTGCGCTCGTGCGTGATGCCATGCTGGATGGACAAGCTGGCAAGGCCATAACCGGCGGCGCGCGGCAGCAGGACGGAGGCCAGTTCGTAGGTATCCAGGCGCAGGTTGTTCTGCAAAATGCCGTGCGGGCGCAGGAAACCGAGATCGAAAGCGGCGTTGTGGGCGATCACCGGCGCGCTGCCGACAAACGTGCTGACGGCGGCAAGAACCTGGTTAATGCCCGGTGCGCCGACAACCTCTTCGGGTTTGATGCCGGTCAGATGAACGATGTTGGCCGGTATCGGGCGGCCAGGGTTAACCAGCGTCGAATACTCTGCGGTGACAGCGCCTTCTTTCATGCGGACAATACCGATTTCGATGATGGCATCGGTCGCCGGATCGAGGCCGGTGGTTTCCAGATCGAGGGCGACGAGTTCACCGCGCATAGGGGACTCCAATCTACAAATTGGCTCAACTGTAGGAAGAGTGAAAAGGATTGGGCAAACTATACCACATGGAATTTCCAATCACCGATATACTCAGTCAAGCACAAAGCGAACAAT
>QUBZ01000152.1 GCA_014338005.1 Chloroflexota bacterium | reverse complement strand
AAGTTTGACCTGAGCAGTCAGTTTCATGCCCTAAGTATAGCTCACACCATCGTATATTTCAAGGCCTTGAATTTGGTAGAGTCGGAGATTGAAAGGAGCAAGAGCGCATTCCTCCACCCGCTGAAACAGGTGGGATTTCCTGCGCTAAATCTTATGAAAAACCAGAACGAAGTTTACGGCGCTGCGGGGGATTTTCCCAGGGGCGTGCTGGCCGGCTGCGGTTATCTGTTCGCCATTGCCGCCGGCATCCTGATCGGCCTGCTGCTGACGTTCGCGCTGATTTTGGCGCTGTGGGGTTAAAGGCCGGGCGCGCGCAGGGTGAACACGGTGATTTCCGGGCGGCAGTTCAAACGCACCGCCGGCTGCACCGTGCCGATGCCGCGATTGGTGTATTGAATCATGCCGCCGACCTGATAGCGCCCCAACGGATATTTTCTGCCGTAGGTGGGCAGCACCAGCGGCCCTCGCAGCGGCACGATCACCTGCCCGCCGTGTGAATGGCCGGAAATCTGCAAGTCGAAGCGCCCGGCTGCGGCGCTGATGTCGGCGTAATCCGGCTCGTGCGCCAGCAGCACCGCCGCGCCGTCCTCCGGCAGCGCCGCCAGCACGTTGCCCAGGCGAGCTTTGCGCTCCCAGTAATCATCCACCCCGGCGATATACAGCCGCGCATCCCCCCGGCGCAGCGTGTAAACGGCGTTGCTGATGTCCAGCGCGCCGCCCTCACAAATGATGCGGCGGACGGCGGCGGCATCCGTCCAGTGGTCATGGTTGCCCAGGATGGCGAGGGTCGCCTCCGCCGGGCGCAGCGCGCGCAGGCCGTCCACCAGCCCCGCCGCCAGCGGCGCGACCGGGCCATGCGTCACAAAATCGCCGGTGATGGCGATCACATCCGGTTGCTGTTCGTTCACCAGTTCGACCACCCGCCGCAGGCGTTCCGGCGTCATGCCCGTTCCCATGTGAATATCGCTGATCTGCGCCAGCCTGTAACCATCAAAGGCCGGGGACAGGCGCGGAAGTCTCAGTTCAACCGGCACGACTTCTACCCACTGCGGTTCGATGTCGTAAGCATAGGCGAACCCGCCCACACCCAGGACGGTCGTCCCCAGGGCGGAGGTCAGCGTCAGTTTGAGGAACTTACGGCGGGATAACGTCTGCATCCGGCGCTCCGTTTTATACAGCGTTCATTCCGGGAAAATACAAAAACTCACCGCCAAGACGCAAAGATGCAGGGAAAACAGCTTTGCGCCTTTGTCCCCTGGCGTCTTTGCGTTAGGCTTTTAAACTCAGTACGCGCCATGACCGAGCAGCACGCGCGGCAGCGTCAGCATCAAAATCTGCGCGTCCAGCTTGACCGACCAGTTTTCGATGTAATAAATGTCCAGCAGGCACATTTCGTCAAACGGTACGTCGCTGCGCCCGTTCACCTGCCATAGGCCGGTCATGCCGGGCAAAATTTGCAGGCGCTGCATGTGCCAGGGTTCGTAATGCGCCACCTCGTCCGGCGTGGGCGGGCGCGGCCCGACCAGGCTCATCTGCCCCCTTAACACATTAAACAGGTTCGGCAGTTCGTCCAGGCTGGTGGTGCGGATCAAGCGCCCGACGCGGGTCACGCGCGGGTCATTTTTGAACTTGGGATGGCGCGGGTCCTGCTGGTATTCCTCGATCAACTGCGCGCGCAGGGCGTCGGCATTTGGAACCATACTGCGGAACTTGACCATATCGAACACCTGCCCGTAACGCCCGACGCGCCGCTGTTTGTAAAAGATCGGCCCCGGCCCCTCCAGGCGGATCGCCAGCGCGATCAGCCCGAAAATTACGATCAGCAGCGGCGAAGCCAGCGCGATCAGCCCGATGTCCAGCGCCCGTTTGACAAGATGGCCGCGATTGGAGAACTGCGCGCCGCTGCTGACGCCCAGCAGCGGGATGCCGTCCAGGCTTTCGACGTGTACCTGCCGCAGATTCAACTGGAACACGTCCGGCACGACGCGCACTTCCGCCCCGGCGCGTTTGCTCACCTCCACCAGTTCCAAGATGCGGTCGTGCTGCGCCCAGGGCAGCGTGATAACGACCAGATCAACGGCGTGATTGCGAATGGTTTTGCCCAGGTTCTTCAGCCCGCCCAATCCTTTTACGCGCCCCAGGTCTATGCTGGCGCGCTCCGGGTCGTCATCCACGTAGCCCACCGGGCGGTAGCCCAGCTCGCGGCGGGCGATCATCGTCCGCAGCACCGCTTTGCCCACGTCGCCTGCGCCCACCACCAGCACGCGCTGGATGCCGATGCCTTTCGTCCGCAGATGCGCCTGCACCAACCGCCGGAAGGCGCGCACCAGGGCCAGCGCGATCACCGTGAGGGCGGCCACATACACCAGCATCAAACGGCTGAACACCAGCGGTTGAAAAACGAAGTACAGCCCCAGCACGATCACGGTCGCGTTGGTGACACCGTTGACGACGCCGTACACTTCCTCCATCCACGAGCGCCCGCGAATGCTGCGGTACAGGCCGCTGCCCTGGTAATTTAACACCAGCAGCGCCGCGTACACGGCGGCATACGGCAGATACGGGCCGAACGGCGCGCGGTTCGCGCCGTCCACCGCCCGGATGAGCTGCAATTCATAGCGCATGTAGTGAGCGGCGGCGAAGGCCACAAACACCAGCGCAACATCCACCAGCGGCCAGAAGCCTTTCGGCATATACAAACTGCGTCGCGGGGGAATCAATTCGTTCGCCATCTTACGACTCAAATCGTTTTCAGAACTCCATTACACCTGAATGCGCGTTCACAGCGCCTGTTGGTAACAAAAAATCGTCTGCCGCGCCGTCTCCAACCACGAATAACGCGCCGCCTCGTGGAAGCCCTGTTCGCGCGCGGCCTCGCGCCAGCGGGCGTCCGCAAAAACACGGCGCAGGCCATCCGTCCAGGCAGCCGCGTCGTGCGGCGGCAGGCACATCCCGGCCTGGCCGGCCACTTCCGGCAGCGACGAAACGTTGGATGTCAGCACCGGTGTGCCGCAGGCCATCGCCTCCAGCACCGGCAGGCCGAAGCCCTCGAACACCGAGGGATAAATGAATGCCTCGGCACTATTGTACCAGAGCGGCAGGTCTTCAACAGGCAAAAATCCCGACAGGCTGACCTCGCCCGCCAGATGATACCGTTCGATGGCCTCAAAAATGGCCTGGCAGCCCCAGCCTTTGCCCCCGGCCAGCACCAGCGGCAGGCGCTCGCCGCGCGGCAGGGCGGCGTAGGCTTCCAGCAGCAGCGGCAGGTTTTTACGCGGCTCCAGCGTGCCGACGAACAGCCAGAACCGCTCCGGCAGCCCTTTATCCCGGCGGAAGGCGGCCACCTGCTCTGGCGGCAGCGGGCGGCAGCGGGCAGCGTCGTAACCCGGCGCGGCGACGCTGATTTTCTCCGGCGGGATGCCCAGCTGGGCGGTCAGGTCGTGGGCGGTGCTGTGCGAAATGGCGATCACCCGGCGGGCGCGGCGGCACGACAGCGCCGTGAACAGGCGCAGATACAGGCGGCGCGAGGCCGGCAGCACCTGTGGATAATGGATGAAGCTGAGGTCGTAAACCGTCACCACGCTGGGGACGGGCAGCACCAGCGGCGACACAAACGCCAGCGCGTGATACAGGTCGAAACCGCGCAGCAGCCAGGGCTGAACCATCTGTTCCCAGGCGATGCGGCGCAGCGGCGAGGCCGTGTTCCAGCGCGCGCGGCGCATGTCCAGCCCGTTGAAGGAGTCCGCGTTCCCCGCCCCGACCAGCGCCGTAAAACGCCAGTCCTCCGGCGCGGCAGCCCGCAGGTGCGCCAGCGTATGCCAGATATAGCCGTGTATGCCCGCCGACCGGTAGCCGGCATCCCCGGCCAGCAGATGCGCGTTTAAGCCGATGTGAACCATAAATTAAGTTCCGAATGATGAGGGATGAGTGGTGAGCAAAACATCAATTCCTCTCGCCCTGCCTGAACATATACCCTCATTATATCGCCTCAAACACCGCCGTACTCCACGCGCGCCCGGCACTCGAATCTTGACGCGCCCCCGCTTGTTGTCTAATCTAGGAGGAAATCGGCGAGGGCGCACCCCTCGCAGAAGGTGTCTATGCAAATCAAACGCGATTATTCACAGCCTTTTTTCAGCAGTCGGCGGCGCCGCCGGACGAATTTCCGTTTTCTGCTGGTTTACGGGCTGCTGCTGGGTGGTTTTCTGCTGTTCGTCAACACGCAGTTCGATCGTTTGCAGCTGATGGCGCTGGATGCCGTCGGCATGGCCCCCACGCCCACGCCTTTTGCAAGCTGGTGGGCCACCGAGGGTTACGATCTGTTCCTGGCCGGCGACCTGGAGGAAGCTGCCGATGCGTTCGCGCAGGCCGTCGCGCAGCAGCCCAACAATGTAAATTACCTGTACGAATATGGCCGCCTGCTGCTGGAAATTGACCGCGAGGGTTATGCCCAGCAGGCGCTCGAACTGGGCGACCGCGCCATCCAGTCCGACTCCAGAGACCCGCGCGGTTACGTGCTGAAGGCGCGGGCGCTGGCGCGCCTGGGCGACTCGGCGGCTGCCGTCCCGGTGGCGCTGGCGGGCATGGAAATTGACCCCAACTTTGCGCCGCTGCACGCCGTTCTCTCCAACGCCTATACCGACATCGGGCGCTACCAGCAGGGTTTAAATTTTGGCGAATCCGCCGTCGCGCTCGACCCGTTAAATATCGAGGCGCGCCGCGCCTACGCCTATTCGCTCATCTGGGTGGGGCGGCGCGAGGAAGCCATCGCCCAGCTTGAAGACGCCGTGACCATCAACCCCAACCTGACCACACCCTATTTTGAACTGGCGCTGCAATATATCGCAGTGGACGAATACGAACTGGCAGTCGCCACTTACGAAAAAGTGCTGTCGCTTGACCCGTTTAACACCAAAGCCCTGCTGCGCCTGTGCGAGACGTTTTCCCGCATCCGTGAGGATGCCCAGGCGCAGGGTTACTGCGAGGACGCGCTCAACCTGGACCCCAATGACGCCCGTGTGCATCGGCAGTTGGGCATGGTGCGCTACAACCGCCGCAATTATGAAGGCGCGATTGAAAGTTTTGAACAGTGCGTGGCGCTGGGGTCGGACGAAATTCAGTGTTATTACCTGCGCGGCCTGGCGCACTACTACCTGGGCCAGTGCGACCGCGCCTGGGCCGTGCTGGAAGAATCGCTCCAGCGCATCGAGCAGCTGCCGATTAAAGAGCCGATTCTGTCCGACACCCGCGAGGGGCTGCGCCTGGTGACGGTAAGCTGTCCCGGCTACCGCTCCGACCAGATACCGACGCTGCCGCCGCCCACGCTGCCGCCGCCCACGCCGCTGGGGGGCCTGGGTTAATCATGTATCTACGCACACCTAAACGGTACACGCGCGGCCAGAAGCGCAGCCCCATTTCGCTGCGCTGGCTGTGGCTGTGGATTTTAACGCCGGTGGTGGTGCTGGCCGGTGTGGAGATTTACAACCGCCGCGAAACGCTCGGCCCGCCGGTGCATCAGGCCATCTACGGCGTGCTGGACAGCGCCCAGCATTCGCTGGCGACCGCCGGCGCGCCCCCGCCGCCGCCCACGCAGGACCCGCGCGACCAGTTGGAACGCGCGGCGGCAGACTGGCGGGAGGGGCGGATAGAAGCCGCGCTCAACACCTACGAATCCATCCTGGACGCCGTGCCGAACGACCTGCAAACCCATTACCGCGTGACTCTGGGGCTGGCGATGGAAGGCAGCCTGGACGCGGCGCTGGAGGCCGCCGAACGCACTATCACCGCCGACCCGCTGGCTTCCGACGCCTGGGCCATCCGGGCGATGGTGCTGGACTGGAGCGGGCGCTATGGCGAAGCCATCGCCAGCGCCCTGCGGGCAGTGGAACTGAAAAGCGATAACGCGCGCGCCCTGGCCTTTCTGGCCGAAGCCTACCACGACATCGGCCAGAGTACCCTGGCGCTGGAAACCGTCAACCGGGCGCTGGAAATCAACCCGGACAGCTTCGAGGCGCTGCGCGTGCGCGGTGTGCTGGCCTGGGAATCGGAGTTCGATTTTAACGCTGCCCGCGATTACTTCGAGCAGGCTTACGAACTGGCCCCCAACCTTTCGTACCTGGCGATTGACCTGGCACTCATCAACTTCCTGGCTTTTCAGGACCCGGAAGAAGCTCTGGGCTACCTGCGCGAAGTGGTGGAGACTAATCCTCGCAACGCCCGCGCCCTGTTCGAGCTGGGGCGCGTGTATTACAGCGGCCTGGGCGACCCCAACCAGGCGCTTGATTACCTGACGCGCTGCGTGGAAGTAAATCCCAACAACGTGCTGTGCCAGGGGCTGCTGGGGCGCGTGCAGATGGCGCTGGATAATTACACCCTGGCCGCCGAGGCGTTGAAACGCGCCATTGACCTGGGAACGCGCAACCCGCGCCATTACCTGTGGGCCGGGCGCACCCAGATCGCGCTCGGCAGCTGCCCGGCAGCGGTGCCGCTGCTGGAGCAGAGCATCCGCTTAGGCACGGAAACCGGCGATACAGAAGCCGTCACGGCGGCGCAGGATAACCTGCGCGAGTGCAGCATCGTGCTGCCCGGCGCAGGCGCGGAGGCCACGCCCGAAACCGCGCCGGACGAGGGTTAGAGCCGGCGGCATCATCACGGACTCGGCTCCAGGCAGCTTGGCAGATCGTCCGCCGAACGCGGCCACGTCCGCCCGTAAAAAGCCAGATATTCCGACAGGTGCGCCGACCAGTAGGCGTCGTCGTGGTCGCCGACCGGGTTAATCACGTAAGTGTGCGGGATGCCCCGCGCGCTCAGGCGGCTGGAAAAAAGCTCCTGGCTGATGCCGGAAAAATCGCTCGCGCCGTTGTCGAGGTACATCCGCAGATTGGCTTCCTCTAAAAACGAAGCGTTCAGCGCCAGTTCCAGTGGATTAAAGGCCGCCGGCACCGTCCGCAGATCGTCCGGGAAAAAGGCGCTGTGGCCGCCGACGATGCCGAACACGTCCGGGTGGCGCAGCGCGATGCTGTACGCCCAGAAGCCGCCCCGCGAAATGCCCCCGATGGCGCGGTGTTCCCGGTCGTTCCAGGTGCAAAAGTCCCGCTCGATGGCCGGAATCAGTTCATCCAGCACCACCGTCTCAAAAGAGGGGTCAGGCGGGAAGGTGTTGTCATTGCCGATTGACCCCATGTAGGGCATCACCACGATCATCGGCGACAGCGCGCCCAGCCGGAAGCCCTGGTCGAGTGTTTCCACCAGGCCGAGTCCCGGCCAGTGGGTTTCGTTATTGGCTGCGCCGTGCAGCAGAAACACATAGGGATAACGCTTCTGGCTTTCCAGGTAGCAGGGCGGCATATACACCTGGTAGCGCAGTGTTGTGCCGGCGGTGGGGCTGCGGAACTGGTTGAATATCTCCACGCGCCCGGAATCGTCGTCACACGGGAAGGGTGTGACCGTCGGCGTGCGAATCGGCGTCAGCGTCGGAATCGGCGTGCGGGTAGGCGGCGGCGTGGGTGTGGCCGGCGGCGTGTCGCTCGGTATGGGCGTGACGATGATAACCTGCGGCGTGGCCTGAGGAGCCAGCGGATCGCAGGCCGCCGCCAGCAAAACCAGCGCGGCGAAGACCAGATAGATTAAAAATGAGATGTGTCGCATGGCTGGCGATTGTGACGTACTCCCCACACCTAAAGGTGGGGGAAACTGCCGTAAGCGCCGGACGCCCCGTTTGTCACGGGGACTTCTTCCGACTGAGACAGTATGAGGCGACACCCCGCCTCAAGAATATTCAGAGCCGCGTTGTAGTCGCGGTCAAGCGTGAGGCCGCAGTTCTCACAAACAAAGGTGCGTTCCGCTAAGGTGACGGCCTGCTCATGACCACAGCCCGAACACTTGCCGGTCGTGCGCTCGAAACGGTCAATGATTACGACCTGTTTCCCGCACTTGAATGCGACCCACTTCAGCGTTTTGAGGAACTGGGCAAAACCCAAATCGCTGACCCTGCGTCCCCACAGCGCCTTCATCCCTGCCAGGTTCAGGTCTTCAAAGATGAGCGTGTCGTA
>QUBZ01000020.1 GCA_014338005.1 Chloroflexota bacterium | reverse complement strand
GTGGGTGAAGCGGATTCGCGGCTGACGGCGATGAACGCGCGTTTTCCGGCCAAATATGCCGAACTACAGAACGTCCGGCGGCGCGACCATCTGTTATTGATGGATTGGGCGGCGCGCGCCGGGACGGTGCTGCTGCGGGGCGACCCCGATCTGCTGCCCCTCAAAACCGGCGAGAAGCTGGCGGCGGTCGAATTTGCGTCCTATCTTGAAAGCGGCGTGGTGGAACGCGGGGAACTGACCGGATTTTTAACGCTGCTGCGGCGCGACCTGCCGGAAGCCGAGTATATTTCCCTGCGCTCAGTGGATGCCGACCCGGACGCCCTGGCGCGCGCGCGCCGGGCGGCGGCTAATGCCGGGACGCTGGTGCTGGCGACCCGCAGCGCGCATATTATCCCCGAACAACTGGCTATGGCGCGCGAACTGATGAGCCTGGCGCGGCGTGTTGTGCTGGTGTGCCTCCGCAATCCTTATGACGCCGGTGCGCTGACCGGTGCGGCGGCAGTGTTATGCACCTGTGGCGACGGCGCGCCTTCGCTGCAAGCGGCGGTGGATGCGCTGACCGGGCGCTACGTCCCGGAGGGCCGGCTGCCTGTGACCTGGGAGCCGATAGCGTGACCGTTCGTACCGGCCTGGACGTGCTGGCCGCGCAGGGGTTTGATCGGCTGAAGGGACGCCGCGTCGGACTGGTGACGAATCCCAGCGCGGTTGACCGGCATCTGCACAGTGCCTGCTATCTGCTGCGAAACGCGCCGGGGGTGAAACTGGCCGCTCTGTTCGCGCCAGAGCATGGTCTGGCGGGCGCAGCCCCGGACGCCGAACGCATCGGCTCGATGACCGATCCACGCACCGGCCTGCCGGTTTACAGCCTGTACGGGGAAACTTACTATCCGACGCCGGAGATGCTGGACGGCCTGGACGCGCTGGTGTTTGATATTCAGGATGTGGGCGCGCGGTATTATACCTTCATCTGGACGCTTTCCTACGTACTGGAAGCGGCGGGCGAAAATGGTCTTGAAGTGATCGTCCTGGATCGCCCGAATCCGCTGGGCGGGCGTTTAGACGGCCCGCCGCTGGAGCCGCACCTGTCGTCGTTTGTTGGGCGTTTTCCCGTTCCGGTCTGTCATGGGCTGACGCTGGGCGAACTGGCGGGGATGATGAACACGCTCTGGAATGGCTCGCCCGCCGATCTGACAGTCGTGCGCTGCGAAAACTACCGGCGCGGCATGGCCTGGGAAGATACCGGCCTGGCGTGGATTCCGCCGTCGCCCAATATGCCGCATACCAGCACCGTGCGCCAGTATCCCGGCGCGTGTCTGGTGGAAGGCACGAACCTTTCGGAAGGGCGCGGCACGGCGCTGCCGTTTGAAATCGTCGGCGCGCCCTGGATAAATGGTGACGAACTGGCCGCCGCGCTGAACGCGCAGGATTGGCCGGGCGTGCGTTTTCGTCCGATCAGCTTCCGGCCATCGTCCAGCAAGTGGGCCGGTTTGGACTGTGGCGGCGTGCAGGCGCATGTGCTTGATAACGCCGTCTGGCGGCCTGTCGAAACCTGGTTGAACATTATCATCACCATTCGCCGTTTGTACCCGGCGCATTTTGCCTGGCTGCCCCCGGCGGCGGTGGGTGTCGAACCTGGCGGCGTGTATCATTTTGACCGGCTGGCCGGTTCGGAGCAGATTCGAGCGCAGATTGAAGCCGGGGCCGAAGTATCCGCTATTGCCGGCGCGTGGCCGGATTTCTGGCGCGGATTTAAAACACAGCGAAAACCGTTTTTGCTTTATGATGATGATGACAGCAATTGACGAAACAACTTCTGCACACACGGTAAATGAGCTGCCACCTGCTGCTGATGCGCGGTTACAGGCGTTAATAACCGCCAACCTGGATACGGTGTTTCCGGCGGCGGTAGTGGCCGTCGTTAAAGATGGGCAGGTGGTTTTAAACCAGGCTTGGGGCTGGATTGACCCTGACACCCGACTTGTCCCGGTTACTACCGGCACGCTGTTCGACCTGGCTTCAGTCACCAAGCTGTTCACGGTGACGGCATTTTTGTCGTTGGCGGGCGAACATGGGCTGAGTCTAGATGCACCGATTATGGCCGTTCTGCCAGAATTTGGGCGTTCCGGCCCGCGCCCGCTAGACGGCGGAATAGACCCGCACAGCAAGAAGCCGCTGCCAGTGAAGGACGATATGCGCGACAAAAGGATTGATCCGGTGCACGTGACGTTCCGCCACCTGCTCACGCATACGTCCGGTTTGGCGGCGTGGCGGGACGTTTATAATGCCGCCGGCCCTGCGCCTGTTCCCCCGGATGGTTTCGACCCGATTCCCCGGCAGGAACGCTGGTCGCGGGCGCTGGCGGCGCTGTGGAATTACCCGTTTGTGGACGAACCCGGCAGCGGCGTGCGTTACAGCGACCTGGGGCTGATGCTGTTGGGGGAGGCTGTTTCCCGGCTGTACGGCGCATCCAGCCAACTGGACAAAGCCATCGCGGCGCGGGTGATCGAACCCTTGAAGCTGGAAACCACGCTGTTCAACCCGGTGCAGAACGGAATCAGCCGCGACCGCATCGCCCCGACCGAAGATGATCCGCTGTGGCGCAAGCGCCGCGTCTGGGGCGAGGTTCACGACGAAAATGCCTGCGGGGTGGGGGGCGTGGCCGGACATGCGGGACTGTTTGCGGCGGCTAGGGATGTGGCTGCGCTCGGCCAGGGCTGGCTGGTCGAGGATGCGCGCCTGGGCATTTCGCCGAGGTGGATGCGCGAGGCCAAACAGGAGCAGACCAACGGCGAGCGGCGCGGTCTGGGATGGGTGCTGAAATCGGCGGAGGGGTCGTCGGCGGGGGAGTTGTTCAGCATGGCCGCTTACGGGCATACCGGCTTCACCGGCACGTCATTATGGATTGACCCGGCGCGCGCGCTGGTGGTGGCGGCGCTGACGAACAGCGTTTATCCGGGGCGGCTGAAGCCCGGCACATTTGAATTTCGGCGCGATCTGCATACGCTTCTGGCGGCTGCTTTATGACCTGTGTGGTGGGTATTGACGGCGGCGGCAGCACGGTGCGCGCCGTCGTGATGGATGAGAATCTGTTCATTCTGGGACAGAGCAGCGGCGGCGCGGTTAACCCAAATCTGGTCGGCAGAGACGCTGCCGCCGAAACCATTCGGACGGTTGTGCGCCTGGCGCTGGCGAATGCCTCTTTAGCGCCGGAGCAAATCGGCGCGGTGGGAATCGGCGTGGCCGGGGCGGACGCGGCGCATTCCGGCGATTGGCTGCGCGAAACGGTGCGAGATGTGCTGCCGGACGCGGCGGTGGCGGCCAGTTCCGATCACGAAATTGCGCTGGCCGGGGCGTTTGGCGAACGGCGCGGAATCCTGGTGCTGGCCGGGACCGGAAGCCTGGCCTGCGGCGCGAACGCGGCGGGTGATTACGTGCGGGTTGGCGGCTGGGGCTATCTGCTGGGGGACGAGGGCAGCGGCTTCTGGTTGGGTCTGGAAGGGCTGCGGGCTGTGGCGCGCGCCGCCGACGGGCGCAGCCGCAAAACTGGCCTGACCGCTGCGCTGCTGGAGCGGTTGGGGTTGGCAGACGCAGGCGTGCTGGCCGCCTGGCTGTACTGGGCCGACACGCCGCGTAATCCTGAAATAGCCGCGCTGGCCGGAGTGGTGCTGGAACAGGCCGCGCTGGGTGAAACCGCCGCCCAGACCATCGTGGAGCAAGCCGCGCGCGATCTGGCGCTGGCGGCGCGGGCGGTTCAACGCCGGCTGAATATGGAGCCGCTGCCGCTGGCTTTTGCCGGCGGTTTATTAACCGCGCCAAACTCCCTCAGCAGCCGGCTGTGCGAACTGCTGGGGCTGGCCGACATCCCTGTTCCGCGCCATCCGCCGGTTGTGGGCGCGGCAATTCTGGCGCTCAATCACCTGAAACATCGAGGCTAAGGTCATGGTCGAACTTCTCAGCATCATGCTCAATGTCATCAGCCCGATTTTTATCATCGTCGGGATTGTGATCGTGATCGCCCGCCGCCTGAACCCCGACCCGCGCGGCCTGTCCACGCTGCTGGTCTACCTGTTCATTCCGTCCCTGGCGTTTACCGGCATCGTGCAGTCGGATTTGCGGGGTGGGGAAGTGATCGGGCTGGCGGCGGTCGCGGTAACGATGTCGCTGCTGATGGCTTTGATCGGTCTGGGAGTATCCCGGTTGGCGAAGTTTGACCGCAAGCTGGAAAGCGCCTTCCTGATTAGCATCATCCTGGTGAACGCGGCTAACTATGGCATCCCGCTCAACCGTTTTGCTTTTGGCCCGGATGGGGAGCGGCAGGCAATTATTTATTATGTGATGTCGGTGATGATGGGGAATGTACTGGGTGTTTATTTCGCCTCGCGCGGCGAAGCGTCGGTGAAAGTAGCCGTTCTGAATGTGCTGAAAGTGCCGATTGCCTACGCGGCGCTGGCCGGGTTAATCGTCAATCTGGCCGAGATCACGCTGCCGCTGCCGCTGGAACGTGCTATCGGCATCCTGTCGCAAGCCTCCGTTCCGGGGATGCTGGCGCTACTAGGGTTGAAGCTGGCGGAAACGTCGCTGCGTGTGCGCTGGCGACCGCTGCTGCTGGCGACCGGAATCCGGCTGGTGCTGGCCCCTTTTATCGCCTTTCCGCTGGCGGCGCTGCTGGGGCTGACCGGCGTGACCTTCCAGGTGGCGATTGTTGAATCCAGTATGCCGACGGCGGTGCTGGCGAACGCGCTGGCGACCCAGTTCAACAGCGACACCGAATTTACATCTGCCGTGACACTCGTCAGCACGCTGGCGAGCATCGTCACCTTGAGCATTTTGATCGCTTTGCTGACGGTGTAAAACCATGCTGACCGAACAACCCAACCCGCAGTCTACCCATATTGACCGCCTGTCGGCGCTGGAGATCGTGCAGATCATGAACGCCGAGGATGCCACCGTCGCGGCGGTGGTGCGGGCGGCGCTGCCGGAGATTGCGCGCGCGGTCGAGGCTGCCGCCGACCGGCTGCGTAGGGGCGGGCGGATGATTTATGTTGGCGCCGGCACAAGTGGACGGTTGGGGATGCTGGACGCTGTAGAGTGCGTGCCGACCTTCAGCACCGAACCGGACATGGTGCAGGCGCTCATCGCCGGGGGCATGGCCGCGCTGACGCAGGCCGTCGAAGGCGCGGAGGATGACCCGGACGCCGGACGCCGAGACCTGCTGGCGCTGAATGTAACCGAGCGCGATATAGTGGTCGGCATCGCCGCCAGCGGTAGGACGCCCTACGTGCTGGGCGCGCTGGCAGCAGCGAACGAACGCGGGGCTGTCACCGTCGGCATCGCCTGTAACGCGCCGTCGCCTGTGCTGGAAGCGGCGCAGATAAACATTGCCGCGCCGGTCGGGCCGGAGGTGATCGCCGGTTCGACCCGGCTGAAGGCCGGCACGGCGCAGAAGATGATTCTGAACATGCTCAGTACGGCCACCATGATTTCGCTCGGCAAGGTCTATGGCAACCGGATGGTGGATGTTAAAGTCACCAATCAAAAGCTGGCCGACCGCGCGCGCCGCATCGTGTCGGAAGTGGTCGGCGTGGATGAGGAGCAGGCCGCCCGCCTGCTGGCACTGGCCGACAACCAGGTGAAAACCGCCATCGTGGTCGGTCTGCTGGGCATCACGCCGGAAGAAGCGCGGGCGCGGCTGGTATCGGCGCACGGGCGGTTGAGCGCGCTGATCGGCGAAAAAGACGGTTGAGCCGCTACCGCAGACTTTCGTTTTGCAGCGCCGACATTTTAAAATACCGCCCTTGCGACTGGACTAACCCGGCGTGTGTGCCGCGCTCCGCTAATTTGCCCTCGTGCAGTACCAGAATTTCGTCCATCGCCTGGAGTCCGGTTAGGCGGTGGGTAATCATCAATACGGTGCGCCCCTCCATCAAACGGTAGAGCGCGGTTATCACGTCGCGCTCAGTCACAGAGTCCAGGCCGGTGGTGGCTTCGTCCAGCACCAGCACCGGCGCGTCTTTTAGCAGCGCGCGGGCGATGGCGATACGCTGGCGTTCGCCGCCGCTGAGGCGCAAACCCTGTTCGCCCACCCAGGTATCGTACCCACCCGGCAGAGTGGTGATGAAGTCGTGAATCTGCGCTTGCCGCGCCGCTTCAATCATCTCGGCTTCGGATGCGTTCTGGCGTCCGAGTAGGATGTTTTCTCGAACAGTGGTGTTGAACAGATAGGTGTTTTGACTGACGACTGCGATCCAGCTTCGCAGGTGTTCGGGGTCATAGTCGCGGATGTCGCGCCCGCCGAGCGCAATAAACCCCTGCTCATAGTCCCAAAAACGCAGCAGCAGATTAACCAGCGTGGATTTGCCGGCGCCGCTTGAGCCGACGATTGCCAGCCGCCGGCCCTGCCGCAGCGTAAAGCCGACGCTATCCAGCGCAGGCGGAGAATCCGCCGTATAACGAAAAGTGACGTTTTCAAAAACCAGATCAAAATTGGAGGGAGGGGATTGTGCCTGGGGATAGTCCTGCGCCGCCAGAACCGGCTTTTCATCCACGATTTCAAACAGGCGGCGTCCGGCGGCCAAACTGCTGCCCAGGTATTGAAAAGCCATCGGCAGCCCCAGGACGGACTCAAAACTCGCCATCGTTGCCAGCGCCAGCACTGCCACATCCACGCCTTCGATTTGCCCGGCGCGCACCAATGGGGTCACCAGCGCCAGCACCAGCGTCGCCGCCAGGTTAACCAGCAGCGCACCGAGTGCCGCATCCAGGCCGCGAATACGCGCCATGCGGCGCTGCCAGCGCGAAAGCTGTCGGTTAATGCCCTGGATACGCGCCAACTGTGCTTCCTGCTGGCCGAAAGCGATCACATCCGCGCTGCCCTGGATGCCATCCAGCAGGGCGGCGTTCAGTTCGCCGCGCGTTTGCGCCATCACCTGGCCTGCATCGCGGGAGAGATAGCGCGTCAGCAGCGGGACGCCGACGCCTGCCAGCGCCAGGACGGCCAGCACCGCCAATGCCAGCCGCACGTCATAGGCGGACAGAAAAATGCCCATCAAAAGGGCGATAAGCAGCGCCACCACCGGAGGGGCCAGCACGCGCACATAAAAATGTTCCAGCGTGTCAATGTCGGCGACGATGCGTGCCAGCAGATCGCCGCCCCGGTGGTGCGCCAGACGCGCCGGGGCCAGCGGTTCGAGCGCCGTATAAAACCACACTCGCAGCCGCGCCAGCAGACGGAAGTTCGCCTCGTGGGAAACCAGCCGCTCCAGGTAGCGGAATACACCGCGCGCGATGCCGAAAAAACGCACGCCGACGATGGCGACCTGCAAATCCGCAATCGAAGGGCGCAGGGCGGCGCGGGCGATGATATAGGCCGAAGCGGCCAGCAGGGCGATGCTGCTGGCGATGGTCAGCGCGCCCAGCAGCGCCGCCAGCGCCATCCACTTCCAGAACGGCGCGGTCAGCCGGAGCAGTCGTAAGAAGATCGTTCGTTGGTTCATTTTTAGAAAGGTTTAGCTTGTTCTCCCGCATAAGCTGTTACCAGTTGGCGATACACGCCGTTCTGCCGCAAAAGTTCCTCGTGCGCGCCGGTTTCGACCACGCGCCCGCCGTCAATCACGGCGATGCGATCAGCATTATAAACCGTGCTTAACCGATGGGCGATGATAAGCGCCGTTCGCCCCTGCATCAGCCGGTTTATGGATGCCTGAATCAGCAGTTCCGTTTCCGGGTCGAGGTGGGCGGTGGCTTCATCCAGGATAAGCAGCGGCGCATCGCGCAGGAAGGCGCGCGCCAGGGCGATGCGCTGCGCCTGCCCGCCGCTCAGCCGCGCGCCGCGTTCGCCGATGAGGGTATCGTAACCGGACGGCAGCGCCGAAATGAACTCGTGCGCGCCCGCCAGCCGCGCCGCTTCGATAATTTCGGCCATTGTGGCCGAAGGTTTGCCCAGGCGAATATTATCGGCGGCACTGGCGTTGAACAGGTACGGGTTTTGCGGAACCCAGGCAATCTGTTCGCGCCAGCTGTCCGCCGGTAGATCATGAAGCGGAAAACTGTCTACAGTGATCTGCCCGCCCCGGGGTTCGATGAAACGTAACAAAAGCTGGCTGATGGTCGTTTTGCCGCCACCGCTCGGCCCGACCAGCGCCAGCCGTTCGCCGGGGCGGATTTCCAGCGACAGGCCGTTGAGCGCCGGTCGGTCGCCGTAGGCGTAAACCACGTTCTCCAGCCGGATGTGAAACGACGGCGGTGGCAGCGGTCGGGCATTGTCAGTGAGCATGACCTCCGGCGGCGTTTCCAGCACCTCGAAGATGCGCCGCGCGGCGGTTGCGCCGGCCACGCCAGCGTGGAAACGAATGCCGAGCGTCCGCAGCGGCAGATAAAACTCTGGGGCGAGTACCAGCACAAAAAACGCCCGTTCGAAGTCCAGCACGCCATGTAAAAGCCGCAGGCCGATTTCCACCGCGACGACCGCCGTGCTGATGGTCGCCACCATTTCCAGCACCAGCGCCGACAGAAAAGCCACGCGCAGCACGTCGAGCGTGGTTTTGCGGAACTGGTCGCTGACAGCGGCGATGATTTCGATCTGCGCCCGGCTGCGCTGGAACAGCTTGAGTGTGGTCAGCCCTTGCAGCACATCCAGGAAATGCGCGCTCATACGGCTGAGCGCCGTCCACTGGCGGCGGTTGAGCGCACCCGCCGCCTTGCCGATCAGAATCATAAAAAGGGGGATGAGCGGCGCGGTGAACAGCAGCACGAGGCCGGATACCAGATCAATCGGGAACACAGTTAGCAGCATGATGAGCGGCACGAAGGCGGCCAGCGCCACCTGCGGGATGTACTCGCGCAGATAGGCGTCCAGGGCTTCGATGCCGCCGGTCGCCGTGTTCACCAGTTCGCCGCTGCGTTCGCCGCGTGTGTAGGCCGGGCCGAGCGCCAGGATATGTGCGTACAATCTCTCCCGCAGATCGGTTTTGACGCTTTCGGCCAATCCCTGTGCGGAGACCTCGCCGCCCGACAGCGCCAGTGCGCGCGCCGCGCCCACGCCCAGCAGGGACGCCAGCAGGGGCAGAATGTCTGCCAGCGCCGCGCCCTGCAAAAAAACGAGATTGATCGCCCGGCTGAGTAAAAAAGCCTGCGCTACCAGCAGCAGCCCGGCGATAACGCCCAGGCCAATCGTGAGCGCCAGCGCCGCGCGCCCAATTCGCAGCCGTTTTTCAAGATGCATAACACCGGAATCCTAGGGGGTATAATTCACTCTATTTCGCCCATAGTGGGATTATAACGGAAAAAGGGGGATCGCCATGCAGAAATCAAAAACAACCCTGTCTTCTAATCTTCTTGCGCCGCTGCGCGGGATTCCGGTTGAGATCGTCGCTGCGTCCAGCCTGGAAGATTATATGGGTGATAAATATGGCGGTTTATCAGGATCGCGTTCGCCGTATGGTGTACACACTGAACCCGGATTGACCGGCGTGAGGAAAAAGAGGATGGGCGCTCAAACGAACGCCCCTGGCGAAAAAGCAGTTTAATATTCCAGGTCGCTGCGTGAAATACGCTTGCGGAAGACCCAGTAGCTCCAGGCCTGGTAAGCCAGCACAATCGGCACGAAGATGAGCGCGACCAGACTCATCACCTGGAGGGTGTATTCACTGGATGACGCATTATAGATGGTGAGATTCCACTCCGGGTTCAGGTTGGAAATGACCAGACGCGGGTACAGGCCGGAGAAAATAGTCAGGACTGAAAGCGCCAGATTCGCGCCGGAGGCCACGAACGCCCAGCCGTGACGCCGCTCGCGGATGAAGTAGCCGATGGACAGCAGCGCCGCCAGCGCGCCCAACGGCGCGATGCCGGGGTTGACGCCCAGCCGCTGGAAAATATCGGTCGAGCCGTAGCTGGCAACGACAAAAACCAGGATGATAACGACGGCGGGCAGCCACAGCCGGGAAGCCGTGCGGTGCGCCCGCTCCGCCATTTCCCCTTCGGTCTTCAAGGACAAAAACAGCGCACCATGCAGGGTAAAAGCGATCAATGACGCCACCCCGCTGAGCAGCGAATAGGGGCTGAGCAGGTCCCAGAATGTGCCGACATAGTGCATATTGGCGTCAATTGCCACACCGCGCGCCAGGTTGCTGAGGGCAACCCCCCACAGCAGGCCGGGGACGGCGCTGCCCAGGAAGATCATCCAGTCCCAGGTGTTGCGCCAGCCGGGGCGTTTGTCCTTGCTGCGGAACTCGAAGGCGACCCCGCGCAAGATGAGCGTGACCAGCATCAAAAACAGCGCCAGGTAAAAACCGCTGAAGATGGTGGCGTACATCTGGGGGAAGGCGGCGAACATCGCCCCGCCGGCCGTCAGCAGCCAGACCTCGTTGCCATCCCAGAATGGGCCGATGGTATTGATAACTATTCGGCGTTCTTCATCGTTTTTGCCCAGGAAGGGCAGCAGGATGCCCACGCCGTAGTCAAAGCCCTCCAGGAAGAAGTACCCGATGAACAAAACCGCGATCAGGATAAACCATAGAGTATTGAGATCCATCATAGTCTCCTTATTAAAAACTGGCGGCGGGTGCCGGCTGAGCTTCGTCGGGTTCGGCTGAAACGCTGCTGTCGTCACGGGCGAATTTCGCCAGCAGATAAATATCGGCGATCATCAGCACGCCGTAGAGCAGCGTGAAGCCGACCAGCGACAGCAGGACGGTTTCGGCGGATACATTCGGGGACACGGCATCTTCCACCCGCTGCAAGCCGAAGACAATCCAGGGCTGGCGACCGAGTTCGGTCAGCAGCCATCCGGTGATGTTGGCGAGGTAGGGTAAAAAGATTGCAAACGGCAGCAGCCGCAGGAAACGCGGGGCGTTTTCCGTTTTCTTCTGGATGGCCGTATACAAACCATACAAAGCCAGGAACAGCATTAAAAAGCCTGCACCGACCATCAGCCGGAAGCTCCAGTAGTTGAGCGCAATTGGCGGCACATAATCGCCGGGGCCGTAGGTTTCTTCGTATTCGGCTTGCAGGTCGTTGATGCCCTTCACTTCGCCCTCAAAACGGTTGTAGGCCAGGAAGCTCAACAGGCCGGGGATACGGATCGAAAACACGTCTCGCCGTCCCGGTTCGTCACCGACGGTGAACAGCGACATCGAAGCCGGGTCTTCGCTGTCCCACAGGGCTTCGGCGGCGGCCATCTTCATCGGCTGCGCTTGTACCATGTGCTGCGCCTGGGTGTGGCCGACCATGATAACCATAACCACGCCGACAACGGCATAGACGGTCGCCCAGTTTGCCGAACGGCGGAAAACCTCGATGTTGCTGCTTTTACGGAGCAGATGCCAGGCACTGATACCCAGGACAAAAAAGGCAGCGGTGGTGATGCCGGAGAAAAATACATGCGGGTACTGCACCAGCACGTGCGGGTTGGTGACCAGCGCCAGGAAATCGGTCATTTCCGCGCGGCCATTCCGCAGGACGAAACCGACCGGCTCCTGCATGAAGGAGTTGGCGATCAGAATCCACAGCGCCGACAGGTTAGAAGCGATGGCGACCAGCCAGATCGAAGCCAGATGTGCCCGTTTGGGCAGCCGATCCCAACCGAACAGCCACACCCCCAGGAAAGTAGACTCGATGAAGAAGGCCATCAGGGCTTCCACCGCCAGCGGCGCGCCGAAGATGTCGCCCACAAAACGTGAATACTCCGACCAGTTCATGCCGAACTGGAACTCCTGCACGATGCCGGTGACGACGCCCATCGCAAAGTTGATGAGGAAAAGTTTTCCCCAGAACTTGGTCATGCGTTTATAGGTTTCGTCGCCGGTCCGGTAGTACTGGGTTTGCATGAGGGCAACTAAGATAGATAAACCCAGGGTGAGGGGGACGAAAAAAAAGTGGTAGATGGTGGTGATGGCGAACTGCAAACGTGCGAGGTCGAGGTTAGCCACGACTTTGACTCCTGTCTCCCAATGATCTATTAAAAAATACCGGCCCTGCTCGACCTTGATAGTAATAAAACGTAATTATGTATTCAGGTGATGGATGTAATGGATGCAATGTGACATTCTTCACATAGCGGCGCGGTGGATTTATGCAGCGGCGCGGCGGATTTATGGCACGGTTTTTGTTTCACGCTATAGTAGGCATTTATCATCGGCAGGCCGTCTTTTGAACGAGGAGAGGTTGTGGATATTCCGGTCGGCATTATCGGTGTTGGTACGTATTTCCCTGCCCGCGTCGAAACGGCGGCAGACCTGGTTGAGCGAACCGGCATCCCCGAAGCGGTGCTGCGAGAGAAAATGGGCATCCGGCAGCGGCACGTGGCCGGGCCGGAAGATGCGGTCAGCGAAATGGCGTCGCGGGCGGCGCAGCGGGCCATCCGGCAGGCGGGTATTTCACCGGAACAGATCAACATCGTCATTTCACACGGCAGCGAGCATAAAGATCATGTGGTCTGGAACGCGGCGGGGAAAATTCAGCACAATGTCGGCGCGATAAATGCTTTTGCTTTTGAGATGTATGCGCTGTGCGCCGGCGCGCCGATAGCGATGTTCATGGCGAAAAGCATGATGCAGGCCGACCCCGGACTGCAATATGGTCTGCTGGCGGCAGGCAGCCGGGAAAACGATCTCATCAATCTTCAGAACCAGCGGGCGCGTTTTATGTTCAACTTCGGCGCGGGCGCGGGCGCGATGGTGCTGGCGCGCGGCCTCGACCGGAACGTGATATTGGGCGCTTCGGCCTTCACCGATGGCAGCCTGTCGGAAACGGTGATGCTGACGACCGACACAATCGGCGATGGGCCGGAGTACCTGGGCGATCTGCGCGGGCGGCTGGACGTGCGTAATGCCGACTACATGGCCGAGCGGCTGGGGCAAAACTCGCTGCCAAATTTCGTAAAAGTTATCCGCGAGGCGGCAGAAAAAAGCGGCGCATCACTGGCCGACGTGAAGTTCCTCGGCCTGGTGCATATGAAAAAATCGTTTTATCTGGAAATTCTGGAAGCCGTCGGCCTGACGCCGGAGCAGTCGGTTTACCTGGAAGATTACGGCCACGTGCAGAGTGTTGACCAGGCGCTGGCCTTACAGCTTGGGCTGGAACAGGGCAAGATCAAGCCGGGCGATCTGGTGGTGCTGGCGGGTGCCGGCACCGGCTACACCTGGAGCGCGGTGGCCGTCCGCTGGGGATGAAAGCGGCGTGGCGGTAGTGGTCGCCAGGCCGGGTGTCGTGATTTCTCAAGAGACTATCATTGAACGCTGCCGGAAAAATCTGGCAAAATACAAAGTGCCGCGCGAGGCGATTTTCAGCCAGATGCCGCCAGCAAACTGCTGAAACGTGAACTGAAAAAAACGGTATGCCGGCACACAGCCAGGCTAAAGGAACAGGACCCCCATGACACCCAGACAGAAAGCCCTCCTGCTCGTGGCTGTTCAACTGGTGCTGTTTGCGGCGCTGGCCGGGGCGCTGCTCCTGCTGCCGATGGGGCAGGTCGGGTGGGCGCGGCTGATGGGTGTCGCGCTGGCGACGGCAGGCCTGGTGGTAGTGTTTTGGGCGCTGTGGACATACTTTCGGATCAACGGCTCGCTGGTTAACGTTTCGCCGGAGCCGGACGTTCAGGCGAAACTGGTTGAGCAGGGGCTTTATGCCCACATCCGCCACCCGATTTATCTGGGCGTGTTTTTATGCGGCGGCGGCGCGGCGCTGGCACATGGGCATATTGCCGCTTTATGTATTGCGCTGCTGCTGGTCGCGTTTTTCACCTATAAATCCACCTTTGAAGAAAAGTGGCTGATGCAAGTTTATCCCGATTATGCCGCCTATCGGGAGCGAGCGGGGCGCTTCTGGCCGCGCTGGCGAAAGTAACGGAAGGCGGCTTTGGCAGTTGTGCTGCCGGCGCGCGGCATTATAAACGTTATGTGGCAGAAAGATGGGTGCTGATGAGCGTTCCGGTTGGGCTGGCAGGTTGGGGTACATATTTCCCGCCGCGCATCGAGACGGCGGCGGAACTGGTCGAACGTACCGGCATTCCCGAAAGTGTTCTGGGCGAAAAACTGGGCATCCATCAGCGGCATGTCGCCGGGCCGGAAGATACGGTGGTGACGATGGCGACGCGGGCTTCGCTTCGCGCGCTTAAAACGGCAGGCGTGCGCGGCGAACAGGTGAACCTGGTTATCTCGCACGGCAGCGAGTTTAAAGACCATGTGTTGTGGAATGCCGCCGGCAAAATTCAGCACAATATCGGCGCAACGAAAGGTTATGGCTTCGAGGTTTATGCCCTGTGCGCCAGCGGCGTGATCGCCCTGAACACGGCGCGCAGCCTGATGCAGGCCGACGAACGGCTGGAATACGTGCTGCTGGCAGCCGCCAGCCGGGAAAATGACCTGATAAATTTTCAAAATCCACGCGCCCGGTTTATGTACAACTTTGGCTCCGGCGCGGGCGCGATGCTGCTGCGGCGCGGCGAAACGCGCAATTTACTCCTGGGCGCGTCGTATTTCACCGACGGCAGTCTGTCCGAAACGATTCTGTTCAAACAGACCCCGGATGCCATTGGCGACGGAGAAGGGATGCTGCCCAACGGCTACTACGGGCGGCTGGACGTGGACGACTACGAGTGGATGTCCGAGCGGTTGGCCGAGATTTCGCTGCCGAACTTCGTCGGCACGATTCGGGAAGCGGTGGAACGCAGCGGCGCGGCGCTGGCAGATGTGAAGTTCCTGGGCATTTCGCAGATGAAACGCTCGTTCTGGCATGCCATCCTGGATGCGCTGGGGTTGACGCCGGAGCAGTCGGTTTATCTGGAAAATCACGGCCACGTGCAGAGCGTGGATCAGGTGCTGGCGCTGGAACTGGGTTTAAAGCAGGGTAAGATCAAACCCGGCGATCTGATCGTGCTGTCCGGGGCGGGGGGCGGTTATACCTGGGGCGCGGTGGCGCTGCGCTGGGGGTAGACTATCATTTATTTGATGTTTTGTGAAGAAAGTAGGTTTATCTATCTTATGGAAACGCAAAAATCCACTTTTGTCACCGACTGGCTGGACAAACGCGCCAAACTCACCCCGGATCGCATCGCTCTGGTGGATACGCTGAACGGCAGTCGTGAAATCACCTTCCGCGAATGGAACGCACAGGCCAACCAGACGGCTAACTTTCTGCGGGCGCTGGGCATCAAAAAAGGCGACCGGGTTTCAGTTTACTCCAGCAACCGGGTTGAATACCTGGACATCCTGTTCGCCTGTGGCAAAATCGGCGCGATTCAGCATAACTGTAACTGGCGGCTGACGGCAGCGGAACTGGAAGGCATCATCAATGACGCCACGCCGGATGTGCTGATTTATTCCGGCGATTGGGCGGAAAATGTCGGCCAGCTTCGTTCCAGACTGCCAAGCGTCAGACATTATGTCGCTCTGGATACACCTGCTGATTCTGGCGACCGGTTTTTTGCCGAGCGCGAGAGTTACCCGGTGACGCTGGATGATCGCCCGGAGCAGCACCCCGACGAACCCTGGGCGATTTATTATACCGGCGGCACGACCGGCCTACCCAAAGGCGCGATTATGACCCACAACAACGCGGCCTGGAACTGCGTTAACACCATAACCGGCTGGGGATTGACGGCGGATGATGTTGCGCCGCTTCAGCTTCCGCTGTTTCATATTGGCGGCGCGCACATTTTTTGCCTGCCGCTGGTGCATCTGGGCGGCAAAACCATCGTCTGCAAAGCGTTTGATGTGGATCAAACGCTTGATCTGATCGCAGATGCCGGGGTGACGTATTATGTCGGCGTGCCGACCATGTTTTTGATGATTCAGCAGCATCCGCGTTGGGAACAGCTGGATTTTTCGCGGTTGAAGCTGATCATCAGCGGCGGCGCGCCCTGCCCGATGCCGATTGTCGAAAAGTTCTGGGCGCGTGGGGTGGACTTTAAAACCGGCTACGGCCTGACCGAAGCGCCGGCTAATAACTTCTGGCTGCCGCCCCAGGATGTGCGCCGCAAGCCCGGTTCGGTTGGTTTTCCGCTGTTCCACATAGACATGAAAATCGTTAACCCGGACGGCAGCGAATGTGGGCCGGACGAGCCGGGCGAACTGCTGATACGCGGGCCGCACGTCATGCCCGGCTTCTGGAAGCGACCGGAGGCGACCGCCGAAACCATTATAGACGGCTGGCTGCATACCGGCGACCTCGCCCGGCGGGACGCCGAGGGGTACTTCTACATCATCGGGCGTAGTAAGGATATGTTTATCAGCGGCGGCGAAAATGTTTACCCCGCCGAAGTTGAGAGCGTGATGCACAGCCACCCGGCAGTGGGCGAGGCTGCGCTCATCGGCGTGCCGGATGAAAAATGGGGCGAAGTTGGCCGGGCGCTGGTGGTGGTGAAAGCGGGGTATTCGCTGGACGCGGCGGAACTGCTGGCTTTTTTGCAGGAGCGGCTGGCGAAGTACAAAATCCCCAGGACGGTGGTTTTTATCCCGGAGATGCCGAAAACCGCCATCGGCAAAATAGACAAAAAAGTGCTGCTAAAAGCCTACGGCGGCTGATAATCGAGTCTGGGTCAGGGAGGGTATTTCCGCACGTTTAAGGAGGCGAGCATGAGCATCCCGACGATGGACGGGGTTGCGGCGAAAACCATTACGACAGCGCGTTTGACGACGCGAGTGCTGTTCAGCGGGCCGGAAGACGGCGTGCCGGTGTTGTTCCTGCACGGTAATTCGTCTTCGGCGACCTGGTGGGAAGAAACGATGGCGGCGCTGCCGGTGGGTTTCCGGGGCATCGCGCCGGACCAGCGCGGTTTTGGTGAGGCCGACCCGTCCGCCAAGATAGACGCCACGCTGGGAACGGGCGATATGGCCGATGACGCTGCCGCGCTGTTGGATGCGCTGAATATTGAGAAAGCGCATGTCGTCGGTAACTCGCTCGGCGGCGTGGTGGTATGGCGTTTTATGATGGACTACCCGGAGCGCATCCTGACCGTGACACAGGTCGCACCGGGGGCGCCTTACGGCTTTGGTGGCACGAAGGATGTGGACGGCACACCCTGTTACGACGATTATGCCGGGTCGGGCGGCGGCCTGGTGAACCCCGAACTGCTCAGGCTGATGGCAGCGGGCGACCGGAGTATGGACAGCCGGTTTTCGCCGCGCGCCGCTATTCGCGCTTTGATTGTAAAAGCGCCTTTTATCCCGCTGCGCGAGGAAGAGCTGCTGTCGGCCATGCTGGCGACGCACCTGGGCGAACAGGATTTGCCGGGTGATAAAACGGCTTCCCCGAACTGGCCGTTTGTCGGGCCGGGCGTGTGGGGGTCGGCCAACGCGCTGTCGCCGAAGTATGTGGCAAAACCCGACCGGCTGTATACGATCAATCCCAAGCCGCCGGTGTTATGGGTGCGCGGCAGCCACGATTTGCTGGTGTCGAACGCGGCAGCCTCTGACATGGGGACGATTGGCAAGATGGGGCTGTTCTCAGGCTGGCCGGGTGACGAGGTTTTCCCGCCTCAGCCGATGCTCGACCAGACGCGGGCGGTGCTGGAACAGTATGCGGCGGCGGGCGGCTGGTACAAAGAAGTTGTGATCGAGGACGCCGGGCATATCCCGTTCATCGAAAAGCCGGATGAATTTAACGCGGCCTTCCACGCGCATATCGCGGGCGGGCAGCGCGCGGGTTGATCTCTGTTTTTGTATATTGTAATGGTGTTCCGTTAACAAGGAGTGAGCAACGAATGTCTATACCGACTTTACCCGGAATAACGGCTCAAATGGTGTCATCCAGCCGCCTGACGACACGGGTTCTGTTCAGCGGCCCCGAAGATGGCGTGCCTGTGATTTTCGTACACGGCAATGCTTCGTCGGCGACATACTGGGAAGAACTGATGCTGATGCTGCCGGAGGGTTTTCGCGGCATCGCTTACGATCAGCGCGGCTACGGCGACGCCGACCGCGCGCAAAAGATCAACGCCACGCGCGGTATGGGCGATTGGTCGGATGACCTGGCTGCATTGATGGAAACGCTCAATTTACAACGGGCGCATCTGGTCGGCCATTCGCTGGGCGGGGCGGTGCTGTGGCATTTTATGATGGAACACCCGGCGCGCATCCAGACCGTCACACTGGTGAATCCCGGCTCGCCTTATGGCTTTGGCGGCACGAAAGACCTGGACGGCACGCCCTGTTACGATGATTTTGCCGGGTCGGGCGGCGGTGTGGTGAACCCGGAGTTCCCGAAGCTGATCGCCGCCGGCGACCGCAGCACGGATAACCCCCAGGCGTCTCCCCGCGTGGTGATGAACTCGTTTTACTGGAAACCGCCGTTTGTGCCGAAGCGCGAGGAAGATTTGCTGTCGTCGCTGCTGTCGGAGCATATCGGCGAGGATGCCTACCCCGGCGATTTTGTGCCGTCCGCCAACTGGCCGAACGTCGCGCCGGGTCTGTGGGGGCCGATTAATGCGGCTTCGCCCAAATATCAGAAGGACATCAAAGGGCTGTACGCCATCAGTCCCAAACCACCGGTGCTGTGGGTGCGCGGCAGTGACGACCAGATTGTAGCCGACCTGTCGCTTTTCGACTTTGGCGGGTTAGGCAAGTTGGGTTTTGTGCCGGGTTGGCCGGGCGAGGAGGTTTACCCGCCGCAGCCGCAGGTCAGCCAGACGCGGGCGGTGCTGGAACGTTATGCAGCGGCGGGCGGCTCGTTCAAGGAAGTGGTGATCGAGGATACCGGCCATACGCCGTACATCGAAAAGCCGGAAGCGTTCAACGCGACCTTCCACGCACATGTCGCCGGGTGAACAGAACAGATAGAAGGGCAGGGGCGGGTTCAAAAACCGCCCCTGTGAAAGGAAAACCATGCGCCACGCACAAATCATCAGCACCGGGGCTTATGTCCCTGAACGGGTAGTCACGAATGCCGATCTGGATCGAATATTAGGTGAGCCGGTGAGCGACTGGCTGATCGAAAACGTTGGCATCCGCGAACGGCGCGTGATGGCCGAAAACCAGGTGACTTCCGATCTGGCCGTTTATGCCGCCCGCGCCGCGCTGGAAAAAGCCGGGCTGAAGCCGGATGCAGTTGATCTGGTGATCGTCGCTACCGATACGCCCGATTACATCTCGCCGGGGACTTCATCGGTTGTACAGCACAAACTGGGCGCGAAAAACGCCGGGACGTTTGATGTTAACTGTGCCTGCGCCGCCTGGGTGACGGGATTGGACATCGCCGCGCGCTACATCGCCACCGATGCGGACTATAACTATATCCTGGTCATCGGCGCTTACGGCATGACGCGCTACGTGGACTGGAAAGATAAACGCACGGCCACGCTGTTCGCCGATGGGGCGGGCGCGGTGCTGCTGCGCGGGGGCGAAAAACCCGGTTTCCTGGGCGCGAAATTGGTGGCCGACGGCAGCTTCCACGATTACCTGGGTATCTACGCCGGGGGGACGCTCCAGCCGACCGGCGGCACACCGGAGTCGCCGCGCCAGTTCGTCAAATTCGTTAAACGCTTTCCGCCGGATACCAATAATCAGGCCTGGCCGAAGCTGGTGCGCGACCTGATGACGAAAATCAACCGCCCGGTGAGCGACATCAACAAGATTTATTTCACACAGTTAAACATCAACACCATCAAATATGTATTGAGCGACCTGGGCCTGACGATGGAACAAACCCATAACATTATGGACAAGTGGGGGTATACCGGCTCGGCCTGTATGCCGATGGCGCTGGATGATGCCGTAGCATTGGGTAAAGGGCCGCAGCCGGGCGAACTGGTGGTGTTCATCGGCAGCGGCGGTGGGGCGGCCTTCGGCGCGGCGGCCTTTGAGTGGGTGTGAACGGAGGACGGAAATGTACATCGGCGATTACATGGGGCGGCGGGAAATTTACTCGCCGGATGCGCTGGCAATCGTGGATGCGGGCAAAACCCCCCACTGGCAGTTCACCTACCGGCAGATGAACGAGCGCGCGAACCGGCTGGCGAACTGGCTGCGCGATGAGGCGGACATCGGCAAGGATGACCGGGTAGGCATCCTGGCCTACGATGGCGTGGAGTTCCTGGACGCTTTTTTCGCCTGCGGTAAGCTGGGGGCAGTGTTAACCTGTTTTAACTGGCGGCTGCACCCGCGCGAACTGCAACAACTGATGCAGGATACCACACCCAAAGCGATGATCTTTTCGCACGAGTTCGGCCAGAGCATCCTCCAGGTGAAGCCGGAAACGCCGTTCGTAAACCGCTGGCTGCATATTGAAGGCGAATCGGTGGATGGTAGCGAACACTTTGAAACGGCGCTGCAATCCGCGCCGGCGACACCGGTCGTTACGGAAAACCTGACCGAGGAAAATATCGCCTGCCTGCTGTTCACCGGCGGCACAACCGGGCTGCCGAAGGCGGCGCAGATCAGCCACCGGCAGATTGCCTGGAATGCCTTGAACACCGTCATTCATGATGTGCGGCACGATGACGTGACGGTGAACGTGTTTCCGCTGTTCCATGCCGGCGGGCTGTTCGCCTACACCATGACGATGATGATTATGGGCAATACGGTGGTGCTGACGCGCCGCTTCGACCCGGAGCAGGTATTAGACCTCATCCAGCAGTACGGGGCGACCTTCTTCGGCGGCGTGCCGACCATGTACCAGATGTTAACGACCGCGCCGAACTGGGAGCAGGCCGACCTGAGCCGCCTGCGTTTTTGCACCAGCGGCGGCGCGCCGCTGCCGGTGGCGCTGGTGGAGAAGTTTGGCCGGGAAAAGGGGGTGCGGTTCAAACAGGGGTTCGGCATGACCGAGTTCGGGCCGGGACTGTTTGCGCTGCCGGCGGAGGATGCCATCCGTAAGGCGGGCAGCATTGGCAGGCCGAACTTTTTCGTTGACGCGCGCGTGGTGGATGACGATAACCAGCCGCTCGGTCCCGGTATGGTGGGGGAGCTGGTCTTAAAAGGCCCATCGCGTTCGTCCGGCTACTTTAATAACCCCGAAGCCAGCCTGGCGGTTATGGACGATGAGGGCTGGTTTCATACCGGCGACATGGCGAAATATGATGAGGGGTGGTATTTCACCATCGTAGATCGCAAAAAGGATATGTTCATCAGCGGCGGCGAAAATGTCTATCCGGTGGAGATTGAGCAGGTATTGTACCGCCATCCGGCGGTGCATCTGTGCGCTGTGATCGGCGTTCCTGACCCTGCCTGGGGGGAAGTCGGCAAAGCGTGTGTGGTGCTTAAACCGGGGCAGACCGTGACGCCGGAGGCGCTGCTTCAGTATATGACAGAAAATCTGGCGAAATACAAAGTTCCCCGGTCGGTGGAAATTCTGGACGAACTGCCGATTTCGGCTGCCGGTAAGATTTTAAAACGCGAACTGCGGCAGCGATTTGTGGGCGGTTAGCTTTTTGGCGTTCAATCCTGGCGTGGGTACAATTGGTTGGGGTGGAACGGACGGTTTGATCGGTTCCTCCCTCGCCTGCGTTATATCTGGCTGATTTTAAGAAAAGGAGTGATGAATGTTACGCAAGTCGTTTTTCGTTTTGCTGCTAATTAGCCTTTTGTTGACTGCCGGTGCTGCCGGCGCCCAGGACGGCGAACCGCTGAAGATCGGGCTTTTGCAAGACCTGTCCGGTTGGCTGAGTCTGTATGGTGTTGAGTCGGTTAATGGTTTCCGGCTGGGTTTGCTGTATGCCGCCGGGATTGACCCGACCGAATATGACAGCCTGGAGGCCGCCCTGGCCGCAGTCCAGGTAGGGGGGCGTCCAGTCGAGATCGTGATAAAGGATTATGGCAGCGAGAATGCCGCGAACGATGCCGACAACGCCGCTTCTAAGGCGCGCGAACTGATCGAGTCGGACGGCGTCGAAGTCATTTACGGCGTACCGAACTCTGGCGCGGCGGTGGCGCTGCAAGGTGTCATCGCGCCGGACAATTATGATATTATCCTGATGGCGGGACCAACCGCTTCGCCGACCATCACCGGCGCAAACTTCAACGTGAACACCTTCCGCGTGTGCCGGAATACCTTCCACGACGCGCTGTCGCTGTCCACGATTGCCGATCAGGTGGGACAGAAGTGGATACAGATCGCGGTAGATACCGATTTTGGTCGGGCGACGGCGGCGGCCTTCCAGGCGGCCAACGAAGGCAAAGTGGAATTTGTTCAGGATACCATCCTGGTTCCGTCGGATACAACCGACTTCACGCCCTTCATCCAGCAAATTCTGGACTCCGGCGCCGATGTGGTGAACCCGATTTTTGCCGGGCAGCTTACCGCGCTGTGGACACAGCAGGCCATCGAGCTGGGGCTGGTAGATAAAGTCGCTTCGATTTCCGGCACGAACTCCAACGATGCGATTGTACTCGCGCCGCCTATCCCGGACAGCATTGCTTACATTGTTTACCAGTACACACTGCCCAAGACTGAAATCAACGACTGGCTGACCGAAAAACACATCGCCCTGTTTAACGATGTGCCTGACCTGTTCACCGAATGCGCTTTCGCCAGCGCCCAGGCGCTGTATCTGGCGCTGGAAGCGACCGGCGGCGATACCACGCCGGAAGCGTTGATCGGCGCGCTGGAAGGGCTGCGTTTTGAGGGGCCGAAGGGCGAATACTACATCCGTCCTGAGGATCATCAGGTGATTATGCCGCAGTATTTGATTCGCTTCAAGAGCGTTGAGGAAGTTGACCTGGGTAACGGCACGACCATGATGCTGCCGCAGTATGAACTGTTCGCAGAAGTGTCGGCAGAAGACACGGCGCCGCCCTGCCAGGCGCCGGCTGACCGGTCGAGCGACTCGTTGACCTGCGCGCCTCCCGGTTAATTCAACGGCTGTTTTTTGTGGGAGGCGTCAGGCACGCCTCCCCTTTTTCTTAATCTGAGGTCGTTATATTGACGAAGAAACTTTATGGATGAAACGATTTTAGAAGCGCGTAATTTGCGTAAACAGTTCGGGGGGCTGGTCGCGGTTGACGACGTGAGCCTGAGCGTGAAACGGGGCAGCGTTCACTCGATCATCGGGCCAAACGGCGCCGGCAAAACCACCTTTTTTAACCTGCTCACCGGCACGTATAAACCGACGCGCGGCCAAGTGTTTTTTAAGGGGCAGGAAATCACGCAGGTGCCGCTGCACCGGCGGGCGCACCTGGGCATGGGGCGCTCGTTCCAGATTACCAATATCTTTCCAAATCTCACGGTACTGGAAAACGTCCGGCTGGCGGCGCAGGCCATGAGCCGGGTGAACTTCCAGTTTTTCCGCCGTGCCGAAAGTTATACGCAGTTTACTCATCGGGCGTTGGAAGTGTTGAGCCTGGTCGGGCTGGTGGACATGGCGGATTATCCGGCCAACGTGCTGCCGCATGGGGGTAAACGCAAGCTGGAACTGGCGATTTTGCTGGCGCCGGACCCGGATGTGCTGCTGCTGGACGAACCGACGGCGGGCATGGCCTCCGAGCAGGTGCCGGAACTGCTGGAGACGATCAACGCCGTGCGCCAGCAGGGCCAAAAAACAATCGTCCTGGTGGAACATAATATGAATGTGGTCATGAACATCTCCGATGTGATTACGGTGATGAACCTGGGAAAGCTGCTGGCCGAAGGCTCGCCCGCCGAGATCAGCGCCAACAAAACCGTGCAAAGCGTGTACCTGGGCGAGCTGTACAATCCACCGGAGAACTGAATATGGCAGATGCTAACAACGTCCTCGAAGTCCAGGAGATTCACACGTTTATCGGCCAGTTTCATATTTTAGAGGGTGTCACCGTCACCGTTTCCAGGGGCAGCATCACGGTTTTGCTGGGGCGCAACGGCGCGGGTAAAACCACCACCCTTAAAAGCATCATGGGGTTAACACCGCCCAGCCAGGGAAGTATCGTGCTGGAGGGACAGTCGTTGATGGGGCGGCGCTCGTTCACCATCGCCCAGATGGGGGTGGGCTACGTACCGGAACACCGGGCGATTTTTCGTGATTTAACCGTGCGCGAAAACCTGGCTATTGTCCAGCGTAAGCGTGATGACCTGGAACGGCGGGCCGATTTTATCTTCGGGCTGTTCCCCGATTTGAAGCGATTTTATAACCTGCCGGGCGGTAATCTATCCGGTGGGCAGCAGCAAATGCTGGCGGTGGCGCGGGCGCTGGTGCCGGAAAACCGCCTGCTGTTGATTGACGAGCCGAGCGAGGGGCTGGCGCCGGTTATCATCGAAAGCCTGATCGAGGCGATACGGAGACTTTCGGCGCAAACAACGGTTTTGCTGGTCGAACAGAACTTCCGCGTTGCCAGCATCCTGGCCGACCGCTACGTCATCATTGATGATGGCCGGAGCGTGGTTTCAGGCCAGATGCAGGACCTGGTTCAAGACGAAGCACTGGTTCAGCGATACCTGGGCGTGGCCTGAGAGGGGGCATCTATGCAGCGAACGCGCGGAACCTATATGCTCATTCTGACGCTGACCGCCGGCCTGCTGGTTTTCAGTTTTGTGACCTCGGCAGGCGATCTGGGCAGCTTCGGGACGACGCTTTTATCGGGCTTGTTCCTGGGGGCGCTCTATTTTCTGGTCGCTTCCGGGCTGTCTATTATCTTCGGATTGATGGACATCCTGAACTTCGCCCAGGGCGCGTATTTTATGATCGGGGCTTATGTTACTTACTCGTTGTTTCATATGGATGCGCTTAAGGGAATTGATGTCAACCTGCGTTTTCCGCTGGGGGTGCTGGCGGGTACGATCATCGGCGGGCTGCTGGGCGCAGTGCTGGAACGCGGCCTGCTGCGCCCGCTGTACGCGCGCCCGATTTTTCAACTGGTACTCACGTTTGGCGTGGCAATTGTATTCGGCGAAGCCCTGAAAGCTATCTGGGGGACGGAAGGTTACGGCTGGTCAACCGTCACATCATTCGGCATTCACCAGAGCCAGTTTGAGATATTTGGCCGGCAGTTTGGCTCTTATCGTCTGTTTGTCGTCGCGGTTGGGGTGGCGCTAATCGTTTTGATCGGTCTGCTGCTCCAGCGGACGCGCATCGGCATCATCATCCGGGCCGGCGTTGAGGACAGCGAAATGGTGGAGGCACTGGGCATCAACGTGCGCGCTGTGTTCACAATGGTTTTCACGCTCGGCTGCGCGGTGGCGGCCTTCGGCGGCGCGATTGCCGCGCCGTTTTTGGGTGCGAACCTGGGTATGGGCAACGCCTTTTTGCTGCCGGCGATAGCAGTTGTTGTCCTGGGCGGTCTGGGCAGTTATATGGGGACGGCGGTAGGCAGTTTTATGGTAGGGCTGGCGGTGGCGGTGGTGGCGCGGTTCGCCAGCGAGTTTTTGAACCAGACGGTCTGGGCGAGTATCACCCCCATGCTGCTGTTGATTCTCATTCTGCTGCTGCGACCAAGCGGCCTGTTCGGTAAAGAAAGCAGGTAACGCCATGCAATCCATTCAAACACTGCCGCGCTGGCGTCGTGTGTTACAGAGCAACTGGCTCTATCTGGCCGTGCTGGTCTTTTTGATCGTTTTCCCGCATCTGGTGGGGTGGATCACCGGTGACAGCCCGTTCGGGGTAGGTGGACGACCGCGCGGCCAGTCAGTGTTCTGGCAGAGTGTGTTCATCGAGGTTTTCATCCTGACGATTTTAACGATGAGTTATAACCTCATCTTCGGCTTCACGGGCGTGATTTCGTTTGGTCATGCGTTGTTTTTTGGCCTGGGGGGCTACATTCTGGGATTGGTGCTGCAAATGACCGACCTGGGGCCGGAAATCGGCCTGGTGGTCGGCGGTGTCATCGGCGTTATTGTCTGCGGGCTGCTGGGCTTTTTGATGGGATTGGTGTCGCTGCGGCTGCGGGGCGTGTATTTCGCCATTTTTACGCTGGCGATTGCCGAGATGTTTTTTATTTACATCGGGCGCTGGCCGCTGACGAATGCCGAAGATGGTTTCGCGCTGAACAATATTCCAGAGCTTTTAAATTCCACGCGCAACCGGCTGACCTACTATTACGTGGCGCTGGTATTGGTCATTTTAACGTTTCTGTTCATCCGCCGACTGATAAACTCTCCGACCGGCAAGGTGCTGCTCGCCATTCGAGAAAATGAAAACCGGGCGCAGGCCATCGGCTACAATACACTGACGTTCAAGCTGGTGGCGATCACGCTGGCCGGCATGATGGCCGCCGGCGCGGGGATGCTGCATGTGATTTTAAACAAAAAGGTCGGGCCGGAAACGCTCGGCCTGACCTACACGGTTGACCCGCTGCTGATGACGATCATCGGCGGGGTTGGCACGCACGCCGGGCCGATCATCGGCACAGCCGGACTGCATTTGAGCGAGCGCGTTTTTAACCGCGAATTTATCATCGGCTCCACGACTATCAACATCGGTCAAAACTGGTCGCTGATCCTGGGGATAGTTTTTATCGTGGTGGTGCTGGTGTTCCCGCAGGGGGTGGTCGGCACATGGGCGCGCTGGCGACAGCGGCGGCGAGCCGCCCGCGCGCCGACCGAGAGCGGCAGGAGCGGCTGAAGGATAAAAAAGCGGAGCGCATCCAGAGGGTGCGCTCCGTTCGTTTTGAGTGTGCGAGCAGCGGCGCGGCTTTTAATCCGTCCCGGCAGGCTGCGGGTGAGAAGCCGGCGGCTGCGGATGTTCGGCTTCGGGCAGGCTTGTTTCGGCAGCCGTCTGATGCAGCGGCCTGGCCTCCGGGTAGAGCCTGAGGAAGCGCACGCCCAGCGTATAAGCCAGCCAGCCGTAAGAGACAATCCCGATAGCGACACCCCATTCCACCAGGGCGGGGGAATAGGTGTTAATGGCAGCAATTTCGCGCACGCCGGGACTCCAGTTCAGGGGAACTGTGAAGCCGGACAGCGTCATGTTCCAGCGGTAGATCACCAGACCGGCGATGACCAGCATAGTGCCGAGCATCAAAACGGCGCGGTTGTTCCGCAGGCGCGGCCACAGCATGATGATGGCCGGAACGATTGCGCCCAGCAAAACCTCGCCCCACCAGAACGTGAAGCCGTAAGGGGTGTTGAGGTTGAGCAGCTGAATCCCCAGCTCGCGTTCGGGCAGCCGGCTGTAATAGTTCTGGGATGCCCAGCTCCACAATTTAAGATACAGGTAAGCCAGGCAGGCGAAGCCGATCAGTTTTGCCACGCCGTTCACGACATCACGCGGCACCATCTCCTTACGCAGCACAAAGCCGGCCAGCAGGGTAAGGAACAGGGTCAGCGCGGGGCCGCCAGCCACTGCCGACAGAATAAACAACACCGGGGCGCTAGGCGAATACCAGACCGGGCGGGCGGTCAGGATGCCATAAGTCGCGCCCAGGGAGGACTGGTGCAGCAGCGACAGCCCCATACCGGCGACGGCAACCAGGGGCATGACGCGATGCAGGTTGTGGCCGAAGGCGTGCAGAAAACGGTTTTTCTTGAGCGGGGTGCTTTCGATGATGATCGGCACCAGTTCCAACACCAGCACCGTCGAATACAGCACCACGCACATGGTAATTTCCCACAGCACCGAGTGGACGTTCCAGTAGATAAGCGGGTGGTAGAACCGGTCGGGGCGGCCAATGTCCATCGCCAGGGCGATCATCGCCGACGAATAACCGAGCAGGCCGACGAAAACCGCCGCGCGGGCGATAGCCTCGAAGCGTTTGAGGCCAAACAGATAAACCGCCGCCGATAGGGTGAACGCCCCGGCGCCGAGGGCGATAGACGAGAGGTCTACCACAATCCATAAGCCCCAGGGCGATTGATCGCTGAGATTGGTCACGCCCAGGCCGTTCAGCAGCACGTGAATGCCTGAAACCGTGCCGATTCCCAGCCCAATGACCAGCAAGAGAATCCAGATGGGGAACAGCGGCAAACGCCGATTGGTGGTGATTTGTCCGGCAGTCATCAGACCAGGCCCTCCGGCGGGATATAATAAACACTTGGATCGGTCCCCAGGTCTTCGCGCAGGCGCAGCGTTGGCGTGGTGGCGATGATGCGGGAGACGTTGCTGTTGGGGTCGTTGATGTCGCCGAAATGGCGGGCATGAACCGGGCAGATGTTAACGCAGGCGGGGGTTGCTTCCGGGTCTACGCCGGGCATCTGTCCGCGCGCTAACCCCGCGTCAATGCGATGAATACAAAAGGTGCATTTTTCGACCACCCCGCGCGGGCGGCGCGGCACTTCTGGCCGTCCCCAGTTGGGTGCGCGCGGGTTGGGGTCATCACCGCGTTCCTGCCAGTTGAAGACGCGCGCGCCGTAGGGGCAGGCGGTCTGGCAGTAGCGGCAGCCGATACACTTGTCGTAATCCATCACAACCAGGCCATCTTCCCGATGAAAGGTTGCGCCGACCGGGCAGACTTCCACGCAGGGCGCGTGGCGGCAGTGCAGGCAGGGGCGGGTGATGTGAAAGACCTTGCCGGTGCCGGTTTCGTCATCAATACGAATGTTCCAGCGCATGTCGTCCTGGGTATCGTTGGTTGCTTGGCAGGCATAAACGCAGTAATCGCAGCCGACGCACTTACTCAGATCAATGACCATAACCCAATGGCGTTTCCGCGCCCCGTGCGCGTCCTGGGTCGTTTGCGCTTCCAGCAAACGCTGGACTGCCGGGTTGATCGGCTCGGCCAGAAAGGCGGCCATTGCCAGGGTTACGCCAGAGCCGATCAGCAGCGTCGTAAATTCGCGGCGCGTGAGGATGGTCGTGCGCTCCTGGGTTTCCGGCGGCTGTTCAGGTGCCTGTTGATGGTCACTCATGGCCGTTTTCCTCTTGACTATTTTCTTTCCTACGATTAACTCTGTTAAACCGAGGTATCAAGACCACTGCTAACGTGATTCCTAAACCCAAACCGATGATTAAACCCTGGGTGAGCTGAATTGAACTGGTGCTGCTTTGTTCCTCGGCGGCGCTGATCTGGGTTTTTAATTCGTTCACCCGCATCAAAAGTTCGTCGCGTTCGCTAAGGATGCGCTCATTGACGGTATTGGCGATTTCTTCCCACTGGCCGCTGGCCTGCAGCTGCTCGTGACAGCTGTTACACGGCCTGGCATCCAGCGCCATGCTGTGGCCGGTGGGCTTGAACTCGACGGAAACCATCTGGATGTCGCTTTCCTGGTACATATGGCAGTCGGCGCATGTAACTGCCGATGCGGTGCTGCCGATATGCTGCTCGTGAATGTAAATATCGCCGGGCGCTTTATGGCAGTTGGTACACAGCTCGTTAACATCCCCAACGCGCAGTTCCTGGCTGTGGGGCGAATGGCACTTGGCGCAGCCCAATGGGCCAACGTTCACGTGCGGGCTGTTGCGCCATTCATCATAGGTGCTTTTGTGGCAGTCGCCGCATACGCCGGCAACCAACTGCGGGCGGTTTGTACTGGGCTGGATGTCGTGCGAGCCGTGACAGTCGGTGCAGACGGCAGCATCCAGGTTGCCCTGCTCGATTGCCTTTTCGTGCAGGCCGGCTTCGAGTTCAACGGCTTCCTGCTCGTGGCAGTCGTTACACATTTCGACTGTGGTGATGGCATAGGCGCGGGCATTGGTGGGGGTGGGGCCGTCGTGCGGAAAGGCTTCCTCGCCATGACAATCCAGGCAGCCCATCTGCCCCTCACGGTTATCAAGCCCATGTACCGAGTTGGCGATGATATTCGGGTCCACGTACAGGTTGAGGACATAACCGTCCTGAAGCGTAACAGCGCGCCAGGGTTGGTTGTGGCACACCACACAGTAGCCGTTGTTGGCGGCGGGCGGCGCGGCGCCGGCAGTCCCGGCTTCGATGGCTGCTTCCACTAAACTTTCGAGCGTAACCTCAGGGGTGATCTCCGGCGTGGCAGCTTCCTGCGCGCTGGCATAAGGCACGCCGGCGATCAGCGGGAAGAGGCCGGCGGCGAGAAACGTCAGGCCTGCCCCGAAGCAGAAGATGACAAAACGACGTTTATAATACTCCATCGGCGTATGATCTCCTGTTAGCTGCCGGCGGCTGCCTGAGTGCCGGTATCCGTTTGGATGAGGCCGAGTTCGGCTTCGACGGCATCAAGCAGGGCGTCGCTGTAAGCGTAATTGTGGATGCCCAGGCTGCCGTCGCCGGCAACGAAGTCGAGCGCGGCGCGCACCCAATCCGGCGTTTCATCCTGGACGGCAGCCGCTGCCCTATCCAGCCGTGCGCGGGTGCTGGCCTGAACATCATCTATAAGCTTCTGCATCTGAACGGCGTCCACCTGCTCTTTGTGGCAGGACAGGCAGCTATCTTCTAATCCTTCGATGCTGATCGCCGGGCCGGGCAAAACGGGCTGCAAGCTGTGGCTGGCTCTTTCCAGACCATCCGCCGTCGGCACCTGAGGCATATGGCAGGTTACACAGCGGGGGCCGTTTTCTTCGGTAAAGTGGGACGAAGCTACCGCCTCGACATTGGACACGACCTGCCGGCCTTCAAACATTTCCAGAGCAGGATGATGGACAAAGGTATTGTCTGTATCGCTGTGGCACGCCGCGCACAGGGCGTAAACGTCGTCACCGCCGGTCTGGAAGGCGGCCCCCTGTGTGTGCGGCGCGTGGCAGGATATACAGGTTACGCCGAACGATGCGGTTTCCAGGGTGGCCGGTTCAGGCTCAGGGTCGCGCCGATCACCGGCATCGTAGACGGCGATTTGCCGCTGGCGGAAGGCATAATCGGCGCTGTGGCACGACAGGCAGCTGTCGTCCGCCGGGTACTCGCCTTCATTTAACGAGGCGAGTGCCGACGCATGGGCGCTTACGTTCCACTCGTTAAACTGCATGTTGATGTGGCCGGCATGGCCGGTCGCCCACCAGTGTGCTTCATCGTCGGGCAGTGTCAGGGCGAAGTCCGCCGTCAGGGGCGTACCGGGGATGTAGCCTACCGGGTAGGGCAGGCCGCTGCTGGCTGAAACGCCGATGCTGTGGCACTGGCCGCACATCTGCGCGTCCGGCGTGTTAAAAATGGTGGCGCGAATTTCCATAATTTCTTCTTCGCTGGCGCGGCGTCCGGCATCATCGGCGGCTTTAAAGTGGGCATCGCCGGGGCCGTGACAGGCCTCGCACTGCACGCCGTCCTCTCTCCACCGTCCGGTTTCGATGTTCAGATTGGTGGTATGGCAGCCGGCGCAGTTGGTTTTCCAGTCGAAGGCCGGCCCCGGCCAGGGCTGATCGGCCAGGTAGGGCTTCCAGGTCTGCGTCTGAACATCCCAGGCCGCCGGCAGGACGGCGTACTGGTCGTCACCGAGATCGTACAGATATTTTTGCATGTTACGACCGATGCCGACCGTATAAGCGATGTCGTCCGGCGTCAGCTTTCGGGCTTCGCTTTCGCCGGGGAACTGCACCAGCGGCACATCATCACCGCTGAAGTCGGCGGCGGCGGCGCCTTGCTGGAGCGTCAGCGCGTGGGCGGAGCTTTGATGAGCGTTGTATAAACTGCCGCGATGACACGAACGGCACTCGCGCGCGCCGATGTATTTGGGCGCGTCAGCAGCCGATGATTCCTGGGCCGCAGCCGAGTCGGGCGTCTGACCAAACATCAGCAGCAGGCCAACCAGCACAACGGCAGCTCCCAGGAAAATCAGATAGGTCGTTCGACGGTCTGGAAAGTATCTTCTCATAACCTATCCTTTAGAGAAAATAAAAACCATTGGGTTGTATGAAACCCAATTTTTATTCTAAGGTCTGTTGGCATTGAAGGCAGATAACTAACGTCACAAGAACGGGATGACATTTTTATCTATTCGCACATGCACATATATGATTGAAAACGCACAATTTTACGGACAAAAAATGACCAAATACCCAATCCGGCAGAACATCATTCCCGGATTCGCTCGAAATATTAGTATAAGGTTAATGATAAATTCAAAGCAGGGCGGCTGCAAATTAGAGATGCCGAGTGTTTAACGGCATATTTCTTCCGTGCTGTTCGTGGGCATAAATTCTGTAAATAAACCTATAAATCTATGTGGATTTATGGATTTTTCTGTATTTTAATGACATTTATCATGTTTTTCTGGCGAAGTAAACCGGGGGCGATATTTTGCTGCCCCCGGTCAGGAATTTCAGGCATCTTCGTCTATAAGCTCAGAGAGCCGCGTTTTCAAGCGTTTGCGGCGTTTTTTGTAGGTGGGTTCGTCAATTTCGCCGGCAGTATGGGCATCGTCCAGTTCGGCAATTTGCCGGATCAGCCCGTCAATTAATGTCTGCGCGTCGGCAGGGGGTGGCGGCGGCATTGGGGCGGCTGCCGCCGGCGTGCGCCCGCGCAGATAAATAAACAGCCCAACAACGATGATGAGCGCCCCGCCGCCGACCAGCAGCACCGGCACCAGGGTATTAACCGGGACGACGTTGGGCGAGCCTTCGGCGCTGCCGGAGACGGGGATGCCGCTCAACCGGAAGCGCAGCACTTCGCCGGACGGGCGCGAAAAGGTGCTGCCGTAACCCTGATAGGTGACACTGCGGAGGGTTTGTGGGCCAATCGAAGGTAGTTGGTCGCTTGTCACCGTAATGCTGCCGGGCGTTACGAGCAGCCGCACCGGCCCTTCAACGGCATAGTTCAAAGGCTGCTCGATTTGCAGATCGCCGCTGTAGGGCATCTCGTACAGCACGTGCAGGATGTGGCCTTCGCCGGGCAGCACCGGCGCGGTATCGGTTACGGTCAGGCCATTATCGCCGATGATATACCGCTGCTGTGTATCGGCAAAACCGCGAAGCTGCGCGCCCGGCGGAATGGCGATGGTCAACGAGCCGTACTGGTTTTCAGCGAAAAACTCGTCGGTACTGAAGACGCGGTCGGATGTGTTGGTGAAGCTGAAAACCTGGGCGACCTGTACGCTGCCTTCGGCGACCACCACCTGCGTAACCAGGCCTGTGATAAGCATCACAGACGGGTCGCTGGTGATGTCGTAAATGGTCATCGGCAGTTCCAGTACAGGGGCGGTTGTGTTCCCTGGAACAACACTGCTCCCGAAAATACGATTCTGGTACACAGCCGTAACGACATAACTGTAATCGGCGCGGATATTCACGTCGTCAAACCGGAAACTGCCGTCCGGGTTAACAGCGGTTTCGTGGCTGACTTCGTTAAAATCGGCGTCTAGCTCGTGCAGTGTGATGATTAAATCCGGCGGGACGATGCCGCCCGCTGTGCCGTTAGTAACCACGCCTGCCACCGCGCCGACGAGGCTGGCGGCTGCCGCTTCGGCGGTGATTTCGGGCGTGGTGACAGGCTGCGGCGGTGGCGGCGTGACGGCCTGGGCAATTTCCGCCGGCGGCTGGCCGATGACCTCAACACCGGTGAGCGCGCCGGAGCGTAAAAAGGCGGCCACCGCGCGGCGCTGTTGGTCGTCCAGCGCGCCGGCGTACTGCGATGCGCCGGCGGATTCTGCTGCGCGCTGCACCAACGCCGCGTCGGTTAGCTGCGCCAGTTCCGATTGAGCGGGCAGCGCCGGGTTTTCGCCCGCGCCGACCGTCCAGAGTTCCTCTCCGGCGGCGATCAGGTCGGGGGTATAGGCCATTGTGTACGTGTACATGGCGACGGCCCAGCGTTCCTGGTCGGTCAGGGCGTCGCGCCAGGGCGGCATAAGGTTTTGAATGCGGCCATTGGTGATGGTGTTGTACCAGTCCAGCGGCGTCTGGTCGCGGGTTGTGGCCGGGTCGGTGAAATCGCGCGGGATATTCGGTATCTGATTCTCGCCCGTACCGATCAACACGCCATCGCCGCGCCCGGCTGCGCCGTGACAGCGAATGCAGTTCTGGGCATAAATTTGCGCGCCCAGCGCCAGGTCGGGCGCTGCCGCAGGGAAGTTAACCTGCTGCGGCGCAGGTGTCGTATGAGGCAGCGTGGCGATGATCTGCGGTTCGCCCGCCAGCCCGCTGCAAGCAGAAAGCAGCCCGATCAGCAGCGCAAAGAGTCGTCGGCTTAAAGGATTGGTCGGCATGAAATGTTTACCCTTAACAATGTGTCCCTAAAAAGAAAGTCCCACTTCAGGCTGGGACCGGTCAGGGACAAGATTGTACTGCGGGTGATGGCCTCTGCCAACCGGCGGCTGAGGTTTTGCTAAGGGCGAGTCGGGTGCGTTAAACTGGAAATCCAGCGCCGCAATTACTCTGGAGAGGCTGCCTCGTGATTCTGTGCGTCACCCCCAACCCCGCGATTGATCGTACTCTGGTTGTGCCGGGATTTAAACCCGGCGCGGTGTTCCGCCCGACATCGCAGCTGGCCGCGCCGGGCGGCAAAGGCGTTAACGTGGCGCGGGCCATACACATACTTGGGGGTAACGCGCTGTGCGCCGGTTTTATCGGCGGCGACACCGGCAGGCAGCTGGCGGAACTGGCCGAGCGGGAAGGGCTGAACGCAGCCTGGACGTGGATTGATGGCGAAACCCGCACCTGCATCATTGTGGCCGACCCGGATGCCGAAGCGACCGTGATTAATGAAAACGGCCCGGTTGTTACGGCGGCGGAATGGGCGCGGCTGGAAGCCGACATCCTGCGAGAGTCTGTTGGGTCAAGTGCCGTTTGCTTCAGCGGCAGTCTGCCCCAGGGCGCTCTGCCGGGGGCATTCGCCGGGCTGTTGGGAACGCTGCGGGAAGCCGGGCGGACGGTCTGGGTAGATACCAGCGGCGCGGCGCTGGCGGCGGCGCTGACCGTTCCGGGGCTGAATATAAAAGTTAACGGTGAAGAAGCCGGATCTGCATTGGAACTGACTGTTCAGGACATCGGCAGCGCGGCGTCGGCGGCGGCACAACTGCGGGCGCGCAGCGCAGAAATCGCGGTGCTGACGCTGGGCGGACAGGGCGCAGTCCTGGCGCATGAGGCCGGATGCTGGCACGCGCAGCCGCCGCCGGTGAAAGTGATGAGTTCCGTCGGGAGCGGCGATTCGTTCCTGGCCGGTCTGGTTCAGGGTTTTGCCGCCGGCCTGACGCCCGATGAGGCGCTGCGCTGGGGCGCGGCGGCAGGCACGGCCAATGCGATGTCTGTAGTGGGCGGGCGGTTTTCGCGGCAGGATTTTGAGGCCGTGCTGGCGGGTACAACCGTGACACGCCTATAAAGTCGGCCAGCCCAGGCTGATGCGCCCGCGTTCCTTTTCGACGCCCAGAACGACGACCTCAATGATGTCCCCCAGGCTGAGGACGTAACCCTGGGGAATCTGGCTGCGGTGCAGCAGGCCATCCTGTTTAACGCCGATGTCCACAAACGCGCCAAAATCCACCACGTTACGAACCGTGCCGTTCAGCCGCATACCATCCTGCAAGTCATCCATCGAAAGCACATCGCTGCGTAAAATGGGCAGCGGCAGATCGGCGCGCGGGTCGCGCCCTGGGCGCAGCAGCTGCTCGATGATGTCGGCCAGGGTAGGGACGCCTGTGCCGAGTTCGGCGGCCAGCACATCCAGCGGCACTTCACCTTGCAGCCGGTCGAGCGCAGCCTCACGCTCCTGGAGCGAGTGGCCGTTTTCGACCCCGGCCCGCCGCAGCAGCCCGGCAGCGATGTGATAACTTTCCGGGTGGATGGCGCTGGCGTCCAGGGGGTTATCGCCATCGCGTATCCGTAAAAAGCCGGCAGCCTGCTCGAAGGCTTTTGGCCCCAGGCCGGGGACGCTCTGCAAGGTTTCGCGGCTGCGGAACAAACCGTTGGCGTCCCGGTAAACCACGATGCGCTCGGCCAGTTTGGGCCCGATTCCGGCGACATGCGTCAGCAGCGCGGGGGAGGCGGTATTAACATCCACGCCAACCCGGTTAACCACCGTTTTGACCACCGCATCCAGCGAGTCCGACAGCCGCTTTTGATTCACGTCATGTTGATACAGCCCCACGCCGATGGATTTCGGGTCAATTTTGACCAGCTCCGCCAGCGGGTCTAACACCCGGCGGGCGATGGAAACCGCGCCGCGCAGCGTCACGTCCAGATCGGGAAGTTCGGCGCGGGCGAGCGGGCTGGCGCTGTAAACGCTGGCGCCGGCTTCGTTCACCATCAGGTAATGTACGCTGCCGCTGCCGCGCGTCAGTTCGGCAGCAAGCTGTTCGGTTTCGCGGGAGGCGGTACCGTTGCCGATGGCGATGAGCGTAACGCCGTACCGTTCGACCAGTTCGGCCAGGGTTTGCAGCGCCGCGTTCCACTGGCGCTGCGGCTCGTGCGGGTAAATGGTGGCCGTGTCCAGCACCTTGCCGGTCGAGTCCACGACGGCGACTTTACAGCCGGTGCGGTAGCCGGGATCAATGCCCAGGGTGGTATGCCCGGCCAGCGGCGGTTGGTTCAACAGGCCGCGCAGGTTGGCGGCGAAAACCTGGATGGCGTGTTCTTCGGCCTGTTCGGTCAGCGTATTTCGCACATCGCGTTCGATGGCCGGCAGCAGCAGTCGTTTGGCCGCGTCTTCGATAGCAAGTTCCAGGTGTTCGGCCAGCGGCGAACGCCGGTCGGTGCGGAAGATCGTCTCAATCGCCTGCCGCCAGTCACGTTCGGCGATGTCCAGGCTGACGCGCAGCACTTTTTCGGCTTCGCCGCGGTTGATCGCCAAAACCTGATAGGGTTTGATGCGGTCAACCCGGTACTCAAACTCGTAATAAAGCTGGTAAACGCCTTTTTCGTCGGCAGCATCTTTGATTTTGCGCGATTGCAGCAGTCCAAAACGCAGCGCCTTCAGGCGGGTTTGCCCGCGCACTTCGGCATGGTCGCTGATGGTTTCGGCCACGATGTCGCGCGCGCCGGCCAGCGCATCGGCGGGCGTGGGTACGGCCTCACTCAAGAAACCGGCGGCGAGCTGTTCGGCGGTCTGGTTGATACGCGCCTGTTCCAGAATCAGGTCGGCCAGCGGCTGCAAACCCCGCTCGCGGGCGATGCCGGCGCGGGTGCGGCGTTTGGGTTTGTAGGGCTGGTACAGGTCTTCCAGTTCGGTGAGTGTTTCGGCGGCTTCGATCTGCTGCTGAAGTTCCGGCGTCAGCAAACCCTGTTCCTGGATTGAGCCGAGGACGGTTTCGCGCCGTTCGTCTACAGCGCGCAGCCGAGTGACGGACTCAAGAAGCCGGCGAATCTGGTCTTCATCCAGCCCGCCGGTCATCTCTTTACGGTAGCGCGCGATGAATGGCAGCGTATTACCGCCGTCCAGCAGTTCGATGGTGGCGGCTACCTGCGGCGGGCGCAGGTTTAACTGCGCGGCGATTTTTTGATCGTAGCGGGTGGACAAAGGTTTACCCGCCCGCGCGCAATTGTTTGATCTGGGGCAGCAGGTCTTCAAGCAGCATCTTTAAAATATGTTTATCCGGCAGTCCCAGCACTTCCACCATAAAATAATCTACGCCCAGTTCGATAAATGGGCGCATCTGTTCGACGACCTGTTCCGGTGTGCCGACGAAGGCATTGTCGCGCGTCCACTTGAGCAGGCCGGATTGTCCCAGTTCAACGGCTTCGGCTTCGGTACTGCCAAGCACAATACGCCCGAACCAGGTCAGGCGGATGCTGGACGGGGCGCGCCCGATGGCGGCACAGTTCTGGTGCAGTTTGGCGGCCATTTCCCGGTAGGTGGGGAAGTTTTTGTCCGACACATTCCACCAATCAGCGTAGCGGGCGGCCATCATCAGCGTTTTATCGCCGCCGCCGCCCACGATGATGGGCGGTAGGGGATCGGGTTTGGGTTCGCAGTAAGCTTCGGTCACGCCGTAATGTTTGCCCTGGTAGGTGATTTTGCCGGGTTCCGTCCACAGCCGTTTGAGGATTTCCAGTGTGTCTTCAAGCTGTTCCCGCCGCGTGCCGAGGGGCGGGAAGGGATAATTGTAGCCCTTGTATTCATCCTCTTTCCAGCCTGCGCCCACGCCCAGCAGCAGCCGCCCGCCGCTGAGTACCTGTAACGAGGCGGCCATCTTCGCCAGCAGCGCCGGATTGCGGTAGCTCTGGCACATGACCATTGAGCCGACCTGATAGGACGGCCAGCGAGCAGCCAGGAAACTGAGCGCCGTCCAGGCCTCGAAAGTGAACCAATCTTCCCAGAAAAGGTGATCGGTCATCCACAGGCTGTGGAAATGCCCTTCCAGAAGTGGGAGCAGGGTATCCAGGTCATCTAACCAGTTATTCAGCGGCCCACGCGGCTGCCGCTCAACCAGTGCCAGGCCAAATTCAACCGCCATTGTTCACCTCATTGTGTTCAAGTTCAATTAGTGGTCATTATACTGTCTGCGGCGGGTTTGCTCAAAAACCACCCGCGCTCAAATGACCGGCAGCAGCAGCGCCGACGGATGCCGGCTGTCGTGGTAGATGGTTTGGTCGGCGGCTTTCATGTCCGCACTATTGAGGCAGTTCCCCGTTCCCAGGTTGCGGCTCCAGCGGGGGTGCGCGCCGCTGGACACCTGAAGCCGTATTCTGTGGCCGGTCTTGAATCGGTAGGCGGTGGCCCACATATCAATTTCGATGCAGAAACTTCCATCGGGTTGAGGCTCGATTTTGCCTGGTTTGACGCGAAACAGCCCGTCGCAGATGTTGATAGAGCGGCCATCCGGGTAAACATCGCACAGACGCCCGAAAAAGTCGGTATGTTCCAGGCTCGACGCAGCATACAGGTGCAGCCGCACCGGCCCGATCACTTCCAGCGGCTCGCGCAAGGGCGCGGTGGTGAAGGTTAGCACATCCGGTCGCATTTCCAGGGCGCGGTTGTCGCGCGGGCCGGCCAGCGGGCTGAACTGCGCGCCGCCGACCATCGGGGTAGGGTCGGCGGGGTTGTAACGATAATGGTCTGGGGATTCATTTTCACCCGGTTGGTCACAGTCGAGTCGTTCGCCAGCGTGCAGGTAGTAGGGCGTTAATCGCGCCGGGGGGGGCCAGTCGTCCATCTCGCGCCATTCACCTGCGCCCATTACGTAGATGCGAACCGGCTTCCGGCGCACAAGATCGGATTTGCCTTTAAGATGCGCCTCGAACCAGCGAATCCCTTCGCGCAGGTCGTAGAGGCTGACGATCTCGCTGAAATGATGCCAGGGGCCGACAGTGAGATAAGGCTGCCGCCCGGCGGCCCGCAGCGCGGCATAATCCAACAGCATGGCGCGCAGGAAAAAATCGTACCAACCGCCGATCAGATGTATGGGGGCGGCGGCGCGCTCCGGCCTGGTTTTTTCGTGAACGTCCAGCCAGAGCCGGTCATCCGGCCCGGCATGGCTTAACCATTTACGATAAAACGGTGCGGGTTCGCCCAGCGCGGCCTGATCGCTTTCTGTGACCGGCAGGGAGGCAAAAGCCGGTGTAAGACTGCGTTCGACATTTGCCAACAATTTTAAACTATGCAGCAGATTTTTGCCCCGGTCAAGCGCCTGGAAAATTGCCAGCCAGCGCAGCGCGAGGCTTAAATCCAGTGCGCCGTCGGGGTAGACGATGGCCTGCAACTGCGAACCGGTGATGCTCGGCACCAGCGCCTGCACCGGCGGCGCGTCGGCGATGACCCACTGGACGATACCCAGGTAGCTGCTGCCCCACAGCCCGACCGAGCCGTTATACCAGGGCTGCGCCGCCAGCCAATCCAACGTGGCGAGGCCGTCGTCGCGTTCGTTGAAGTAGGGGTCGAAGACGCCTTCCGAGTCGAAGCGCCCGCGCGTATCCTGGATGACCACATGGTAGCCGCGTTCCGCGAAACGGAAAGCGGCGAAGTTCAGCAGCCAGCCGAAAGCCCCGGCTTTTTTGCCCCGACCATATGGCGAACGGATGAGAATGGTCGGGTAGCTACCGGGGGTGGCAGGGTAATAATGGTCGGCGGCCAGCGCCAGCCCATCGCCAGCCGGCACACGCAGCCCTTCCTCCAGCCGTACCCGATATTGAACCGGCGGCAAACCCATAACTGCCGCAATGACCTGGCGGCGCAGGCGGTAGACCAACAAAACGAGCAGCCCCAGGATGAACAGGATACTGCGGACAGCTTTCACGGATGTTTCTCTCTTTCGCTGCGCGCCGCCGGACTGTTATTCCTGACTAACCGATCATCACAGCCTGGTTTTCGACCCGTTCCAGGCCAACCGGCGCCCATTCCAGGCGGCCATTCTGGGCGAAACGTGACAGAAAGGTGTGGATTAAGCGGCGATCAATGGGCGGGCAGCCAATTCCTGACCCGCCCAGCGCGCATTGGGTGGCGGCTGTTCCCAGCGCGTAGTAGGCCGAGTCACTGACACCCAGCATCCGCCGCGCGAAGTCAATGTGGAAGAAAGGCAGCAGCGGGTGCAGGGGGTTGCGGTCGGGGTTGGCATGTTCCTCAATCGCCTCCACCCACGAGTTGAAGGTCAGCTTTTTGACCGGATACCCCGCTTCGATCACCAGATTAAAGATATTACTCCAATGGATCGGTATAGGGTTGAGCAGGTGGAAAACCTGACCGACCGACTGCGGCTGGCGCGATAAATAAACCATCGCCGCCGACACAAAATCCACCGGGGTCATATCCATCAGGTTTTGAATGTCCGGCGCGTAACCGGCCTGGATGCAGCCGATCATCATGCGGGCTACAAAGTCGTCCACGTTGGAGACGCCGGTCTGGCTGTCGCCGACGATCAAACCGATGCGGTGAATCGTCACCGGGATACCCCGACTTCGCGCGATACGCACCACTTTTTCGGCCACGTATTTAGTTTGAAAATAGCCTACTTCGGGACACTTGGTTTCGTCAAGCTCATCGGCCTCATTCCCGCCGTTGAGGTCTCTGTAGGCCAGCAAAATTCCCAGCGAGGAAACGAAATGAAACGGCTTGGGTTTAATCCGTGTCGCCAGCCGCAGCCCTTCCTGCGTGCCGCCCACATTGGCAGCCTCCAGGTACTCGTAGGGCGCGACGTAGCTGAGTTTGCTGCCGCAGTGATAGATGCTGTCTATTTTTTCAGCAAGCGTTTGGAAGTCGTCTGCCGCCAGGCCAAACAGGGGCAGTTTGAGGTCGCCGATAACAGGTATAACCCGTTTTTGATAATCGTCTTTCCAGATCAGGTAGCTTTCCAGGTTTTGCCGGATGCGCTGAAAGGCGTGTTCGGGATTATAAGCGCGCACCAGGCAGTAAATATCGGCGCGTGTGGTTTCCAGCAAATCGCGCAGCAGATACGCGCCAACGAAGCCGGTAACGCCGGTCAGGAAGATACGTTCCGGTTCGGCGGCCAGGTCAACCGGGGTTTCCAGGGGTACGATGGATGGATCAAGCGTGGCGCGGCAGTCGAGATGTGTATAAGAACTGAAGTCGGTCATCACGTTAAAACCTTTTTACAGAAGTATATCTTTCAAATTAAACGGAATTTAGGCTTACAGAAAGTGCTAAATATAGTTAAAGGGGGGTGATTTTTATCATGGCGATAATTTGATTTATGATTATGCCAAAATTCGCCGGATTGCGTGACGTTTGTTCTGAGGCGGGAGTCGAGCATATGCTAGAATAAGGCGATAAAATAAGTCAGGTAAATTAGTATTTTTAGGAGCGGCCATGCGCGAAATCCCCCAATTGGCTAAAAAGCCCGGTACTGCATTAGTCCTCAGCGGTGGGGCAACTAAAGCTTTCTATTTTCACCTGGGCGTGTTAAAGGTGCTTCAGCCGGAAAATATCACCTCTATCGTGGGGTCGAGCGCGGGCGCAGTGGTGGGGGCATTCATCGCTTCCGGCGCGACGGTGGATAATCTGCTGGCCTCGCTTTACCAGCGGCAGGTGTATCTGCCAAAGTTCGATGCCTGGGTGCGAACGTTAAGCTCGACCATGCTGTTTAAACCCAAATATCAGGACATCGCCTGGCAGTCTTTGCTCACCGGGTATGCCGGGCTGCGTTTTCTGGCTTCGCTGCCGATGCTGTATAACCGCGATCTGGTGGCCGAGGCGCTTGACCGGCTGATCGAGAGCCAGTCGCATATCAGCGGCTTTTTTGATGCCATCGCGCTGGAAAATCTGTTTAAATCCCTGCTGCCATCCACCGATTTTGCCCATACCGAAATTGATTTATACGTCGTGGCGACCTGCCTGGACTGCCGCAAGCGCGGTGTGTTCAACGGCATCTATGAATTTGAGGATGGCGAGAACATCTTCATGACGAACATACCCATTCATAAGGCTGTACGCGCCTCTACCTGTATTCCGGGCATGTTCGAGCCAGTGAAGGTGAACGGCAAATATTACGTGGATGGTGAGATCAAACAGACGCTTTCGGCGGACATCGGCGTGCGTCTGGCCGATAAAATCATCATTTCGCACACCTACCAGCCGCTGTATCTGGGTGAGGGGGGCAGCGTCAAAGACCTGGGGTGGGTGAACATCGTTAAACAATCCACGTCCATCGTTTTAAGCGAACGTATCGCCGTGTGGCGGCAGATTTACCAGCAGCAGAATCCCGATAAGGAGATTATCTGGATTCAACCCGACCCGGAGGATGTGGAGTTTTTCACTGCGCCGGAGTTTTCGTTTAACCCGGACGCGCAAAAGAAGATGATTCGCAGCGGCGAGCTGGCTGCGTTTAAAGCGTTGAATAAAGCGCCTACTGAAGCTGTTTAGTGTGGGAACATCTTTTATTGATTAAGCGCGAGAAAGGGGAAAAGTGGTGAAGCAGGGGAAACACATGCAGATACTCGGTCCGGTAGATACAGCTTTTTTCATGGTAGACACGCCGGAATCACCTATGAATATCGGCGCTCTGACCATTTTTGAGGGGAAAATACCGTTTGATGCATTTCTGAAATTGATTGACGCGCGTATCTACCAGGTTCCCCTTTACCAGCAGCGCATAATTCAGGCACCGTTGAGCCTGGGGCAGCCTATGTGGGCTTTCGACCCGGACTTTTACGTTGGCAATCATGTTTTTCGGGTCGAGCTTGAGCCGCCGGGGACGGATGAACAACTGCGCGAACTGGCCGGCCATCTGGTTTCCGGCATGTTAGATCGTAATAAACCGCTGTGGGAAATCCACCTGATCGAAGGCCTGGAAGGGGATCGAACGGGGGTGTTTTTTAAGATTCATCACTGCATGGTGGACGGCCTGGCGGCTATTGAGCTGTTCACGCTGCTGTTAGACCTGACGCCGGAAGTGGTGCCGAATCCCAAAAAGCCGGTTTATGACCCGCCCTATCTTCCCAGTCCCGGCAAACTGATCGCGGAATCGTTTAAGCGTGATGTTCCACACAAGTTTAATATGTTCAGAAAAGTTGGCGGCGACCTGCTGTCGCTGGCCGGGGTTTTTGCCGATAAAGAAAGGCGGCTTAAGGCGCTGATCGGTCTGGCCTATCTGATTAATGGCAATCTGAAGCCGATTGAAAAGCTGCCGATTAACGGCAAAAACACGGGTAAGATCACCCTGGGGTGGGCTGAGTTTTCGCTGGCGGAAGTGCGGGCGATTCGCTCCGGTCGCAGTGCGTCGGTGAACGATGTGATGCTGGCGGTATTGACGGGCGCGCTGGATCGGTACACTCGACAGGTCGGTGAAAAAATCAGACAGGCGTTCGTGCGCGTGCTTGTCCCGGTGAGTATGCGGTTGGAAGATGAAAAGGGAGAATTCGGCAACCGTATTTCGGTGCTGCCGATAGACATCCCATTTGGGATTGATGACCCGCTGGAGCGGCTGCGCGCGGTGAGTGAATACACCCAGGTGATGAAAGAGTCGTCGCTGTCCAAAGGGCTTGACCTGATGCTGACGATACCCTCGCTGATGCCGTCGGTGGCACAGCCGTTGATTTGGCAGGTTGCCCCGACGGCCTTTTCGCTGCTGGCGCATACCTGGTGTACGAACGTGGCCGGGCCGCAAATCCCGATTTACCTGCTGGGACATCAAATGCTGCACACATTTGGTTATTTCCCGCTCAATCCATCAATGGGGCTGGCGTGTGTGGTGACGAGCTATAACCAGAAGATCAGCATGACGCTGGTGGCCGACGCGGGTATCGTGCCGGATGTGACCGAACTGGCCGGCTATCTCAAACTGTCTTTTCTGTCGCTGCGCCGTGCCGCCAACGTGCCGGAGATGGAGCCGGTCGTCATCGAGCGCCCGCGCGCCGAAGCTGCCCCGCCGCCCGCGCCGCAGCCTGAAGCTGTGCCGTCAGCAGTAGCGATCGCCGCTGAGACGCCGCCTCCGGCTGATGTCGTTCACGATAAAACCGCCGCCGAAACCAAGCCGGTAAATCCCACCGTAGAGGCGGTGGAAGCAGAAACCAGCGAGATGGCCGCCCCGCCCGATGAGGCCGGGCCGGAAGTAAGCGCCGGCGAACCCGAAGACGCGCCCATGACCGAGCGCGCCAACGGTTTTGAAGTCATCAGCCAGGCCGAGATGGCCGGCGCGCCGATGGTCGAAGTGCCGGTGGAAATACCCCCTCCCAACGGCCACGTTCTGGTCGGTCAGGCTGAACCGGCGCTCCCGGCGGCAGACACCGAGGCGTACCAGGCCGCTGCCCAACAGCCGGAAGCCATTGTTTATCCGCCAAAGGCCGAACCTCCGGCTAAACCCAAATTATTCTCAGAAGAATGGGCGTTGGCTTATCGGGAAGCGATCAACGGGAACCGGGATTATTATAAAGCCTCGACCCGTTGGGAAGCCGGCGCGCTGGCATTTATTATGAAAGCTGCGCCCCGGCATGGATTCCAGCGAGATACGGCGGTGCTGATGGATTTGCACAAAGGGGTTTGCCGGGGGGCGCGCAGCCTGCCCCCGGCTGAGGCGAACGCGGCTGCCGCGTTTGTCATTGAAGGCGATTACCCAAGCTGGATGGAGGTTTTGAGCGGCAAAACCCCGCCGCTGGTGATGATTATGCGCGGCAAGCTGCGTCTGAAAAAAGGCTCGATCGCCCGGCTGCTGCCATTTACGCAGTCCGCGCAGGAATTGATTCGCAGCGCCCAGATGATTTCGTGAGGCGAAACATCCGGGTTATAACGCAGACCACACTGGGGAGGTGTGAATGCTCAAAAAGGATTTTCCGAAGAGCGCCTCTATCAACGGAACGAAGTATGTGTTCCGGCTGATGGAGGCGAAAGATCGCCAGGCCATTCTGAATTTTGCGCGCGGTTTATCTGAAGCCGACCTGTCATTTATGCGGCGGGACATCACGCAGCCGGAAGCAGTGGACGCCTGGATTAAAGATATTGAATGTAACCGCGCCATCAGCGTGATGGTGGAAGATGAAGGCCGGCTGGTCGGCTACGGCACGCTGTACTATAACCAGCTGTTCTGGAATCGCCACCTGGGGGAAATCCGCATTCTGGTTAGTTCACCTTATCGTAATCGGGGCGTGGGTAAGCGGCTGGTACGCGAGCTGATGGCGCTGGCGCGGGAGATGTCGCTCGATAAAGTGACAATTTACCTCACCATCGAGGATAAAGGCGCGCAGCATATGGTTGAAGAAGCCGGCTTTAAAGCGGAGGCACTGCTGACGGACTGGATTAAAACGCGCGACGAACGCACCCACGATCTGCTTATCATGGCGGCTTCGCTGACCGATGGTTAGGTAGCATGGTGTGTGAAAAAAATCACGCGCATTTTCTTACATCCGGCACTTATGGAAAAAGCCCAAAGCGGGTTAAGGTGAAATTAACCCTTTAATATTTCCAGGGATATGCCGGGTTGTCAGCATCCCCGGAAGGTTGAGGTTGTCCGTTCGCGCAAAAAGTGTTCGGAACTAAGGAGGCTTTTAATCGTGAAAGGCGAAGCAAAACCGGATAAGGAAGCCCTGACCCCCGAAGAAGAGGGCATGTTTGAAGAATTCGTTGACCATCAGAAGAAGGCGATTACCGAAGCGACCAAAGCGGTCGAAAGCCTGATCCCCGCCGAATTTAAAAAACACGGCGAAGCTGCGCTCAAAGAAATGGTGGAAGGGTATCGCAAGCTGTTTAATTCTGCCGTTGACGAAATCGTGGCCGCCATCGAGCGCGTCAAGCTGGAGGAAAAAGACGGCGAAGAGAAGGCCTGATCGCCTGCATCCTGAGGGCGAAAACACGACGCGCCGCGAGGTTTTTCGCGGCGCGTTTTTATCGTTTTACGGCTGCCTTTACGCCAGCGCCGGGTAATTGACGAACCAGTCGGCGGTTGATGGAATCGGGGTATAAAATTCCGTCCAGGGGCGGGCATATTCATTTGTGATCGCGGTCAGCCGGCGCAGGCGGTCGGATGCTGTCGTTTCGAGGAATCGCTGGCGGTCTTCCGGCGACATAACGACCGATTCTTTCCAGATGGCGCGCCCGGCCAGGAAGCCGCTGGCGCCCGCTTCGCAGGCGATGCGCGTCTGGCGCTCGAACATCTCAAAATCCACCCCGGCGCTGAGCAGTACCCAGGGAACGTCGGATGCCTGGCTGACAGCCTCACAGGCCGCGCGCCACGAGTTCTCATCTTTGTCGTAGCTGATATCCACCGGAAATTCGAGTTTTAAGACATCTGGCTGGAGCTTGCTGAGCCGGTCTGCTGTATCGCGCACAATCTGCGGGCGAAGCCGGGCAAAGGTTTCGCTGTCCTTCGGGACGGCAGCATCCAGGCTGTAGGATACCGGCTCAAGGAACAGGGTGATGTCATGCTGATGACATTCGTCGCGCACCCTAGCGATAACGTTTTCGACTTCCTCTGCCAGCGCGCCGGAATGAGGATGATAATAGGCCAGCAGTTTAATGGCCGACGCGCCCACCTGCTTAATTTTGGCGACCGTCCAATTGGGATTAAAAACGATGCGGCGGTACGTGGAATCGCCGCTGTAGCCGCTCTCTTCCAGCGCCATCAGCAGGCCGCTGCTGCCGCTCATGCTCAGGGCGGCTTGCAGTCCGTAATAGCTGTCCAGCAGGATGGCGCTCGATTCATAAGAGAGTGCCGTGACGACCTCGCATTTAATCTGCGCTGCCGTGTCATAATCTGTATCCGGGGGGAGCATCTTGCGATACGTGCCGCGCTGGTCGAAGGCCAGGATTGTAAAAACGTTATGGCGCGTGCTGGTGGTTTTTAAACCACGCCAGCGACCGGGGGAGAGGGTTTGTTTCACGTTGTTGAACTCCTTGTCAGAGGACTATCCACAGGTTACAAACCGGCTTAAAAGCCGGGCGGGCGAGCCTGCCGCGTGGGCCAGCCGGCGCGCATCCGGGCGGAAGTGGCTTCCCAGGTGCGGATGCCGCTGGCAGCATCGGCAGCTTCGACGTTACACGCGCCGACGGCACAGGCCCATTGAGAGGCTTCGTCGGGGGTCATGCCTCGCAGCAGCGCCGCCAGGAAACCGGCATAGGCCGAATCACCCGCTCCGGTGGTGCCAGCGACGGCTACTTCATAAGCCGGTGTGTACAGCTCCCGGTCAGCCCAGGCTTCGACGGGTAGGTTCAGCGGCGCGAGCTGTCGTAAACGATCGGCGCCGGCGGTTTTTAAGTATAAGCCCAGATCACCCAGTTTGAAACCTGCAATGGCGACGCCCATACTCAACAGTTCATCGGCCACCGCCCGCAAATACTCCGCAGTCAGTTGGGGGCGCAGGTTATCTCGCCAGGCCATGTATTCCGTCCGGCGCAGCATAAACAGAATTTCTTCGATGCTAGGCAGAAAAATGTCAGTATGAGGCAGGGTGCGGCGTAGGATTTCCACCCAGTTGGCCTGGCCGCTGAGTCCGTTGGGGTCGGGTAAGGTCATGTCCAGGGACGTAACCACGCCGGCGGCCTGCGCCTGTTGGTAAATCGCCTGTAATTCCGCGCCATCGTCGGCCATCAAACGCGGCAGCAGGGGGGGATAACCCAGGTGAAAGATTTTAGCCCCGGCCAGCAGCGAAAAATCTATGTTGGCGACGCCGAAGACACTGTTGGTGCCGGTGCAGTGGAGGAAGATGCGGTCAACCCGCTGCGGCGATAAAACGATGGTGTATGACCCCGGCTGGCCGGATGCGACCGTTATGAGCTGGGTGAGCGCCGGGTCGCGGTCTTCGAGGATGCGGGTAATAACCTGGCCGATCAGGTCTTCGCCGACGGTTGCCATCAGGCGCACATTTACACCCAGGCGGTGCAGCGCCAGGCCGGTATTCGATACCGCGCCCCCGGTGGCGAAATCCAGTGCGCCGACTTCCGACAGCCGTCCCGGCGCGCCTAACACGCCTAACGGCACATGTTCCATACGCGGGATAAGATCGAGGCAGAGATGCCCACTGACGATCACATCGGCCATATATGCCGCCCTCCGGTGAAAAATCGCACTTCATCCCCTGCCGGCAGCGCCTTATCCGGCGTAATCATCAAGCCTGCACCCTTCAACCGGCGCGCCTTTCTGGCGCATTTCCTCGATGCGATTTTTGCAGTCGGCCACCGCTTCCGCGCCGTCGAGGATGCTCAACCGGCAGTGGAAACGCCGGGCATTTTCGCGCCCCGGTTCGATCATCACCAGCCGGCCATTACGCCGCGCCGCCATCTGGCCTTCGGGGATGCAGTTGCCTGGCTCGATGCCGGAGACATAGATTCCCTGCCGCGTATTTTTCCACTGGGTTAAATAGGGCAGGTTGAGCGTTTCCCAGGCGACGGAAAGGCCGAAATCATCATGCAAAAGGGCGGCTTCGGCAGTGCCGCCGCTGCTGATAGTTTTAACATGGTGGAAAAAGACCTGTTCGACGTAACCGGGCGTGGGGGCGTCGTAGTCTGCCCAGCGATGTAGGCCGGAGCGGGCGGTTTCGTTGCGTGCGTAAACGGCATGGTGCGGCGTGTATAGTTTAGCGCCTTCGGAAACCAGCGGAAAACCGACGTTAAAATGATACAGCAGCATCAGGGGGGCCGGTTCGTCACCGACGTTGGTTACTTTGTCGAAAATATCAATCTGCGGCTTGCCCAGCGTCATAAAGTAGGTGCGTTCGAGGCGCAGTTGTTCGCCAAATAAACGCGACTCGGCAATCAAACCGCTGAGTTCCAGGGTGTAATATTCCTGCTCGTTGACTTTATCTTTTAGCCAGACGGGCAGAATTTGCACATTTTCGGCGCGCAGGCGGTTAAAGCGCCCATGCAGGTCGCGCTGTTCGCCGGTCTGATCGTCGGTTTCGGGTGGGCCGACATGAACCAGGCCGCAGGTGGTCAGCAGGCCACCGTTAAACTGCTGGAGGAAATTCTGGCCGAAGTCCGGCAGGTAGGGCGATCCCTGGCTGATCCAGGTCAGCGGAATGCCCTTGTAGTGCGCCGACCAGATGTCCAGGCCGCGATCCAGCAGAATCGTAAAGGTCAGCCCGCTGCTGTTATAGGCTTCAACGATTCGCATCCCACTCGGTAGGGTTGCGCGCTGAAAATGGATGAACTGGCGCATGTCCACGCTGTGGCGTTCCAGGTCTTCCCGCGTTAGGGTTGTCAGGTCGAGCATCAACCGAGCCTCTCTTGAATGAATGCCTCTACAACATCGAAAGTTTTTGCCCCCGCCATTGGCCCCTGGGCCGTGACGGCCAGCGCGCCGCAGGCGTTGGCAAAACGTGCCGCCGCAGCCGGCGAATCGCCGGCCAGCCAGCGCACGAGGAAACCGGCGTCGAAGCAGTCTCCCGCTCCGGTCGGGTCTATTTCTTCGACGGGAAAACCGGGGATGGTCAGCGCGCCATCCTGAGTATACACGGTGCAGCCGGCTTTGCCCTGGGTGACGATTACGATGCGCTCCGGTTTTGCCGCCAGCAGCGTTTGAATGGCACCTTCGAGCGCGGCCTGGCCGGTGAGCAGCAGAGCTTCCTCCACTGTCGGCAGGATGACATCGGCGGCCTGAAGAAATGGGGCGAATGCCCCGCGCGCCCGGTCAGGCGGCATTAACTGTGGGCGCAGGTTGGGGTCGAAGCTGATTTTAGCCCCTGCCGCCTGCGCCATTTCCAGCGCCTTAAGGCCGGTTTGCAGCGCATCATCATGAATGGACAGTGTTGAACCCATCAGATGCAGCGCCTTCAAGCCGTCAAACAGCCTTTCATCCAGCAGCGCCGGCGAAATCTGTCCGGCGGCGGCATGGCGCAGATGAAACACAAAATCGCGCGAGCCATCGCTGGAATAGGCCACAAAAGCTACGCCGGTGGTCTGGCCGGGCAGCGTCCGCACGCCCTGGCAGTTCACGCCATCCTGGGTGAGCTGGTTGAGCAGACAGCGGCCAAAAGCGTCGTCACCAATCGCGCCGATGGCAGCCGCTTGTGCGCCCAGCCGGGCCGCCTGGACGGCGAAGATGAAAGGCGCGCCGCTGGGGTAGGGGCCGATGAACGGGCCGGGGCGCTCCAGCGGTTGATCGAGGCCGGTACGCATCACTTCGACCAGGGCTTCCCCAAAGGTCAATAGATCAAACGGCATACGCACCTACGCAGCTTCGGTCGCGCCGACGATATGTTTGACCAGGACTTCTGCATCAGCTTCGCTGCGCGGCAGATTCGCTACCACGCGACCGCGCCGCATGACCACCATCCGGTCGGCCACTTCCAGCACATCCTGCATGGTGTGGCTGATGATGATAACCGGGATGTTATGCTCGCGCAGCGATTTGACCAGCCCCAGCACTTTTCGCTGTTCCGGCACGCCAAGCGCCGCCGTCGGCTCGTCCATAATCAACAGTTTGGCATTCCAGTAGAGGGCGCGGGCGATGGCGACCGCCTGCCGCTGGCCGCCGGACAGATTCACCAGTTTTTGTTTTAAGGATGGGATATGAATGTCCAGGCGTTCCAGCACTTCCTTAGCTTCACCGCGCATGTAATCGTCATCCAGCACACGCAGCAGCCCTAAAAAACGTCTTTTTTTCTCTTTGCCCAGGAAAACATTTCCGCCGACATCCAGGTTTTCGGCCAGCGCCAGGTCTTGATAGATGGTTTCGATGCCTAAATCGCGGATAGCTGCCGGGCTGTGATAGGTGATGATCTGGCCGTTAAAGACGATTTCGCCGTGTTCGGGGCGGTAAACGCCGGAGACACACTTGATAAGGGTGGATTTGCCGGCGCCGTTATCGCCCAGCAGGGCCACAACCTCGCCCGGATACACCTCAAAATCCACTTTATCCAGCGCCGTCAAACCGCCGAAAAACTTGGAAACCTGCCTGGCCTGTAGAATCGGTGTCTGACTATTCATGAGCTTTCTGCCTCTCCAGGTAAGCCTGGAACTGGTTCACCAGGACAGCGATGATGATGATAATACCAACCACAACGAACTGCCACAGCGCATCTACCGCCAGGATGACCAGGCCGGTTTGCAGAACAGCGATGATGAGCGCACCGATAACGCTGCCGCTCAGCCGGCCTTCACCGCCGAATAGGTTCGTGCCGCCGATTACCACTGCCGCGACCGAATCGAGCAGCGCCTGTTCGCCCGCCAGCGGCGACCCCGCTGTGAAACGGAAGATGTGCATCACGCCCGCGATACCCGCCGTGAACGCGGCCAAGACATAGATGAGCAGCAGGTGGCGATCTACGTTGATGCCGGCGCGCAGCGCAGCGTCCTTGCTGCCGCCGATGGCATAGGTATGCCGCCCGAACTGAGTTCGCCCCAGGATGAAGGCGAAAATGATGACGACTGCCGCTACAATCAGCACCGGGTAGGGGGCGAGTTTTTGCAGCGTCCGCAGTTGTTCGGCGGACAGGTCGGGAGGCTGGCTGAACCAGGTGAAGCCGGCCTCCGGGACATAAAACAGCAAACTGCCGTTGCCGACGACGCGCAGCGAATCGCGCACGGCAGAGGGCAGATTACCAACGACGTTCTGGCCGTCTGTGAGAAGAAAGGCCGCGCCCCGAATCACGCCTAACATGCCGAGCGTGGCGATAAACGGAGGCACTTTGATTTTGGCGACCAGCACACCGTTGACCAGACCGGGTATCAACGATACCGCCAGCCCTGCGACCGCGCCAATGCCGATTGCTGTGACCGGTTCCATGCCGCCGTTCGCCAGGTTACGCATAGTGGTTGCGCCGACGACCGACGCCAGGCCGACCGTCCAGCCCAGCGACAGGTCAATGCCGGCGGTGATGATGACATAGGTTTGCCCGATGGACATCAGCATCACAAGCGTGCTGGAAACCAGGATGTTAGAGATGTTGCGGACGGTCAAAAAGCCTGGGCCGGTGGCCGAGAAAAAAATAATCATCCCCAGCAGAAAAACGAGCGACCACGTTCTTGCCAGGATGTTGACGATCTGGTCGCGGGTTTCGGCGCTTCGCCGGATGGGTATGGTTGTCGTTGTCATGGGGAATAGTCCAGATATAAAACCAGCATTGAGGAAAACGGATTCGATATTTTTGTATCAGGGGCGCAGTACGCTGCGCCCCTATGTGTTGGTGATTATACCCCGAAATTCGGCAGCAGGGTGGTTATACCACGCGCCGTTTTACTGCTCCTTGTAGATGAAACGAGCGATGTCGGGGTCGTCAATGTTGTCCTGGCGCATCACGGCGTAGCCGGTCGGGATGCGCTTCGGCATACTGGTTACGCCGCGCGTGTAGGCCATCGCCGTAATGACGCCCATGTAACCCATATCGGCGGGTTTCTGGGCGATGACTTCGGTGACAGTGCCTTCGCGCAGCAGCTCGATGGCGAACTCGGAAGCGTCGAAGGCCACGACCTCC